>CAYSJO010000236.1:0-11429 GCA_964431285.1 uncultured Planctomycetaceae bacterium
GGAGTTCTGTTTCATCAGTTCAGCGCGGGATACCATGCGGCGCCAGACACTGGACTCGTTCAGCTCCTTCAAGGCGATCTTCAACTTGTGGATGAAGTCAGCGCGACTTTCGGGTCCTCTCGCTTCGGCATAGTTCGGCGCCGGTGAAGTACCGGACCACATCAACTGACGTGAGATATGCTTTCCAGCGGCAGAATCTGGAAGCGCATCGACGACCTTGATGATTCGCACCGCAAAGTCGATGAGCCGTTCCTCGAGAGCAGTTGCCTTTTCATCAGTCACCATGGTATCCGGCGCCTCACAATGACAAATGACAAATGACAAATGACCAATAACTAATGATAAATTAAGCCAGCAAATGATCGAGATCGCCCTCGCTGCTCGCGAAGCGATCCGTCTCGACGCCGAACTGTCGCAGCAGGGTTACATATAGATTGGACAGTGGCGTCCCCTTATTGTCGTCCTTCGGGAACGAATGGTGGCTGCCATGCTTGAGTCCGCCGCCAGCGACCAGCACTGGCACATCGCGACTGCTGTGAGAGCTGGCGTTGCCCATACCACTTCCGAACAGGACGACCGTGCTGTCCAGTAGCGGTTGGCCTTCCCGATCTTTGGTCTTCTTCAGCCGATCGACAAAGCTGGCGAGCTGCGTCAGGTAGTAACGATCGATGATCTGAATCTGGCCGGCTTTCTCCGGGTCTTTGCCATGGTGTGTCAGCGTGTGGTAACCCATGGTGATTCCGTCGAACGGGAACATGCGGTTGCCGCCCGGCATCTGGTACGTCAGTACGCGGGTCGATTCGGTCTGCAGAGCCAGAACCATGACCTCGAAGAACAGCGACATATCGTAGGGATAGTCGGACTGCCCGTATGAGTCTTCGTCCTGTTTCGGCGCTTTGACCTTCGGTTTAGAAATGTCGATCCAGTCCCTGCGCCGAAGCAGCTTGCGTTCGGTTTCGCGAACGGCGGTCAGGTACTCGTCCAGCTTGACGCGGTCCTGTGATGCGAGCCGCGGCTGCAGTGAACGCGAATCCTCAAGGAGGACGTCGAGGATGCTGGCGTTGTCACCAAGTGCCTGCCGCTGGCGATCTTTGGTCTTCGCGTCCTCATCCACGAACAGCAGGTTAAAGAATCGATCCGGTGTCGGAACGGACGGCACGGGTATCCCGGTTTCGGTGTATGAAATCGGAGCGCCGTTGCCAGTGACCAGCGCCGGGAATCGATTCTCCATGCCGAACCCGCGGGCGATGAACTGATCGAGTGAGAGCAGTCGACTGCGGTCACCGTCAGCGTCGCTGGCTTTTATTCCATTAAGAAGCGTGCGCGTGCAGGCGTGTCCGCCGCCGACACCGGGATGGTCGAGATACGAGAACACCGACATGTCCTGCCGATGTCGCTCCATCATCTTCAACGTTTTCGGCATTACGTAATCACGACCGGCCTGCTCGGGAAAGAATGCCGGCGGATAAATGCCGTAGTCCGGGGAGACGCACACAAAGCGCTTTGCCGGAGGGGCAGCTTCGATGTTCTGCCCCTTCGCAATCGCGACAGGTCGCAACGATTCCAGCATCGGCAGCGCCAGGCTGATACCCGTGCCGCGCAGAAAGAGGCGACGATCAATTCGCTTCAACACTCGACTTTGCATTCCATTCACCTGCTCTCGTTATTCGTTGCGAGGTCGCTCATCTGGAGTTCGGCGAGTCGGGTTTTCAGTTTCTGCTTCAGGTCCGCGACGATGTCCGAGTATTTCGGATCGTTGAAAAGATTTGTGTACTGCTGCGGGTCTTTCTCCATGTCGTACAGTTCGCCGTTTCTTCCGTAGTCCAGCAAAGCCCATCGTTCTTCGCGATACAGCCGTCCCTTGCCGCTGCACAGGATGGCATCCCGCACGCTCATCCGCGAATTATCGAACATTGGAGAAACATATTTGCCCTGAATGTTTCGAGGGATTTTCAGGCCGCAGAATCTCGACACAGTCGGATAGAGGTCGAGAAGTTCGACGAGTGAATGACACACGGCGGGCGACTTCCCGGGCACGGAGATGATCAGCGGCACTCGTGCTGATTCTTCATGGATGCTCACCTTGGACCACATGTCGTGCTCGCCAAGGTGATAACCATGGTCGCTCGTGAAGATGACAATCGTGTTATCACGCTGGGCACTTTCTTCCAGAGCCTTGAGGACTCTGCCGGTCATCGCGTCCATGTAGCTGACCGATGCGAAATATCCGCGAATCAGTTTCTTCTGCTGGCTAATATCCATCTGAAGCTGCTCGGACGTTCTTCGGTTGCCTGGGTTGCTCGGGATGTCGTCACGATCGCCTGGAATCTTCGGTGGCAAATCGATCTGCTCGACGTCATATCCCTGGTAGTATTCTCGCGGAGCGACAAAGGGAACGTGGGGACGCACAAAGCCGACGGCCAGAAAGAAAGGCTTGTCGTCGTTCTTGAATCGATGGATCAACTCAACGGCCTGGGCGGCTGTCTTTCCATCGGAGTGAACCATGTCGTCACCGTCAGCCTCCACGACAACGAAGCGGTTTCCACCAGCTGCACCTTTCTTCAGGCCGCCGGGATTGTTCTGCAGAGTCTCTCCCGTTCCCGGTGCTTTGAATTCCGGACCGGGACTGTTAAAGGCTTCATCCCACGAGTTCGGATCGTCGTCACCGTCGCGTCCCGGCGCGATATCCGTGGGAACGCCCATGTGAAACACTTTTGAGACCCGGGCCGTATGGTAGCTGTTCCTGCGGAAATGCTGCGGCCAACTGTCCCGATCCGGGCCGACTTCCTTCCGCCCGCTGGTTTTGCCGGTGGCTTTCGAGGCGTACGGGTAATATCCAAACAGAATCGAAGCCCGGGACGGAGCACAGACAGTGGCCTGGCAATACCCTCGGGTAAACAACGTCCCGTCGGTGGCGAGCGTGTCGATGTTCGGAGTTCTGCAGACCTTATTGCCGTAACACCCAAGAGCGGTGGCCGTCAGGTCGTCGGAGAGGATGAACAGGACGTTGTACGGCTTCCGTTGCTCCGTAGCCGTAACGGGGCTGAGCGAAGAAGCAACGAGCAACAGGAGAATCAGTGGGGTGACTCGCGTCATCATTCATTGTCCGGCAATTCGAGGATGGTGATGTTCCTGAACTGGACCGGAGCCCGGTGTCCACAGAAGCAGATATGCCCACTGCGCCGCCGGACGCCCTTGTGTTTGGGGTTCTTCGCGGCCAGCTCTTCAAGATTTGCATCGAGGATTGTTGTGCCATTCAGTTCCACGACAACATATGGCCCATCAACCGTGAGTTTCTGGTGGTTCCATTCGCCGACTGGCTTGAGGAATCCACGCTTTGCAGCCTCGAGCTTGTAAAGAGAACCGTGGTATTGAGATTCCTTCAACTTTGAGTACTTCGGATGGGCATTGTCCAGAATCTGCAATTCCATGCCCGCTCCGGACGGTCGACCTTCACCGGGGTAATGAATTCCGATGCCATTGTTGCCGCCCTTGGGGAGGAGAAAGTCAAACTCGAAGACGTAATTCGAGAATTGCTTTTCGGTTCTGAGAACCTTGCCACTGCAAATCAGAAGTCCGTCTTTGACTTCGTAATCGGCTCCGGTCCAGCCCGTCAGGTCTTTGCCATTGAATAGAGAAACGGGTTCTTCTCCAGCCGCGAGCGAAGACGAGACAAGCAGAAGTGACAAGGTGAGCGTGGCAGTCGTGTTCAACGTCGTGTCCTCAAGCTGTTTTTCTGTCGTGAAAGATGAAGCTTCCCGACGAATCCGGTGGTATAACCGGCTTCACGAAGAACAATGCCGACATTCATGTTGTCGCGTTCCAGCGCGACATTGAAATTGGAAAGCCCCTGATTCTCTTTGCCGCCGACCGCTTCGGCGTAGAGCTTGCTATGCGAGTTACCAGCAAACCGACCGGTCGGAAAGCTAAACTTCATGCCTTCCTCTGCCATGCGATCGAGATTGGGCGTGTAGGTGTCGCCCCCGAATGTCGCGATGCTCGATGGGTTCTGATCGTCGATCGGAAACATGATGATGTTGGGACGCTCCGCCTGAGCGACTGTGGCAACCATTGCCGACAAACAGATGATCGAAAATGGTATAAAGGTCTTCATGGTGATGCTTTTGGATAACAGCGTGTCTGGTGGAATGCACATTGCGATTCGGACTCGCTTCATGTGTTTTGCAGAACGTGTGCGTTCACGCCGATTTACTGCGTCGCTGTGCTGGTGCCGAACAGATAAGGACACTTGATAGCTTCATTTCTGCAGTTTCTTCGTCTTCTTCTCACGTTCGCGGTCCTTTGCCCGCTGTTTCCTGCGAAGCCAATCCCTATATTCAGGACGGGTGGCCCAGCTCCTGAGGAACGGCTGATACTCTGGAATTGCGGACCAAAACCGACCATGTGGCCCTTCGCGAGTCACCTTGCCCTCTAAGTAGTCCGCGCCTGATTGGCTATTCGTCACAGATGCGACCATCGCATCGATCGCATTTCGCAGACGCCTCACTGCGCCTGGCCGTTCATTGGCGATATCCCGGGATTCGGTCTTATCAACCTCCAGGTCAAACAACTGGTAGTCACCCTTCCCGAGTGTTACGAGCTTCAGGTTGTTATCGATGAGGGCCGCGCGGCCTTTGTAATGGAACGGTATCGACTTTGACCGCCGGCCGATCTCGCGGGCCAGAAGTGGTTTGATGCTGGCCCCGTCAATGCGGCCCAGCATCGCGTCTGACGGCATTCCAATTACGTCAACCAACGTGGGAAAGATGTCCATGGTGGATGCCGGGTGCGTCGTGATTCGTGGTTTGACGCAGGCTGGCCATTCGATGATTCCCGGTACGCGCAGGCCACCCTCCCAGATACTGCCCTTGTTACCTCGCAGTCCGCCAACCGAATCGTGTCCGACACCTTTCAGGCCACCGTTATCACTACAGAACCACACCAGCGTATCGTTCGCGACATCCATACGCTTCAGTCCCGCCCGAAGCGTTCCAATGCTGCGATCCATCGCCACCAACTCACCATGATGATGAGCTGATTGGGCTTCTTCGCCATCGATTTGATCTTCTTCGCTGGCCACCCACGGGCTGTGCGGTGAACCGAACCAGATCACGGTGAAGAATGGCTGATTCTGTTGCCTGGTTTTCTGAATGAACTTCAATGCCTCACCAACAACGACGTCGGATGAGTCACCCTGAAACTCTTCAAATTTACCCATGCGACTCATAATGGGATTCATGTCAAAGAAGTTTGTCACGGTCAGCCAGAGATCGAACCCGAAATGACCGGGATGGTGCGGATCAGAATCCAGGACGGGAACTCCAGGCCCCCGCACG
Source organism: uncultured Planctomycetaceae bacterium (assembly GCA_964431285.1). Classification (GTDB taxonomy): domain Bacteria; phylum Planctomycetota; class Planctomycetia; order Planctomycetales; family Planctomycetaceae; genus CAUZFZ01. Next base: position 5,337 of record CAYSJO010000236.1, read on the forward strand.
CCGTTGAGATGCCATTTGCCGAAGTGTCCGGTTACGTACCCGGCCTGCTGCATCGCGCGAGCAATCGTTCGTTCCTGCCGATGCAATGCATACCCGTGCGAGAGAACGCCTGTTCGATCGTGGGTACGTCCGGTCAGGACGCTCGCCCGCGTAGGCGAGCAAACAGGGCCCGCGGCGTAGAAGCGGTCAAATCGGAGGCCATTCGCCGCCATAGCGTCAAGGTTCGGAGTTTTAAGAATCGGGTGATTGTAATAGCCCGTCTGTCCCCAACCCTGGTCATCAGCCATCACCAAAACCACATTGGGTCGTTCGTCCGCTGGTGCGGTTGCCGCATAAATGCCGCTCACAACAACGAGCGTAATGAAGCGATGACAAGCGGTACGTCGTGTCATAGTGTGGCCTGTTCTTCTTCACATTCTGACTGCCTCGGTGACTCCATTCAGAGCGAGGCATTGTGATGATCTGCGGTGTGGCTTCTCTATTTTAATTCGCGTGGTTCGGTGCGTGCGGCTTTCGCTTTTGTGCGTGCCGCTTTCTTTGCTTCTTTTGACTTTCTTGTAGCTGGTGTACCGGCATCAGGATTCCAGCGTTTTTTCTGCCTGCTTACCGGGTCCGCCATTTCGGCGAGCCATGCGTTGTATGTGTCCGTGAGTTCGGAAACCACTTTCGGGTGTTTGGCGGCGACGTTCGTCGTTTCGCTGAGATCATTCGCAAGATCGAATAGTTCAATACAAGCTTTCTCGGCGACCAGTTTCCAGTTCCCGGACCGAATGGCCCACTTTCCTTTGGCACCCGCAGAACTCCAGTACAACTCGTCGTGGAGATTGTCAGTTTCGCCTTTGAGGGCGGGTAGGATGCTTTTACCGTCCAGAGGTTTGTCTTTTGGCATGGGAAGCCCGGCTGCGTCGAGAGCCGTTGCGAACAGATCGATCGACCACATGGGAACGTCGCACTTTTTCCCGCCTTCCAGTTGAGCCGGCCACGACACAATGAATGGCACATGGATTCCGCCTTCGTAGTCCATCTGCTTGAAGCCCCGCAGCGGTGCATTGTTGGCGTGCATGGCACCGGAGCCGCCATTGTCCGTGAGAAAGATCAGCAGAGTATTGTCAAACACGCCGTGCTTCTTCAGCGAGATCACAATCTCCCCAACTCCAATGTCGAGGTGCTTGATCATCGCCATGAGAATGTCGCGTGTTTCGTCCCCGGTCACGCGTCTAATGTCTCCTTCGGGGGCCTCCGGAGGAGAATGCACTGCATTGTACGCGATGTAGAGAAAGAAAGGCTCTTCCTTGTGGCGGCTGATAAAGTCGACTGCTTCCTCAGTGATGCGAGTGGTGAGGTAGCCTTCTTCTTTCATGGGTTTTAGACCACGGTAAATCGGATGATCCCTGTCTGAGTGGTCAAAGTAGGGATGTGCCCCGCGCCCCATGAAGCCGTAGAACTCATCGAACCCTCGATTCATGGCGTGGTATTCTTCTGTGAGTCCGAGATGCCACTTGCCCAATGCACCCGAGACGTAGCCGGCTGGCCCCAGTCGCTGAGGAATAAACAATTCATCAAGCGGAACGCCTGAACCACCCTCACCTGCGGTATAAATGCCAAATCGTTGCTGATAACGACCTGTCATGAGTCCTGCACGAGTCGGCGAACACACGTGTCCGCTGGTATAGCCCTGAGTACAGATGATAGACGAATGCGCGAGAGCATCGATATTCGGTGTACTGACTTCTGGCGGGGAGTGCGGATTGTAGCTGACATCGGCATAGCCCTGGTCATCTGTGAGAATGATGACGATGTTTGGTTTCCCCTCCGCCTGGACGATGGGGGGCATTGCGATCAGACAGAGGGTCAGGGCTTTCAGTACGTGTCGAAATCTCATGGTTACATTTTGCTCTCGCCACCGTCGCCAGACGGTGGAAGTGACGTGGAATCCACCGTCTGGCGACGGTGGCTACGACAGATAGCGCCAGGACGCACCTTATTCTGTTCGCTGGTAAGAGCTAATCCGAAGACGCGTTCAATCGGTCGACTGAGCCGTTGACTGTTGATCCCGTTTTCGTGTCTTCCTACTTTTCTGTTTTCCGTGCGTGACACTGTGAATGTATGCGGTTGTTTCGCGTGCAGACAGGTCTCCGGAGTCATCGCGGTCGGCGCGTTTGAAGACGTTGTCGATGTGGTTGCCACTCGCGCAAATGTGAGCAAACTCTTTCACACTGAGTTTCTCATCGCCATCGGCGTCAGCTTCCTGAAACCACGCCTCAGGGGCTTTCCTTGAAATGGTCCACCACGACACCGTATCAAGGGCTTTGCGGAATTCGTCTGAGCTCAAAACACCGTCACGGTCGTTGTCGGCCTTTCGGAAATGATCTGGCCCGTGTTTCGGTGAGTGGTAGACCGATCGACTGAATTCGCCGTATCCGACTCGGCCGTCTTTATCAGCATCGACCTGTTGAAACAGTTCTGCCGGAGTCATCGACAGCCGCTTTTCTCCCAACGGTTCTGGTTCGGGGATGGGCGGAGTAAAACTGATCGTCTTGATGCGCCCGTCCTTATCACAGGACGCTTTTACTCCGTATCCAGTAGTCGCTTTCCTCGCGGCTTCGTTGACAATACCCACGAAGTAGACTTTGGACTTTGAATCTGCATGGAGTTCACGGAGCAGTTCGCCAGCTTGCAGCACTGTGAGTTCTTTTCCTACTGCATTGACCTCCTTCAGAACCCCTACAACGACAGAGCTGTTTTCGCCCTTGCTGTTGCTTTGAGCGTACGCAGACGTCGCAAGACAGCACGAACTGAGGACAACGCATGCGATGGTGTAATTAAAGCGATCGCTCATGAAAACAACTCCAGGACAGGCTTCTCGCCGTCACCAACAGTCATGGGGCGACCGGAAGGCGATGTGGCCGGTTTTGTGATTTCCATACCGGCTGCGAATGCGATACTGGCGTGAAAGGCTCCTATCGAGATGGCATTTTCGTCAACGTAGTATCCAAAGTCGTCGCTCTTGCCGTAGACAAATCCCGCCTTTGCGCCTCCACCTGCGAGTACGGTTGAAAAGCAGACCGGGTGATGACTGCGGCCATCACCATCGAAGTTCGGTTTGCGACCAAATTCCGTCGAGACGACGACCAGAGTCGAATCCAGCATCCCGCGTTGCTCGAGGTCGGTGATGAGCGTTGCGAAGGCCTGGTCGAAGACGGGCGCGACGTCGCCCATTTCGTCGGCAAGCGCTTTGTGGTGATCCCAGCCGTCGTGTTTCACCTCGACGAAACGGACACCGGAATCAACAAGCCGGCGAGCGAGCAGGCACCCCTGACCGAATGAGTTATTGCCATAATCTGCCCGTTTTTCTTCTGACTCGCCCGACAGGTCGAAAGCCTTCAGCTCCTTGCTCTTCATCAAAGCAAGGGCGTCGTCATAGAAACCGTTGTAGGCGTTGACACCCTTGTCAATGAATTCTCTTCGGAAGTCGGCGTCGATTCCGTTCAACAATGTCAGTCGTTTGTTAGCTTTCGGCTTGTCACCAATCGTTCTGACGTCACTGATTCCCTGGCCGGGATCTCCAATTGCGAGCGGTGCGTAGCTGGAGGGGAAGAAGCCGTTGCCCTGGTCAGAACGGCGATTGACGCACACACTTGATGGCAAGGTCTTGCTGCTGCGTCCGAGATAGTGAGCGCCCCAGGCGCCGAGGTTGGGGTGAAGAATTGTGCCGCGAGGTTCATAGGCAGTCCGCATGTAGTATTGAGCCGGCTTGTGGACACCGATCTTTGCTTCCATCGAGCGGATTACGCTGACACGGTCTGCGACTGTCGCGAACTTCGGGAAGAAATCGGTGACCTGAAAGCCGGCCGATGTTTTGATCGTACCTGCCGGACCTTTGGACTTGCCCTCTTTGGGATCCAGTGAGTCGATATGACTTAAGCCGCCACCAAGCATGAGCCAGATCACGCTCTTCGCCTTGCCGAACGCGGCAGGCTTTTGAACTTCCGATTCAGCAGCAACGAGCTGTGCCGCTGGAACGATACTCAGGCCGAAAGAAGTCGTGGCACAGCGCTCTACGAACTGTCGGCGCGTTGATGTGTCTAAAGAGTTAAGAAGTTGCTTCATGGTGTTTGCTTTTTCAGGAAACCCGACGCTTCAGCGAGGGACGGGAGTAATGGTGATTCTGAAATGTCCCTCGCTGACGCGTCGGGTTTCCAGGTTGTGGATACTACCTCTATTGGATGAACATGAACTCGCGAGAGTTCAACAGAGCCCAGGCGATGTCGCCCAGGTCGAGTCCTTGATCGAGTGCGGCAATACACTGATTCGTGTCCTGCTCGCGCGGAAGCCGAGACAGGCATGTGCGGTAAAGGAAAGCGATCTGCTCGGCTTGGGTGTCCTTGCTTCGGGCTGCCTCGATGACCAATGAACTGGTCATCAGGCTTTTTGTGACTTCGCCGTTCATCATCGCCAACGATTCGGTAATCCCGCCTTCGGTCGATCCGTCATCAGCAACTTCACGAGCCGACTGCCCGGCGATTCGCAGGAAGTGCGTTGGTGGCATTGGCTGCGGCAGTTCTGAAGCCCGCAGCCACGAATCTTCGCCGCGCAGTTTGATGCGCCGTCTGCTTGTCCCCATGAACAGACCGCGACCCCCCTGACCATTCGAGACCTTTCCGTCAGGCAACAGTGTCGTCGCGAAGTCGAAGATCTTCTCTCGGTCTTTCGCGATTCCGTTCCTGTCGTGTGTGAACTCGAAGGGAAAAATCAAACGCTTCATCAAAGGCGAATGATCAGTCTTAAGTCGATCAATCTCCGGTCCTCGAAGCAGGAGAACAATGGAGTCCCACGTCTGCTCAGCCGTCATACGACGTAACAACGGGCCAGGGAATCGAAAGTCCTCGCCCTCAGGCGGCGTCACGCTGACCTGCTGCTGATATGCCCTGGTATTCAGGACGACGCGCTGGAATTCTCGAAGGTCGAAATCAATGTCCTTCATCAACTGCGCGATGAACCGCAGCAATTCCGGATTTGTGGCGTCTTCAAGGGCATCGAGATCTGTGACCGGTTCTTTAACCGCAACTCCGAATAGCTTCTTCCATAACCGATTGGCAATAGCAGCGGCAAAGCGCGGGTTCTCGGCTGACGTCATCCAGTCTGCGAAGTGCTTTCGAAGTCGTTGCGGACGCTTGCCAGTCAGAGGCGTTCCCTTTTCATCACCCCACGTGATAAATCGCGGGCTGACTTTGTCGCCGGGTTTGGCATCGTCATACGCGTAGTCCTTGGGGAACACTGTCGAGCGAGTGCTGTCGAAGACGACTCGTTCCATGTTCGGTTGAAGCAAGGTGACGAGATTCGCTTTCGAGAAACGTTCATCGCGGAGCGTGATCGCCGGCTTGCGAGTGTCGACACGTTCAAAGGCCGTTGAGCCAAAGAACGATGCCATTTCGTAGAAGTCGCGCTGAGTCCATTCGGCGAAGGGGTGGTCGTGGCACTGAGCACAGGCAACATTGGCCCCGAGGAAAGTTGTCAGCGTGTTGGAAAGGCTGTCCAGCGGCATACTCGCATCACGCAAGAGGTACGCGGTGGCTCCATTCTCTCCGAGCCGGCCTTCTGCTGTCAGCATGTCGTGGACCAGTTCGTCCCACGGACGATTCTCCCGAAGCTGCGTCTTCAGCCATGTGTGGAAGGTCCAGGTCTTACCAATACGGTAGTAGTCGTCCTTGACACGAAGCATGTCTCCCAGCCAGTTGAACATGTGAGACTCGTGCCCAGGGGATTCGAGCAATTGATCAATTAACTTCGCACGTCGGTCGTTACTGGTTTCTGCAAAAAAACGTTGTAATTCCCCGCTCGTCGGAATACGACCGATCACATCCAGGTATACGCGGCGGACAAATTGGATGTCGCTAGCGGGTGGATTCGGCTGGAGTTCATGCTTTTTCAGATCAACGGTAATGATCTCGTCGATTCGTGCGGAGGGACTACCGGGTTTCTCAGCATGTGCATGTGTTGTTGCGACCATGAGCCCCAATAACACAATGCGACAGACGATTGGTATTTGAGTCATTGACATGAGTGCATGTCCGGAGTTTTTTTCGTAATAGG
>CAYSJO010000237.1:0-4864 GCA_964431285.1 uncultured Planctomycetaceae bacterium
GCTGGCTCAAGGAGTTCCGGCGTGTGTTTTCACGGTATGAAAAGACCGCATTGAACTTCGGTGGTATCGTTCGCCTGGCGTTCATTCAGCGGTACATGCGAGCCATTTTCTAATACGCGTCGTTTTCAAACAGAGCCTAGCGTCAACGAGCCGACGGCGCCTTCTATGACAGGCCGATAAGCGCTCCCGTGCTGTCCCCGAGCTGCTCGACATCGACTTCCATTCGGTTCAACAGAGACACCCACAGATTGCTGATTGGCGTTTCATTCCTGAATCGAATGTGGCAGCCGGTGTCGAGCGTTCCGCATCCGCCGCCGACGACAAGGACCGGGAGGTCATCGTGGTTGTGGCGATTGCCGTCGGAGTTGGCGCTGCCGTAAGCGATCATCGAATGATCCAGCAGCGTGTCGTCGCCTTCCGACACCGAACTGAGCCTCTCCAGCAGGTAGGCCAGTTGTGTCGTGTGAAACACGTTGATCTTTGCGATCTTCTCTTTCTTGTCCGCGTTGTTTCCATGATGTGACAGATCGTGGTGGCCTTCCTTCACGTCAATGAATGGATAAGGCTTGTTGCTGCCTTCATTCGCCAGGACAAACGTGCAGATGCGCGTCACGTCCGTCTGCCACGCGAGGACAAGCAGGTCACACATCAGCCGGATGTGTTCCTCGAAACTCGCCGGAATTCCGTCGGGTGTCGGGTAATCCGGTGTCTCGATTGGCGGCAGGTTTGCGGCGCGTTCGATCCGTAATTCAATGTCACGCACAGACGCAAAGTACTCATCCAGCTTGCGGACATCGTTCGCTCCAAGCTTTCCCGCCAGATCGCGCGAGTCCTCACGCACAAAGTCGAGAATACTGCGACGTCGACGATCTCGTTTTTCCCGGTCGGCACTCGGCACGGTCGAGAACATTCGCTCAAACACGAGCTTCGGATTGACCTCTTTCGGCAGCGGTTGAGTCGCCGACTTCCACGCCATCGTCGATGAATACACGCACGAGTAGCCCGAGTCACAATTACCGGCCATGGCTCCGGATTCGGTACCGATCTCAAGTGAGGGCAATCGCGTTTGAGCGCCAACACGTGCAGCAGCTACCTGATCGACTGAGATGCCGTTGCGAATGTCAGTGCCGTCAGTCTTCTTCGGATGAGCGCCAGTCAGAAACGCGGCCAGTGCCCGGGCGTGATCTCCACCACCATCACCGTGCGAACGGGCTCCGTCGGCCGTCAGTCCACTCAGCAGCATCAGCTTCTCGCGATGCGCTTCCAGTGGCTTGAGAATCCTCTTGATATCGAAGTCACGCCCTTCTTTCTCGGGCGTCCAGTCGACCATGTTCTTGCCGTTCGGCACGTACAGAAACGCGACACGATTCGGAGCAGCATCGTCCACCTGCTTTGCGTCGGCCCACGACGTCCGAGAACCCATCGCGTCCAGCCACGGCAGTGCCAGGGTGAAACCGGTGCCGCGCAACACAGTACGTCGAGAGAGTTGTCGGTTGAACATGGGCGAGACCTTTCGCACAGCGTGGCAAGTCAGGACGATCGACTTCGTGGCTGGCCGTTAATTGAAGAGTTGCTGATCAGGTGGAAAGGAATCCAGGCAAAGACAAGAGACAGGAAGAACTGGTGGGACGAGCATGTTGACATGATTCCGACCGCAACGGCAAGAGAGGTCAGGTTCGGTCAATGGCGGTCGGAACATGCTTTGCGCAGTTCCGACGGCGACTGAGCGATCGAGCCGGAACTGCGAGGAGCTCATTTCGGCCTACGCTCGAATCGCTTATTCCGGTAGGTCACTGACCAGGATCTTACGATAGGTGATGCCACCGGCTGCGCCGTCAAGACAAACGTAGCCTCGGTCCGGTACGGTCTCGCTGACAATCTGCGTTTCCAGCACTTTGCGACCGTTGACACGCACAGTCATCTGGTCGCCGACGATGCGCAGATTCAAAGTGTTCCACTCACCGGCCGGTTTGACGGCGTTTTCGTCCGGGGCAGACTCGCCAAGAAGCGAACCTGTGCAGTACTGGTCGGGTGCAATTCCGTAATCGTTCGCGAGCTGAAGCTTGAACGCATAGTCCAGAAGATTGCCGTCCCCGGGATAATGGAAGTACACGCCGCCCTGGGCTGTCGCTGCGTTGACCGTCATCCATTCGAGAGACAGCTCCAGATTGCCGTACTGCTTACCAGAGACCATTAACGAACCGTTGGCTCGTTCGAGGGCCGCCGTGTACGTGTTGTCTTCGATCTGCCATTGCCGCCCACCCCGCGGGGTCCACTTCAGGAACGAATACAGCTTCTGTTCCATAGCCGCCGCTTCCGGAGCCACCGGCGTGTCTCGTCCGAGCGCCAGCACCTCGTTCAGGAATGCGACGCCACGACCGAAATTGTCGCGGTCGAATTCGGCCTGAGCCTGCACCAGCTTGCGACGCCCCAGACGTTCGGCGAATCCCAGTGCCAGGTCTCCGGCGCGCTCACGACGCTGATCCCGCAATCGATCGATTGCCTGGCCGTCATATTGCAGGAACGCTGCAAACAGGTACTGAGCTTCGGCGTCTTCCTTGTCGGCCACACTGTCGAACAGGCCGGTCATTTCTGTTGGCGGCAGTTCAAGCAGTTTACGGGCAATACGTGTCGTGCCGCGCAGACCGACGATTTCTCCATCCGTATACTCAATGAACTGCAGCCGTAGTGTGCCAAGTCGCAGATCATCGCCACGCTTGACGTCCATCAGTGCCTCTTCGAGCATCTTCCAGAAGGCCCGCACAGTCTCCAGATCGTCTGCGTCCCACTTAAGCTGGTCAGCGAATGCCTGCATGGCGTCGTTGGTCTTTGCGTTCCTGAGCAGGCCTTCTGCGGCTTCGTAATTCCGTATCCCCATCAGCGAAACAAAGCTTTCCCAGTGAGATGTATACGGCAGCGGGAGCGAGCGAGGATCAACTGGTTTGGGTTTTGGCTCGGTCTCCAGTGGCTTTTCGAGCTCAGGATCGACTTCTTCCACCATGACGACTGCGGCCTTTGGCGGGATGCTCTTGCCACGCGGTACGACTCCCCATTGCGGTCCGTCCGACAACTTGACCATGTAAAGATCACCACCAGCCTGGGGATCGTCGCAGTAGTACATCCACTGCTCGTCGCTGCTGACGAAATACTGTCGATGTCGCGGGCTTGGTTTGTAGTTTTCCAGTTCAAGCTCGCCGATGACTTTGTCCTCGATGAACTTCGCGGTCACTGACGTACGGCGGTGTCGCGTCAGCTTGCCCTCAACGAAGACATACTGCCGCAGCCCGTCGCGGGACAGACACGGATGAATCCCAGGCATGCTGACCCGCAGAGTCTTACCGAAGTCCTGGTCGCGATTGTCTCGGCCCGCAGCCAGTGTCCGCGTAACCCCCTGAGCCGTCTCGACCCAGTAGATTCTCAGTCCGTCACCCAGCATCTGGGCTGAGGTCCAGCTCGGCGCGAGACTCTTACTGTGCCGCAACGGTTCCTTGTCAATGAAATCGCTCAGCGGATTATCCCGAGAGAGCACCATCAAGCGGGCCTTTTCGGGAATGGCATAGATGACGAAGAGAGCATCATCGGTGGCACACGGCGAACCAGGGATATCGGCGTCGCGGGCCACGATCTGTGGTTCATCGAACTGATGCAGTGGCGACAGTCGCGTCGAAACGTAAATGCCACGTCCATCCGCGCGGTCGCCCGCGAACCAGATTGAAAGTCGATCCGGTGTGAGATATGGGTCGAACTCAGGACGATTGGAATTGACGGCTACCAATGGGACTGGCACACCAATTTCAGCGCTCAGAAGTGGCGCCTTCAACACGTCACTGCCACCCGCATCGATTCGGTCTTTCTGAGGTGTCAGCTCGACTTCGCTGTCTTCAGTGACTTCGGCGACACGTGCCACATCAAACCAGCCTTCGCGAAACACGGTCAGCGTGCGAGCCCCAATCTGTGCCGTGACCGCACATGGAGTCGTCGCCAGCTCGCCTTCCGCGTCGCGCACAGGCTCGCCATCGATAAGCACGTGGAAGCCCTCTTCCGGGGTATAGACCCGAACGATTCCCGTCGCGAAGGTGACGGGCGGGAGTGTCGTCGCTGTCGCAGGCCCATTTGCGTCCTGAACTGTTCCCTCACCAGTTACTTCAGGAGCATCCGACGTTCCTTTTGGGATGAAGGGAATGGCGATCGCAAACAGAATGCCCACCATGACGGCCGCAGCTCCACCCTTGATCAGCATGCGTACCTTCGGTGGCTGACTGCCGAGCCAGACGAAAGCTCTTGCCGACTGCCGGCCCAGCCCTGCGAACCTGCAGCCAAGCCACACGAACGGAATCCCTGACAGTTGACGTACTTTTGCCAGGGCTCGCTTAACCGCGCCAGGAGGCGCCGGTTCCGGCTCGGTGACTGTAATGCTCGCAAGCTCCGCGGCACCCAAATTTGCCAGATCATCCGCAGGCGTTGTCGGTTGCCGTTCGGGGACCGGTGGGGGCACGTCGACAGTCGCCCTGGGTTCCACTGGTTCGGCAGATTTCGATTTGCTCGGAGCTACATATGCTGCGACGGCGTAGCGTCGACCGGCTCCGTCCTGGTAGTCGCGGATCAGCAGTCGTTGTTCATCGAACGTCGCTTTGTGCTTGCGGCACCATGACCCGACAGTTTTATGGACGGATGTCTCCAGGCCGGTCTTGTCACCATCGGGCCAATCCTGAGCAGCCGCTACGACGGAGCGGGATTTTGAGAAGTCCAGCCCACCACTGCCCCGGCGGAATTCCTCGGCAAGCGCCTCGGCGCTTTCGGACGGATCGAATCCAGAGCCGAAAACGAAAAGTACGCGGCATCTGCGAACACTACGGGGGCCGGC
>CAYSJO010000238.1:0-27130 GCA_964431285.1 uncultured Planctomycetaceae bacterium
AATCCACGGGAAAACACAGGTGCCGGAACATCGTCGCTTCGTTCCTCGGTCCGGCCTACACGTTTTTCAACGGAAGGGGGAAGACCCGACCGCGAACAATCGGGCCCTGCTCACGGAGACGACCGAATGCTTCGAATGGTCTGTCGCGATACTCGATCGCAGACAGATCGAAATCCTGTCGCATAAGTTTCCTTATCACTGGGGCGTTGGATGACACGGAGTTCGCGACCACAGCCTACAGTCGCAGTACGTACGAATCCGTTGCCGAAAGTGAGTCCGAATCTGAACGGCCGAGTATTGGGCGGGGGTCAAACCTCGATGCCCAGTTCTTCGATCTTGCGATACAGGCTGGAGAGCCCCAGACGAAGTCGTTTGGCAGCTTCGCGTTTGTCCGGCCATTGTCGCAGCACGCGTGTAATGTGTAGCCGCTCGTAATGCTTCAAGGCGCTGCGAAGATCTTCTGTGTCCGGCAATGGCTGGTCGAGATCCAGCAGATCGGGCGGCAGGTCGGATGGTTCGATTGTTTCTTCGTCGCACATCATCACCGCTCGTTCGATCGCGTTGTCGAGCTGACGGACGTTGCCTTTCCAGTCGGCGGACATCAGCAGCCGCACGGTTTCACTGGTGGCTCCGGCGACACGTTTCCTCATCTGGCGTGAGTATTTTCCGACGAAGAACTCGACCAGTTCCGGTATGTCGTCAATGCGGTCGCGCAGCGGCGGAATCTGAATCTTCACACCGTCGAGCCGGTAGAACAAATCCTCGTCAAATCGATCCTGAGCAACTTCTCGCGTCAGCTCGCGGGTGGTCGATGCGATGATCCGGGCGCTGACCTGCTGTGGTTCGGAGCCGCCGACCGGAAGTACCTCGCCATATTCGATTGCCCGCAGCAGCTTGGCTTGCGTGCTCAGCGGGAGGTTGCTGATCTCGTCGAGGAATACCGTGCCTGCGCCGGCATGCATGAGCAGTCCTTCTTCGACGGTCTGCCCGCTGCCCGGGACTGCGGTGCGGGTGCCGAAGAGCTGGCTTTCCAGCAGTTCCTCAGGCCGTGTTCCGCAGTTAATCGCCAGAAAGTACTCATCTTTGCTGGGACCGACTGCGTGGATCGACCGCGCGAACAATTCCTTGCCCGTGCCTGTTTCTCCAACCAGCAGAACATTCGCATTGGTCACTGCGACCTTGCGAATCTGTTCCTGGACCTGTCGCAGTGTCGCGCACGAACCGACCACTTCAGAAAACTCTTCCTGCCGGGCCAGTTCGCGTCTAAGTGACTGATTTTCGAAGTACAGGTTTCGAAACTGATACAATCGATCGAGCTTCGTCAGCAGGTCTTCGAAGATGACAGGCTTGACGATGTAGTCGAAGGCCCCGGCTTTGAACGCGTCCACTGCGTTCTCGACGGTGGCATAGGCGGTGATGATCAGAATGCAGGCATGCGGATTCATCTGGTGAAGTTTCCGCAGCAGCGCGATGCCGTCACCGTCAGGCAGTTGCACGTCGCAGATCGCCACATCGAAATCCTGCTCGCGCGCGGCCTTCAATGCGTCCACGACACAGTCGGCTTCCGTGACGGCATAGTCCTCGCCAGTCAGAAACTCACGCAAGGAACTGCGAATGATCTCCTCGTCCTCGACCACCAGAATGCTGCGCTGATCACTCACCGTTGACTTCCTTCATCTCGAATGCGAGGCGACCCGTGCGTAACTCACCGTCCGTATTTAACAGTCAGACTCAAGACCAACGGGCTGCGTTCGCAGTGAGTTTACCCGGTGCAGACGCGTCCAGCACGCATGGGAATCGCGACTTTCAAAGGCGGGAATAAGCGATCCACGTCGTCGCGGGCGTGTCATTCAGGGAAGTGCCTCAGTCTCGCCCGATCCACTTGCCGGTTCGTGGAGATTCATAGCAGGACAGCAAATCCATGAGATGTTCGGGGGATGGATCAACGATCAGCATGTCACGGTGAATCGGCTTCACGAATTCCTGAGACACCATGAAATCCAGGAACGACAACAGCTGGTCAAAGAACGCTCCCACGTTCAAGAGACCGCACGGCTTGTGATGAAACGCGAGCTGCCCATGTGTCAGGACCTCAAACAGCTCATCAAGCGTGCCGAATCCTCCTGGCAGGGCCACGAAGGCATCGGATGATGCAAGCATCAGCTCTTTGCGTTCGTGCATGGAATTCACCACGTGCAGCTCGGTCAGTCCGTCGTGGGCCACCTCCATGTCGACCAGCAGAGACGGAATGACGCCGATGACTCGTCCCCCCGCTTCCAATGCCGCATCCGCCAGAATTCCCATGAGCCCGACATTCCCGGCCCCATAGACGAGATCCAGTCCACGTTGGGCGATGATCCGGCCAAGTTGGGCGGCCATCTCATGATTTTCGGGCCGGACTCCTCGACTGGATCCAGTAAACACACAGACACTTTTCATGGAAACTCAACGATCGATCAGGTAGACGGAGCAGTGTCTCAATATCAGATATGCATCAGAAATACGCCCTTCGGCTGAATCTCGAATCGAGAAGCATCCGGTGACGTAACCGGTTACCCAAAAGATGTTGTCACGATCTCGGGAGGCAGTCTATCGGTGGCGGCCGGGAAAGAAGACTTCGACGAACTGAATCGACAGCAGGTCGGCCGCTCGACGCTTTCAGAAACATGGCCCACTCAGTCAGACATTCAGAAACCAGATTTTGCGAGCTGCAGAGAAGCTCGGCGCCCACCCGGACCGACTGGCACGTCTATACGCTCCACACAAAACAGACGCAGGTCGAAAGTCGTAGCGATTCACGTCTACCGCTTGCCTGTGCTCCCGCTCTATTGTCCAGGTCCGTTGACGCGGAGAGACAAGACCGTTTTCAAGTTCTCAAGCGAAGTCTTCCCAATGTTACGATTCCACTGCAGATGTCTCCCGGCGTGTCTTGTCCTGACCTGCGGATTGATCGCAGCATCCGATTCCGACTGCCGGAGTGGACATGATCCTCGACCCGAAGATGACGCCGATCAAATCGAGTGGTCAGAACTGATTTCCGCAGAGTTGCTCGAGGGGGGAGTCAAAGTCATCCGCAGCAGCATGGACGCGAAACTGAAAACGCTGGGGACGTACGATCGCTCGCACCGTGAGATCCCGGTCGATGCCACGTCTCTGGCACTGCTCGCCCACATCGCAATGCAGCACCCAGGCGAGATCGGTTGGAAGGATCAAGCCGGGACAATTCGCGTGCTGGCCAGGTCGATGGTCGAGATTACAACTTCGGCCAGGGCACGCGGGCGCAAGTCATTCGCGGAGACTCGTGAGGCCTTCCAGACGATTTGCCGGCTGCTGGACGGTGAGGAATTGCCCCGCCTGCCCGAAGCCAACGCTGAGGCGGGCTTCAGCGAATTCGCGGCGATCGAGCATCTGATGAAACGCAACGACCGCAGCCTCCGGTGGGTCCGGGCCAGTATCCGAAACCCGGACGAACTCAAGGAGAACTCCGAGCAAGCTCGACGTGATTTCACTCTACTCGCGTTGACCGGAGCAGTGATCCCGCACGCGAACTACGGGTACGAAGACGACGAAGAATTCTCTGCCTATGCGCAGAATCTCACGGACCAGGCAAAAGCCGCCGCCGTGGCGGCCGGGGAAGGAGACTTCGACGAACTGAAGCGACAGCAGGCCGGCCTGCAGAAGACCTGCACTCTGTGCCTTGGCACATTCCGCTAGCGTTCTCGTCTGGGCTCCACGACCGTCCAGCCGTCGACCGCTGGAACCAGCTTCTTCAGGAGCCGTTCTAATAACGGCCCAATCTGGAACGAACTGTCTGCCGTGACAGCACTTCCGGGAGGAGGCATATCTCTCATGACATCAAGTCACACTGGGCAGAAAGCGGTTGCGTAAGCGATCCCATGAGCCAGGTTGAAAATGGTCCGCTTCGGGGGACCGTGAGCCACTGTCAGCGACAGTGGCCATGTGCAGGGAATCACTTCCGCGCGAGGTCGAAATTGACAGGATGACCACCGCCACAGTCCCGCCAGGCAACGGGAAGAAGGAAACGAGTCGGCTTATGAGTTCGCGGGGCGGGTGCCATCGAGTTCCGGCTCGATGGATTCGATGCGCGACACGATGCGACCGCGACACAGGCTGGTCTGCAGCAGATCTCCGGATGTGACCTGAGTCGCATCGGTGATCAATTCACGACGCTCAAATCCATCGTCGACGGATTCGCAGCGAAAGGTCATTGAATAGCCGCGAGTCAGGACGGCCAGCGGACTCAGTGAGTGCAGCGTGGCTCCCAGCCGTTCGGCAGTGCGGCGGGAATCCTCGACTCGACGTGCCGCGGCTCGCGACATCCGATCGCCGAGTTCGTCGACGTATTCAGAGAGCTGCCGCACACGCTGCTGCGGATCGGTCAGTACCCGACGAGTTGCCAGGGCATCGACCTGCAGCCGGGCCTGTACAGCTCGTTGCCGCAATGAACTGACAAGCCGTTCACGGAGTGACCCAAGATCGGCGGCGAGTTCGATCCGATCCGGGACGACCAGTTCGGCGGCTTCGCTGGGAGTCAGCGCGCGCCGGTCTGCGACAAGGTCCGCGATGCTGACGTCGATCTCGTGACCGACTGCGCTGATTACAGGCACGGGACATCCGGAGATCGCGCGTGCGACAATCTCTTCATTGAATGCCCACAGATCCTCCAGGCTGCCGCCGCCACGACCGGTAATGACGACGTCGACATCGGGAATCTGATGAACGCTGTTGAGTGCCGCGGCGATTTCCGGAGCCGCGGCTGCGCCCTGGACGGCGACCGGAACGATGACAATGTTCGCCGCTGGCCAGCGGCGCGTAATAACCTGCAGCATGTCACGCACGGCCGCACTTGTCGGACTGGTGACCAGAGCGATTCGCCGGGGGATCCGGGGAAGACGACGTTTCCGTTCGGGATCGAACAGTCCTTCGGCCGACAGTCTGTCCCGCAATTGTCGCAACTTCAGCTCCAGCGTTCCGACACCCTGCGGAAACGCCTTCTGCACAATGAGCTGGTAGACACCCCGTGCCGGATAGACTTCGACACGACCGGCGACCACCAGCTCCATGCCGTCCTGCAATTCGAAGCCCAGGCGGCAGGCCGTCGTTCGCCACGCGACAGCGGAAATCTGCGAGCTGTCATCCTTCAACGTGAAGTAAACGTGTCCCGACCGCGCCGGACGACAGTTCGAGACTTCGCCGCTGACCCACTCGCTATCGAGGTTGGCCTCGACCAGCTCCTTGATTTCACGCGTGAGCTGCGAAACCGTTTTGGCATTGTGTCGCGGTTCGGGCATGACATTCCGTGTGACAGTTTTCCGCCGAGCATCCTGTGCCCGTTCAACTTCGTTTTCCTCAACTGTGTCAAAGCGAACTGCAAATCGTTCGCTGGGAGTGAGTGTCGGCCCAGTCTGAAAGTCTGGCAAGTGAAACTGAGACCCATCACAGATCACTTTGCCGTCATCCGAAAAGACCTACGTTCGCGGCAGACCGATTCCAGTCACGAGAAAGGGCACCCAGGTAAGTGTGGTTATCCTGGCCACGGGCCATCATGATGTACTGACATGATCGCTCCCTCCACATGGTGGATTTACAGAATGCACAGACTTCTTGTCTTTGCGATCGTCACCCTGGTGTCGATCACTGACCTTCACGCTGCTCCGATCACCGGCGCGCTGCCACGTGTTCCCCGCGACGCCGAGATGTTTCGGCGACCCGTTGCTATCGAACGTCTCGACGAAACAACCGCCGTCGTCGCAAATCGCAACGGCACGCTTTCCGTCATCGACCTCGAACGGTGGTCTGTGGTCAGCGAGTTTCGTCTTGGCGGGCGCCCGTCCGATCTGGCGAAGCACGGTTCACGACTGCTGGTCGTCGATTCGGAGCGCTCGCAACTGAGCATCCTGCAGATTGACCGCGATTCGGCCACGGTCACACAGTCCATTCCCACGCCGCGCCATCCGGTCACAATTGAACTCTCACACTACGGCAAACTGTGCACAGTCGCCTGTCTGTGGTCTCGCAAACTGACCGTGATCAACCTGCTGGCGCCGGACGGCAATACTCCGGATGGATTTCGATTTGATCCCGAGCTGGTCGCGACGCTGGATTTGCCCTTTGCGCCTCGCGAACAGCTTTTTGTCGAGCACGACGGGCGGCTGCTTGTGGCCGACAATTTCGGCGGACGTCTCGCCGTCATCAATATGCGCGGCGCCAAACGAGTCGAAGCGATTCACGAAATCGGAGCCCACAACATTCGAGGTCTCGCAGTCAATAAAGGCACGGGCAAGCTGCTGATTTCACACCAGTTTCTGAACGACCTTGCGACCCCTCGTCGCAGCGACATTGTCTGGGGAGTCATGGTCGACAATCTTGTCTTGCTGGCAGACCTCGAACGAATGCTGCGAGGCGGCGAGACGGCAGTGCAAGGCCGCTTCCTGTCAGTGGGCTATGCCGGTCAGGGAGCCGGCGATCCGAATTCACTGTTCATTGACGACGCGGGCCGTCCCGTAATTGCTCTGGCCGGAGTGAACGAGGTGACAGTCTTCGAGCCCGACGGCAAAGCGTTCCGCCGACTGGCCGTCGGCCGTCGACCCGTCGCTCTTCTGCCGGTCTCTGACGGGCGATTTGTCGTCGTCAACGAACTGTCAGATTCCCTGTCCCTGGTCGACATGAACCTGAGCTATGAAGACGTTCCCGAAGAACATCGCTATCCGGTCAAAGACTATAAGAAACCTGTTGAAGCTGCCGATGCGGACGCGCCGGACGAACCGTCAACAAAGGAGGAATACAAAGACTCCGACAGTGAGAAATACGACTCGACCAGTCGCTACGGCAGCACGTATCTCGACGACAACATTTACGTTTCACATCTGTCACTCGGCCCGGCACCTGAACCGGGTCCGGCCGAACGAGGTGAGTTTTTATTCTTCAACGCCCGTCTGTCTCATGCGAGCTGGTTCAGTTGTCACAGTTGCCATACCGACGGACACACGAACGGTGGCATGTCCGACACCTTTGGCGACGACACAACCGGTGCTCCCAAGCGAGTTCTCTCACTTCTGGGAGTCGGCCAGACAGGACCGTGGGGATGGAACGGCAAAAAGAAAACATTGATCGCTCAAATTCATCAATCTGCCGAATCCACGATGAAGGGCCGAGGCATTTCGAAATCGCAGGCGAGCGATGTTGCGGCGTTTCTGAAAACGCTGCCTCCACCGCCGCCATATCTACCCGCCGACAGCGATAAGGATCAGGCACTCGTCGAGCGAGGTCGTGCGGTCTTCAAATCCCTAGACTGCAAGTCCTGTCACAGCGGACAGACACTGACATCCGAACAGGTTTACGACGTCGGACTGGTCGACCAGCAAGGATTAAGAAAGTTCAATCCGCCATCGCTGCGCGGCGTTGGTCATCGCGATGGACTGTTCCACGACAAGCAGGCTACGTCAGTTGAGGATGTCATCGTCAAATTCAGCCACCAGCGATCTGACGAGTTGAACGCAACAGACCAGCAGGCGCTGATCAGATACCTCAAGAGTCTGTAGTTGCCCCGGTTGGTGCAGGCGATCAGTCCAATTGACTGACAAGCTTACTTGCCGAACGCCCGATTCAAAGCCGTAAATTCGGCGGCTCAATTGCCCGTGTTACTTCTTCTGGGGAACGTGATTCCATTCGGCTACTTCGTGTGGGTAATTTTTGACTCCCTGTAGGAGCCTCCGAGGGGCGCAGAAAGAAACCCTCGGCGGGCACAGCCCGACGAGGGATTTCAAGATTCGATAAATGATCCAAAAGCTACGGGGCTTCGTAGCAGGTTCGTGTTGTGATGGTGCAGTCTTCTCCGTTGCAGAAGCCCTTGTCAGGGCCGTAGGTCTCCTGCGTGTTGGCGCACCAGAAGTTGCCGTCGCCGATCGGGTTGCCGTCGTCCGGAAGGCCTGCGTTCAGATACAGACCTTTCGAAAGCAGGTGACGGCAGCGGACCCCTCGGACGACTTCGAGTTCGTGCTGCATGGCTTTGTCCTTGTCAGAAGTAAGGGCGTCGTCGCCAGAGGCGACGAGTGGCCCGGTGATTCGGAAATGTCGATGGGTGGCACAGGTTGCTGGCAACCTGTGTCGCGAAGCGACAAGAGGTGAATGAAAAGATTCCGATGCCTCTTGCGGCTGCGCCGCACTGGTTGCAAGCAACCAGTGCCACCCGATGGCGGGCGGGCTCACAGAGCCCGACTACCGATTTATTTACAGGTCCAGTTTGTCGACGGCCTTGAGCAGGGCTCGTTTGACTGCCGTGCGTGCCATCTGGACTTTGAACTTGTTGTTCGAGAGCGGGGTCGCTCGCGAGACAGCAAGGGAACCGATTTCTGACGCCGTGTCTTCCGTGACCGGTCGGCCGATGATGGCCTGGGCGGCTTCGTGGGAAATCCACGGAGTCGGGGCCACGTGGCCCATCACGATTCTCGCATCCCGGACGATGTCACCTTCGACCTGGAGACACACAGACGCTGCCGCCTGCGGATAATCCAGTCCGTTCATCTCGATGACTTCGTACGACGCGCTGCGCACGTTCGGTGCCACTGCCGGTAGCCAGACGTGCGTGATCAGCTGGCCGGGCTTCAGGACGGTTGTGCCCTGTCGCTCGGTCTTCGGCGCGACGAAGAAGTATTCCAGCGGAATGTACTCTTCGTCCTGAGGAGCCGGGCCGATGACTCGGACTTTGGCTCCCCAAGCAACCATTGGCGGAGCAAAGCGTGAAGAACTCACGAACTTTGCCGGGCCGGTATTGCCGAAGATCGCGTGGTAACGATTGTCGCCGGCTTCCACGAGCGACTCGCCGTTCTGCATACCGAGCAGACCGTAGCCGTTGCGGAAGTACCAGCACTGTGGCTGCGAACACAGATCGCCGATGAGCGTGCCCATCGCCTGAATCTGAATCGCCCGGTGTGCCTCGATCACCTGCAGAATCGAGTGATGATCACTCAACAGCCAGTTTTCGAGAGCGTCATCGAGAGTCACCGTCGAGCCGATCAATACGCCATCGTCAGCGGACGTGACCGACTGCAGACTCTCGATATCCTTGATGTCGACCAGCCGCTCGGGCTGGACAACATCCTGCTTCAGCAGACTCATCAGATCGGTGCCACCCGCGAGGACAGCGGTCCGACCATCATGGTCATTCAGCAACTCCACGGCCTCAGTTTCGGTCTGAGGTCTCGCGTATTCGAAAGGTCGCATGTGGACCTCCTTTCGAGGTGAGTACGAAGGCCTTTAACCGAGAGCTTCGAGGACACGTTTCGGGGTAAGAGGAATGACGGGAACACGGACACCAGTCGCGTTGTGGACGGCGTTTGAGATGGCCGCTCCGGTCGAGATGACCGGCGGTTCTCCCAGACCGACGACTCCACGGCCGAATTCGGTTTCCGGCTGGTACATCTCGACGACCAGCTCACCAATGTCACCGATCCGCGGCAACTTGTAATTGATGAGATCCGCGTTGATGTAACGGCCGGTCTTGTTGTCCATGATCCGCTCTTCGGACAGAGCGTAGGCAATGCCCATGATCAGGCCGCCGTAGACCTGACTGCGTGCGGTCAACGGATTAATGATCGCTCCGCAATCCTGCACGGCCACCATCTTGTTCATGGTGACGATGCCCGTTTCGGTATCGACCGAGACATCGGCCATCTGCACGCCGGCCACGCCCGAGGACGTCAGACCGTCGTTCTGCGGGCCAGAGCCCTGCACTTCGATGGGCATCGGACCGAGCAGCGAGCACGCCTGCGCCCAGGTGCAGACTTCCTCGTTGTCGTGCCAGATGCGACCGCCGAATGCGTCCAGGTCGTCGCCTGGAACACCATGCTTTTCGGCGACCTTGTCCATGATCATCCAGAGTGCATCGAGTCCGGCACGACGCACGGGACCGCTGACGCCACCGACGGTGATCGAGCCACCGGACGGATTCGCCTTCGGATACGCGTTGCTGCCGATATGCACTTTCACGCCATCCAGCGGCAGTCCCAGGGTTTCGGCCAGCACCATCGCGATGACAGTACGGGTACCGGTGCCCAGGTCCTGGCTGCCGAGGAAGACCTCAGCACCGCCGTCCGGGTGAACCTTGACTGTGCAGTTCGAGGCTCCTGCTCGACCGCCCCAGCGATGCATGGCCACGCCGACTCCGCGTTTCACGGCGCCGTCGCCACCTTCACCTGGCGGGTGGTACTTGTCCTCCCACTCCATCAGTTCGGCGGCGCGTTCCAGTTCTGCGGCGTACACCGCGGACTTTCCGTCGGCTGACTGACGGTCCAGGTTGCCAAGGTTCTTCTGATAAACCTCCAGCGGATCCATCTTCAGCTTCGCTGCCAGATCCGTAATTGGCGGATCTGTCAGAGCACACAGCTGCGGATGCGGCGGAGCACGCCAGGCACGGTTTGGTCCGCAATTGGTCATCAGGCCGGTCGTTTCGACCTTCTTGTTTTCAAAGTCGAAAACGTATGGCAACTGGTTGCCATCGACCGTGCGGCCCTGCGGTCCACTGGTGCCCCAGTAGTGGCTCTTCCATGCCGTAATCGTGCCGTCTTCCGTTGCGGCTACCGTGCACTTGCCGAATCCAGACGGGCGAGTTCCCGGTGTCTTCAGCTCGGTCGGACGATCGAGCATCAGACGTACGGGGCGTCCCGTGTCTTTCGACATCTGAGCTGAAGCCCAGCCCCAGACATCCGCGGCAAACTTCGATCCGAAGCCACCACCGATGTAGTTGCAGATGACGCGCACGTCAGTTGCGTCGAGTCCGAACTTGCTGGCGAACTGTGGTCCGGTTGTCGAAACCGCCTGCGTCGAATGTCGAGCAATCAGCTTCGGACCTTCGTCAGAGTCGTTCCACTCACAGTGAGCCCCATGCGGTTCAAGACACATGTGGCTGATCGTGGCGACGCCGTAGTAGCCCTCGTGAACAACGTCCGCGTCTGCAATGGCCTGGTCCGGATCACCGACCGTTCGGTCGACGATACCTTCTTTGGTCAATTCGCGTTCGCGCGCCGTTTCGAGGTCTTCCTCATCCACGAAGTGCTCAAGTTCTTCATAAGCGACTTCGATCGCTCGCACGCCATCTTCGGCCTGATCACCGGTTTCGGCCGCAACGGCCGCGACGAGTTCACCATCCCAGTTGCAGTCGTCTCCCTCGTTCTTAAAGAGGTAGACCGTGTGCACACCATGAACTGCTTTGGCCGCATCGACGTTCAGGCGAGTGATCTTCGCCTTGGCGAGTTTGCAGGTCAGCAGCCGCGCGAACAGCGTGCCCTCCTGGTTCATGTCGGCCGTGTACTTCGCGAAGCCCGACGCTTTATCGAGGCCATCCAGCCGCGGTGTGTCTTCGCCGATGATTCCGTTATTTCTCCAGTTGACGACTCGTCCAGACATCAGGCACCTCCCTTCTGAGCAATCTCAAGAGTGCAGGCCGTGATGCCGTTGTAGGTCCCGCAGCGACAGATATTGCCACCGAGCCCGGCTTGTATCTCTTCCAGCGTCGCGTTCGGCTTCTTGTTGAGGAACGCTCGCGTGGCGACGACGAATCCCGGAGTGCAGAAACCACACTGCATGGCGTCGTGCTTGACGAACCCTTCAACCACATCGTCGGCGTCATCGCCATTCCGCAGCGATTCGACGGTGGTGATCTCTTTGCCTTCCACTTCGATCGCAAGTCGCGAACTGGCGTAGACTGCCTTGCCGTCAATCATGACGGTGTCGGAGCCCGAGACCGTGGTGCTGTCGTAGTCGTCCTTGGCACCGGTCAGGTTGAGCTGATCCCGCAAAGCATCGAGCAAAGTCGTGCGGGGTTCGAGCTTAAGCGTGTGTTTCTTCCCATTGACATTCAGAGTGACGTCAACAGGCCCGGAAGCAACTCTGGTCTTCTTTTCCTGGGCGTTCGCGTCGTGAGCTTCCGTAGCGATCGCGGTGGCAGCGACGGCTGCTCCGGATCCCTTGAGGAAATCACGACGGTTGTACCCGGGACCACTTCGCGTCTGGTCTCGCATAGGGTGCTCCTCCGTCTTGGATCGCGAAACGAGCCAGTAATTCGGCTGCCTGCGGAACGGAGGAGAATCTGTAATGCCGGACGACAATGCGATCGTCCCGTAGCTGAATTCGCAGAATTCAGATTCCGAGTTGAGCCGCCCGGAGGGGAGTGGTCCCCAAAGTCTGGCGGCTTCGGCTACGGAGCGTCACGTCCGTCTGACATTCATCGACGCGCTCCTCCGCGCCGGCCGTCGCCGGGTCTGGCTCCCATCACCGTGACAGCCCCGGGATTCTGACCGCTGGCCCGTCGCATCACAATTGACTGATGCAAAATTCTGGGCGATGCGGTGACCGGCCGGCATTGAACGTCGACCTGAATTCAGGTCGGTCAGGTGCCCGGTGCCAACCCGCAACGGCTTCACTCAGAAGATCAGGACTTTGATTCGCTTGCCGATTTCCTGATAGCGGGGGTCCTGGAAATACGACCGGAACTTCAGGCCGACGTCTCGAACTTTCTGCGACCTGGCGACGACCGACCATGGTGTGACCGGGTGCTCGGAAATGACGCGGCCAAGGCTCGTGATGGCGGCGTCCCGCTCACTCGTAAACCGGTCGATCGTGGTGCCGAGGCTTTCCTCCAGTCCCAGCAGTTTCTTCAATCGCGTGTGCTCCTCGGGCGTCAGTTCCGCCAAGCGCCGATCAAACTGGAGCATCCAGCGATTGTGTCCCGGGTCGGCAGTCTCGGGACTCTACCCGGCATGCCGGATCAACGCGATCATGTATTGAGGCAGACGTGCTCGATACGTCAGGCATTGAGCCCGCAGCAGGTCGAAGT
Source organism: uncultured Planctomycetaceae bacterium (assembly GCA_964431285.1). Taxonomy (GTDB): domain Bacteria; phylum Planctomycetota; class Planctomycetia; order Planctomycetales; family Planctomycetaceae; genus CAUZFZ01. The sequence continues at coordinate 12,854 of CAYSJO010000238.1, forward strand.
TTGCCTGCCACCGCTTTGACGGTTCGGCCGCACGAAGTTCCGGCAGTGTCTCGAGCTGTTCGACGGCGGCATTCAGCAGAGTCCAGGCATACGTGGCCTTTTCAAGCTCCGTCGTTGCCTGCCTGCGAAACTCGGCCGGCTCCACTGAAAAATGGAGTTCGCGCAGGTTCAGTTTCTTATCAGTACGGGGATTCAGCTTCTGGATGACTTCGCGACACACAGTGCGAAAACGGCTTCGAGCTGCCGCGACCTGATACTCGCGACGCGAAATGAGTTTCGGTTCGTAACCAGCCAGCCAGGTGCGTTGGTCCTTGAATCCCTTAAGACTCGGTTGTGGCATGAGTGTGAAGAATGCGCCTCCGGTTGCCTTGCACAGACGCTCCTGGGAGTAGGGGCCGAAGCCACTCATCACGTTGTCATTGAGCGGACCCAGTCCGCTCCAAATCAGCCGCTCCGGGAATGCGGTGTCCGGTCCCCGGCTGATCCGCACCCAATGGGTCAGCCGGTAAATCGGGTCGACCCAGCGAAGTCGCGTGTGTGCGCTCCCAAAGGCCGATTCCTGACCCAGTACGTAGACAGGAACCTCTTCCTGAATGCACACATGGATTGTCTGTTCGAGCAGGTTTTCACCGGTCTGCGCGTCGCCCGAGTCAGACGGAGACTCGTCGGTAACGACAACGAGCACCATTCGCTGCTCACGTTCGTGAGCGATCTTCCCGAAATGCTGGACTGACATGCCGACAGCACGGCACATTTTCTCACGCCCGGTGCTATCGATCGGGATCCTTGAGATCGCCTTGCGGACTGCCTCGACGTCGGTTTCCGGTTTCTTCATGAGCGAATGAATGCCGTCACCGAAGCCGACGATCAGCGTCTCAGACTGGATGTCGAGACCGTTGTAGAATTTGGCCAGCCGCTCGGAAATCTCATGCTGGTCGTCTTTCATACTCTCCGATTCATCGAACAGCCACACGATCAGCACCGGCTGGTTCTTGCCCGCAGCAGAAAGCTCCTTCCCGAGCCATGTCAGAGCATCGGCATAGTCGCCAGCAGGAATCGTTGGGTCCGGATCCTCGGCACGTGCACCATTCGCAATGAGGAGCAGCGCCAGCAAACCGGAGACGCAACGTCTGTTTGTCGCGCGAACCGAGTATCCCGTCGATTGCAGTTGCTGTTTTGAGGCGACCATTCGAGGGCTCCTGAACAGGCGACAAAGCGAATCATCAGACTGTCACCATTTTGAGTCTCACGTCAGTGCGCTGGCAAGCACAGTGAACGACTCACACTCCCGTTTGCAGTCCAGCCGTCAGCGACGAAGATTGCACGGACATCAAATCCTCGAACGGATGGTTGGACTCGTCCATGCCCGCGCGGCCTGACAACGATGGTTCCGTTGTGCTTGATCTGGATTCCGAGATTGCGACGGCTCAGCTCGGACGTACGCTCGGCGTCTGTGCACAGCCCGGCCTGGTCGTGGGACTGACCGGCAATCTGGGAGCCGGAAAAACCCGGCTCGTTCAGTCGGCGGCCGAAGGGCTGGGTGCTGATCGGGCCGACGTCAACAGTCCGACATTTGTCCTCATTCAGGAATACGACGGCCGGCTGCCCGTCTATCATTTTGATACCTACCGACTACGGGACGAGGATGAGTTTCTGGAACTGGGAGCCGACGAATACATGGACGGCAACGGAGTGTGTCTGATTGAGTGGGCTGATCGCGTGGCCGACGTGCTGCCTCGTGACCGGCTTACGATCGAGCTGGAGATGACCGGCCTGGAATCACGACGCGTCCGATTAACGGCCGGAGGTCCGCGGTCCCAAAGAGTTCTCGATGCCGTTCGCCAGCAGTACATTTCCTCATCAGATTGAATCGAATGCCGGCGCACAGACCATCCTGGTTCAGCAGAATGTCCGATCGAATTGATGTCGGATTCATCTGGCTGAAGTGGCCGTTCGCCACACTGTCGATCGTATTGCTGGTTCCGGCGATCGAGGCCTGCTTCGCCGTGCTGATTGGATGCGTCCGGGAACCACGGCCCATTCTGCCATTTGTCGGAGGAGGTGGATGTTATCTCCTGCTCTGGCTGTGGCTGATCCGCTGGTGGCGAACGACTTTTTTTTCGACGCTGGAACATGAGCTCACCCATTCACTGTTCGCGGTGCTCACGTTTCACAAGGTTGTTGGTCTCCGAGCCAGTTGGAGCCAGGGCGGTCACATGCGGTTTGTGGGTCGAGGGAACTGGCTGATCACGCTGGCGCCATATTTCTTTCCCACGATCTGCTGGGCTCTGATGCTGTTCTACTGGCTCGTGCCGGTGATCCCCTGGGAAATCGCGCACGCGCTGAACGGCGCCGCGTTTGCCTACCATGTCACCTCGACAATGCGCGAAACGCATGCTGGTCAAAGCGACCTGAAACGGGCTGGTTTCCTGTATAGCTTCGCCGTCCTGCCGACGGCGAATCTGTTCTGCAATGGACTGGTCGTCGCCTTTGCGTACGGCGGACCATCTGGCGCGGTCACATTTCTGCAGAACATCGATATCGCCACAAAATCGCTGCTGGCGATGTTCGGAATGCCGCACTGGTAAAGAGCGTGCGCCGTTTGTGTTCCATCACGAGTAGTCAGCCGTGCGGCTGGGTCATCGGTTGCGGGCGAACGTGACGCAGGATGGCGACCGTGCACGCCAGAGCGACGGCTCCGACACTGCCTGGTATTGCGGTGTCAACGACCAGTTGCAGCTCGATCGGTTGGGACTGAAGCCCGAGCAAGGCCGCCTGAACAGCAAGCGATGAAATCAGTGAACTCGTAAAACACGTCAGAGCAATTCGGGGTCCTGTCGACAGGGCTGATTTCTGGATGAGGCACCGCAGGCTGCCGGTGGCCAGGACAGTCACCGCCACGAAAATGCCGGGATGTCCGTTTGACAGACAATCCAGCAGCAGCCCGTAAGCAAACGCCGCGACGACCGAGTGATTCGGTTTGAGCGTGACAGCCAGCCACGGCAGCAGCAGCCACGCGAACGCGCCTCGTCCGTCAGCCAGCGTGGATTCCACGGCCAGCAGGGCGTAAGCCGCGATGGAGAGTGTAACGTGGTGCATCAGTCTCTTTCCGCCAGACGCTGTGGGGTGATGCTCGGTGTCAGAATCTGAACTGCGCGAATCTGCGCGACATCAACGTGAGGTTCGACTTCAATTTCCCAGTGCAAAGCTCCGGGCTGTCGCGTACATGACACCACCACGCCGAACAGCATCGGGGCATCGACTGGGAAACCGGGAAGCGAGTACACGGAGTCGCCAGCCTGGACGTTTTCGTTTGCGCCAATCTGCGTGAGGCGGCACCCGCTGCCCGTTCCTTCCATCAATCCCTGCGGTGACGATTGAGTCAGTCCTCGCGAGTCCGCAAGGACAGCTCTCGATCGAAAATCCGCTGCGGTGATGAATTGAAGCGAACTGGTCCAGCGACCCGACTGTGCCACTCGCCCCACAATGCACCGCCCGGCAAACACGGGCAATCCGGTCCGCACTGACAGATCACTGCCAACATCGAGAATCGGGCGTTCGGTGTCCACCACCCATTGATCCTCTCGCAGTCCCTCGGCGTGTCCGAGATCGAGCAACTGGCGCGATTTCAGACCAGCCAGAATCTCCTGCCCCAGAATGCGGGCCTCAACCGCACGCACGGAAAGCAGCGGTTCAGTCGGCTGCGTCGGGAACTGTGAGGCCCCATTATGTCGGGCTTCGGCAAGTTGACGTTGTAGTTCCCGTATCGCCAGGGCTGACTGTCTCGTCTGGAACTCAAATGTCCTGGCCCGTGCCGCCAGCTCCTCTAGGTCCTGATCGCGCGCGGCGAGCTCGTCCGACTGAAACGCCACCCATCGGCGGTCGGCGTGTTCCTCCATTACCAGGAGCGCAGACTGACCGGGCTGCAGCATCATTCGGACTGCGTCGCGCAGTCGTGCCGTCACTGAATCGGGCAGGATTGCCAGCAACATCGCTGCGAGCAAACAGGCGGTTGTCGTCCTGAAGGTAGAGTTGTTCGAACCGGCGTCCATGCACGACCTTCGATAACAGGCTGGCTCCTGAAGGCCATCACGCGGCCTTCTCGCCGGTGTCGAAGCGGTCCCGCCACTGGCTGAGGTGTTCGAGGCAGATGGCGGCTCCGCGCGCCACGGTGTTTAACGGTTCGTCAGCCACACGTACCGGAATGCCGAGCTGCTCATGCATTAGCCGGTCCAGGCCGCGCAAAATGGCACCGCCGCCGGTCAGGACGAGTCCGGTGTCGACGATGTCTGCCACCAGTTCGGGTTTGCACTTCTCGATCGTGGCCTTCACACAGCCGACGATTTCCTCCAGCGGGGCCTTCAGAGCATCACGGATCTCTTCACTGGTAACGACAGCTTTGCGCGGAACGCCACTGATCGTGTCCAGTCCACGAATGTCACTGGTCAGTTCCTGCTCCAGCGGAAACGCACTGCCCAGTCGCAGCTTGATCTGCTCAGCTGTCTGCGAACCGATCCTGAGCGAGAAATGCTGTTTCATGTATTCAACGATCGCAGCATCCATTTCGTCACCCGCCACGCGCACGGATTCGCTGACGACGATCTCGCCCAGGCTGAGGATCGCGACATCGCTCGTTCCGCCGCCAATGTCGCACACCATGCTGGCCAGCGGTTCCGAGATCGGTAGGCCAGCTCCGATGCCGGCCGCTCGCGATTCTTCGATCAGATACACGCGACCAGCTCCGGCACGTTCGGCGCTGTTAAAGACCGCTCGCTTCTCGACCGGTGTGATTCCACCAGGAACGGCGATGATGACACGCGGCCGCATGCCGCGCACATGACGACTGGCTTTCTGAATGAAGTACCGCAGCATCGCTTCGCACAATTCGAAGTCGGTAATCACACCATCTTTGAGAGGACGCACGGCGGTGATCGAGTCGGGAGTGCGGCCGAGCATCTGTTTGGCCAGTTTGCCGACGGCGGCGCCTTTGCCGAGCACGCGGCGTGTGCCTTTCTGCAGCGCAACAACGGACGGCTCGTTCAGGACGATCCCTTCGCCCTGCACGATGACCAGCGTGTTCGCTGTCCCCAGATCAATCGCCAGATCGGGGCACAGACGCTGTCGCATCCAGTTCCACATGCGCCGTCCGTTCGTAGTCACCGCGTCCGTAGTAACCGCATTTATGCGGTTCAACTGCGGGAGAACACCTTGAACCACCAGCATGCCGGCTGCCGACCGCCATCACCAACCGGATAAATCCGGTTACTACGAACCTTATCCCGTTCGTTGAAAATCGGGCAATACGGGGTTTCAAGGAGCGAACGACCCATATTTGCGCACTCCGCTATTTCTGCCAGGCTGCCAGAAGGACGAGGCAGAACTGTCGATGACTGACCAAAGGGGAGATCACGGATGAGCGATTCAGTGGCAGTCGACCCGGCAAGCCGCCGAGGGATTCTACTGGCCGGAGGTGCAGGGACGCGGCTGCATCCCGCAACGAAGGTCGTCAGCAAACAGCTGCTGCCGGTCTATGACAAACCCATGGTGTATTACCCGCTGACAACGCTGATGCTCGGTGGAATGCGTGAGATTCTGATCATCAGCACGCCGCAGGACTTGCCGCTGTACGAACGACTGCTGGGCGACGGTTCGCAGTGGGGGCTGAGTCTCGAATACCGCGAGCAGCCCGATCCCGGCGGGTTGGCCCAGGCGTTTCTGATCGGGGAATCGTTTGTCGATGGCCGGCTGTCGAGCCTCGTGCTGGGCGACAACATCTTCTACGGGCACAATCTGTCGCAGTCGTTACAGAACGCAGGTCAGCGCACCACCGGAGCGACGGTGTTCGCCTATCACGTGAGTGACCCCGAGCGATACGGCGTCGTCGAACTCGACGAGAATGGCCGCGCAACCGACCTCGAAGAAAAGCCGGCTCACCCCAAATCGAACTATGCTGTGACCGGGTTGTATTTTTACGACACCAACGTCGTTGAGATCGCAAAGGAGCTGAAACCGTCTCCGCGAGGCGAACTCGAGATCACCGACCTGAATCGCGTTTACCTTGAGCGGAATCAACTTTCAGTGGAACTGTGGGGCCGCGGTACCGCCTGGCTCGACACAGGCACGCACGAATCGCTTGTCGAAGCGGCTCAATTCGTGCACGTGCTGGAATCGCGACAGGGGCTGAGGGTCGCCTGCCCAGAGGAGATCGCGTGGCGGATGGGCCACATCGATGCCGAGGCTGTACTCAAGCTCGCAGCACCCATGAAGAACAGTGGCTATGGGAAGTACTTGATCCAGCTGATTGAGTAGACCACTTTTTCGTACTCAGCAACCGTTATTCAGATTCGTTTGGCGCAAAAAACAACTCCGCATGACCAAAAAGGTCACGCGGAGCGCATGTGCCTACTTGAGGAAGTATGCTGCTGAAAAATCGCCAGTTCAATCGAAATGCATGCAAAATATGCTCTCTCCCGCTAAGGCGTGGTTGACGTTTAGTCGACCACTAAACGCCTGGTCCGGTCTGGCCAATGCCAGAAACTATGGTCTGAACCCGACCGAATGGAGACTTGTTCGGTGACAGACTCAACGGTCGGTCGCCGTTTTCCGTACACGCCTCAACGAGCTACAGTCAGCTCTGTGGGTTTCCCGCCGCGTCAAGCGTGACGCATCATCGCCACGGAACAGTGGATGTCCCTTTCCATACAGAATCTCAAGAAGTCCTACGGCGAACCCGGAGGTTCCCGGCTTTCCATTCTCGACATCGAAGCATTCGAGATGCAGGACGGCGAACAGGTCGTGCTGATTGGATCGAGCGGCGGGGGCAAGACCACGCTGCTGAACGTCATTGCCGGCATCACGACTGCCGATTCCGGGACGGTGACGATCGATGGAGCGGAAGTCACGTCATTGCCAGAACCGGCACGCGATCGGTTTCGAGCTCAGCGGATCGGGTACGTGTTTCAGACGTTCAACTTGTTGCCGGCGTTCACTGCGCTCGAAAACGTGCTGCTGGGCATGAGCTTCTCCGGTCGCAGTTCAGATCGAGGTCGGGCTATCGACCTACTGGAACGAGTTGGTCTCGGGCATCGGTTGCAGCATCGTCCGACGAAGCTTTCCATTGGCGAACAGCAGCGAGTCGCGGTCGCACGCGCACTGGCAAACAGCCCGTCTCTGCTGCTGGCCGATGAACCGACCGCTAACGTGGACACGGCCAATCAGGACAACGTTCTCAAGCTGATTCGCGACGCGTGCTCAGAGAACAACGTCTCGCTGCTGATGGTCACACACTCGCTCGACGTTTCGTCGCAGTTCGATCGCGTAGAGAAACTCAGCGAATTCAACCGGCCGACAGTCGCGGCCAACGACTGATCCTTGTACCAAAGCCCCGTGGGTTGTCCCGAATGAACCTGCTGACGATCGCCGCCAAGAGTCTTCGCCAACGGGCGCTGTCATCGGCCCTGACCATGTTGAGCGTTGCACTGGGCATCATGCTGATGGTCGCCGTGCTGGTCATCAACAGTGTGATGAGCGACACGTTCAGTCAGCGCAGCATTGGTTACAACCTGGTGATCGGACCGCCAGGCAGCGATCTGGCCAATGTCCTGAGCGCGGTCTACCGCATCGGAAAACCGCGTGAAACGCTGCCTTACCGAATACTGACCGAAGACGTGCTGGGCGAAGACAAGAAATGGAGTGACTGGATCGACTACGCCATTCCGATCGCGATGGGTGACGTCACGGAGATCGGTGGCTTCCCGATCGTCGGAACAACCCCAAAGTACTTTGTCGTTGAGTACGGGCCGGGTAAGAAGTTCGGTCTGAAAGGCAAGCTGCCCATTCGACCATTTGACGCAGTGATTGGCGCACGTGTCGCGCGAGAAAACGGCTGGACGGTCGGCTCGGAATTCCGACTCGTTCACGGTGGTGCCGAAAGCGATCACGTTCACGACGAGAAGTTCACCATAACGGGACTGCTCGCACCGACCGGAACACCGAACGACCGCACAGTTTTCGTAAACCTTGAAGGCTTCTTCCTGATCTCCGGCCATGAGAAGCCACCGCAGGAAGCAATCGATCGACTGAAGCGACTTGGCTTCGAAGTCACTCCCCAGCAGGAAGCCGAAATCCTGGCAGCTGGTGGTGGCCATGACGACCACGATGATCACGGCCACGATCATGCCCACCACCATGCCATTCCAGACGATCTGAAGGAGCTGTCGTTCATCCTCCTGCGAATGAAGGACGACATGGGTGCGATCATGATGACCGGGCCGTTCAACGAAGGCCTGCGAGCTCAAGCGGTGAACCCCGTCTTTCCGATGAACCAGCTCATGAAAAACTTCGTGGGCAACTTCCGCCAGATGCTGTTGTGCCTGACATTTCTGATCGTGATTGTCGCGGGTGTCGGCATCTTCGTGAGCATCTACAACTCGATGGCCGACCGAAAGCGCGAGATTGCGATCATGCGAGCCCTCGGTGCTCATCGAGGCACGGTCTTCTCCATCATTCTTGGTGAGTCCCTGCTGCTATGCCTTGGAGGCGGAATTCTGGGACTGCTGCTCGGTCACGGGCTCGTGATTGCCGCGACACCGATCGTGGAATCCAGAGCTGGGATCATCATGAATCCCTTCCAGTTCGAACCATGGGAACTGGTTCTGTTCCCCGTGCTGATGGTCCTTGCATCACTGGTCGGATTCCTGCCCGGCCTGACCGCATATCGCACAGATGTTGCGGATTCACTGTCCGATTGAATCGGTTGACCCTCGCACGCCGTCGCTGCTCCAATGTCCGGACGAGAGCAAATCCGGAGACAGCGCCGCATCATGTCAGCCATCGAAATTCGCGGTGCCCGAGTTCACAACCTGCGGGACGTCGACGTCGACATCCCGCTGAACCGTCTGACGGTCATCACCGGAGTCAGCGGATCCGGCAAGAGCAGTCTGGCATTCGACACCCTCGCGGTTGAAGGTCAGCGACGCTATGTCGAGAGTTTCTCGGCCACCGCTCGGCAGCACCTGGACCGGCTCGAGAAACCAGACGCAGACCGCATCGATCACCTTCCTCCAGCAGTTGGTCTGAGGCAGAACTCCATCACGCGGTCTCCGCGGGCGACCGTCGCAACAGTCACTGAAATCGACGACCTGCTGCGAGTGCTGCTGTCGCGCATCGGAACTGTCCACTGCCCCGACTGCCAACTGCCCGTGCGGAGTCACACGGCCGAGTCAGTCGCCGCCTGGATTTCCACACAACCCGACGGGCAACGGTTTCAGATCGCGTTCCCCTTTGAACCACTGGAACGCGATCCTGCCGAAACAGACATCAATGATCTGCAGGAGTCCGGATTCACTCGCGCTGTTCGCATCACGACGCGGTCTGGCAAAGACGCGCAGGGACAAACACTCGACGTCTCCTCACTCAACGATGAGCCAGATGAATCCGTGACTGGCGTTAATTCGTACGTCATTGTCGATCGCCTGGCGACGGGAAAGGTCGCGCCACAACGGCTGATCGAAAGTCTCGAGTCCTGTTTCCTCAACGGCGACGACTGCTGCATGGTGCTCATGCAGGCTGAGGATGACGACGCTGAAAACGTAGAGATCGACGGACGCCCGTGGCGACTTACTCGATTCTCCGCCCGGCTTGATTGTGACCAATGTGGCCGTCTGTTTCTGGAGCCCGAACCGCGGCTGCTGAGTTACCGCAGTCCGCTGGGAGCCTGCCGCCAGTGTCAGGGAACGGGCACGCAGACAGATCACACCGCTTGTTTGACGTGCGACGGAACGAGGCTGCGCAGTGAAGCGCGAGCAGTCGGATTCGTGATTCACAAGGACTTCTATGGGATCGCACAGGTTTCGGCGTTCACTGTGAATGAGGTTCGCGGCTGGTTGCAGCAACTGCCCAATCATCTCGCCTCGGAACAGATTCCCGTGACGTCCGAGTTGATCCCGGAACTCATCACGCGACTGACTTACCTGCAGTCGGTCGGGCTGGGGTATCTGAATCTCAATCGTGCCCTGAGTTCACTGTCGTGTGGCGAAGCGCAGCGCGCCGCCATGACCGGCATTCTTGGCTCTCGGTTGGTCAACACGTTGTTCGTGCTCGACGAGCCATCGGCGGGTCTACATCCACGAGACGTCGGACGAATTGTCGAACTGGTCCAGCAGCTGTGTGACAGCTCGAACACCGTCGTGGTCGTCGAACATGAACCAGACTTCGCAGCAGCGGCCGACTACCGGCTCGATGTCGGACCCGGAGCCGGACGGGATGGCGGCCAGATTGTCTTTGCCGGAAACGCCTTCGAGTGGTCCCTGCCCGAGCCCGTTAATTCCACCTCGGGCAATCCGAGTGTTGATGACCTGTCAGTCGCGGACAGTGAATCTGGGGACGAAGCAGAGTCGGAAACCCCCTCACCCGGCCTTCGGCCACCTTCTCCCCCCACGGGGGGGAGAAGGGATGAGTTGCTGCCGGCGCTCAAGCTCTCGAACTGTCGGCATCACATCCTCGACGGCGTTAGCGTTGACGTTCCGCTCGGACGTCTGTGCGTCGTGACGGGAGTCAGCGGAGCCGGAAAAAGCTCGCTGATTGAAGGCGTTCTGTATCCCGAACTGTGCCAGCGACTCGACCAGCCGTACGAGATCGAAGACTGCGGCGAATGCGGCAAACTTTCAGGGGCCGAGCACATCTCGCACGTCGAGCTTGTAAGTGACGCTCCGCTGAAGGGCGGACGGCGCAGCAGTCCAGTCACATGGCTCAAGGCCTTCAGTGAAATTCGCAGCCTGTTCGCCGACACCGGCGAGGCACACAGTCGTAATCTTGTGGCCGGTGACTTCAGCTTCAACACGGATCGCGGTGGCCGCTGTCCAAAGTGCAAAGGTACAGGCACGGTCGAAATCGACATGCAGTTTCTGGCTGACGTCGTGATGACGTGTCCCGACTGCCACGGCTCGAGATACCAGCGACACATTCAGGAAGTGACATGGCGCGGCCGCTCAATCGCCGACGTGCTGGCAATGACGGCCGCGGAGGCCTTCACGTTCTTTCGAGGTCAGCCTAGGATCCAGAAAAAGTTGCGGACACTGAAAGATGTCGGCCTCGATTATCTGACGCTTGGCCAACCTCTGGCGACACTCTCCGGTGGGGAGGCTCAGAGGTTGAAGCTGGCATCAAGTTTTGCCGCGACCGGACGATCTGGCTCTTTGCTCATACTGAACGAGCCCACCACCGGATTGCACCCCCTGGATGTCGAGCGTCTGCTGGAGTGCTTCAGAGGACTGCTCGCAGTTGGCCACTCGCTGATCGTGATCGAACACCATCTGAATGTGATCCGCGCCGCCGATCACATCATCGACATGGGCCCTGAGGCCGGGCCCGACGGTGGATGCGTCGTCGTCAGCGGTTCCGTCAATGCTGTGATGGCCTGCCCGGAATCGATTACCGGTCAATTCCTGCGTGACGGGCATTCGTAAGCATCGGGGGAGAGAAAAGGGCGCAAGACCGGGTCTGGCAAGTTGTTCATCCGGCAACTTGCCGTGACCTCGGACTTGAAGCCCTGCGAGCGAGTCCGACGAGGGCGTCACTTTTTGCGATCAGCACTGTTGAGGAAGTGTTCAAAGAATGCGTAAATGGCCGAATTCGATTCTTCATTAGGTGAATGCTCCGGTCGGTTGGTCATCCCGACGCGTTGCTCATGTCCGAGGATATGATTGACGGCGATTGAGTGATTCAGTGCCGACCATCGTTCCGGACCGTCTTCCGACCCGCCTGATACAAGGAATGGCCGCGGGGCCATCAGGACGTGCAGTTCATGCAGATCGTGACCGCCGGTCCTCAATACCGGGTAAAGACCGCGAGCGGGGTTTTCCGCAGTCATCAATCCGCGTTTCCGCCATGGTTTCGGGTGATAGCCAAGGTACCACGGTTCCCAGTAGTTGATACTGCTGCGGGCGTCATCAAAAACGATGCCGGGATCAGACCACGCTGCACACGCGAACCTGTCGAACAGGCATGAGGCAAACATTGCCCATTTGCCGCCGAATGAATGGCCAACGATGCCAATGCTCTTCGAGTCGACCTCCGGCCGGGCAGCCAATACGTGCCAGGCATTCGCCGCAGCGTATCCAAGCATCGACAGCGGCTGCACTTTTGCGTTCTTAATGCCGGGGAAATAAAGGGAGTATGTCCGCGCAGCGGTTGCCTGGGTTGTTCCGATCGATAAGGCCACGAAGCCGCGTCGGGCCAGTTGCACTGCAAAGTCACGGAGCGGTTTGCCCAGACCGATCGCCGTTTCCGGTTCGTAATAAACAGTGACCACAGCCGGACGCCGTCCATCTCCATCGGGGATCAGGAGATATCCCATCGTCAGCTCATTTGGTGTCCACAGAAACCGAATCTTCAGCTGTGTGAAGGTCTCACGCCTTTTTGACTCGAGAATTTCAATTTTCGGCCTGGTAATAAGGTCGGGCCATGGACCCAGGAGCTTATGCCATTTATTACGAATCTCGATTCGACGTCGCGACCAGTCCTCGGCTGTCCGGACTGGTGTGCCGTCCGTGAATTCCAGGACTGATCGAAAGTCGCCCAGCTTGCCTTTCCATGTATTCGGCGGCTGAAAGTACGGGGCGATCGTTGACCAGGGTGATTTCCTGTCAGACGCGGTTTGTTCGGCACATTCAGCCGCAAGTAACGGCCGGGTCGCGAGCAGCGACCACACGATCGAAACAGCCATCCCGCCTCGTAAGTATCTCATGGGCGTTCTCTCTCCGTGAAGAGCGCGACTCTGGGCCACCGGACTACGGAATAAGGTAAATAACTACAACACGAAGTGATACGCTTGTGGTGTTCATCTCAGTGCAATTGCAGTGTTTCCAAAGTCAGTTACGTGCGAATCTCGGCCTGGCCAACAGTCAAGGAGTCGTCGATGCTGATCGAAGTTGAACGTGCCCGTCGGTTGTGCAACGCAGTTTTTCTGGACACTCTTAAGGCTCCGTTGCGAATTGCTGAAGTGGCTGGCAATGTGTTGGTCGAAGCGAACCTGCGCGGCATCGACAGCCACGGAATTGGCGTGCTGCCATATTACCTGGAGAAAGCGTTCGCGGCTCAGATTGTGCCCCAGGCTGAGCCTGTTCTCGTCCGTGAATCGGTTGTCACTGCCGTGTTCGATGGACGCCAGAGTATCGGGCATTACAGCAGTCTGTCCGCAATGGACGTGGCCGTGGCGCGAGCTCGCGCGGCAGGCCTGGGAGCTGCAGTCGTTCGAAACAGCACGCACAATGGCGCAATCTCACATTACACCATCCAGGCAGCACGGTCTGGCATGATTGGCCTGGCGGCAACTGCCTGCGCGCCGCACGTGACTCCACATGGTGGAACCAGGGGATTGCACGGTACGAACCCGATCTCCTACGCCTTTCCCCGCCAGGCCGCCGACCCGGTTGTCTTCGACTTTTCGACGGGACATTCATCGGGGAAGGTCAAGGAATATGCGGAGCGAGAGGGCACGATACCGCTCGGCCGGATGCTGGATGCCAACGGGATTCCCACAACTGACCCGTCGAAGTTAAAGGACGGATGGCTTCTGCCGGTTGGCGGTCACCTGGGCTACGGCCTGGGACTCCTGGTTGACGGGCTGGCCGCCTGTCTGTCAGACAGTCCGGTGGGTCGTCAGATCCCACTGGTCCAGGACACATCTAGCCCCTATCACGGATCGTTTTTTGCGATGGCATTAGCACCGCAGACTTTTGCCGGCGAAAACGAATTTGAAGCTCGGATCAGTGACCTGGTCGCTCAGATCGAATCGCATCCGCCGCTGGATCCAGACGATCCTGTGCGCTGGCCGGGGGCGCGCGGATGGAAACTGCGACGCCAGCGGATGTCGCAGGGAATTCCCATGTCCGAGTCGCAGTGGCAGAAGCTCATCGACGAGTTGACAGCCTATGGAGTCTCGATCCCTTGAGGTATGAACGCGACGGACGTGAGTTCTGCTGAGACAGTGGGCTTGAAGTCACGTCATTCATTGAGATCGGCCCATAATGATCCGGAGCGTCTCTGAAAGATCATTAACAAGGTCAACGACCACGTGCTCACACGAGTGCATCGCGTCATGGCCTTAATGCTTCATAAGTGGATACCGGTCGATTCCCAGTTGAGGAATTAAAAAAATGGACGGGGAATTCAGGAAAACACTTTCTGTTAGAACTGGGCATCCGAGGTGACGACCCTGGCGGGCCCGCTAAAGGTGACCGTGTATATCAGGTGAAAAAACAGGAGACCCGACTTACG
>CAYSJO010000239.1:0-36954 GCA_964431285.1 uncultured Planctomycetaceae bacterium
TTTTTCTTTCTTTGTGTCTTGCTCCCTTATTTTACACATCCCTCTTCCTTTCCGCCCTTCTTCCCCCGGCTCGAGTTGATGTGACAGAGCCAACGGCCACCAGCTGAAGCTGGTGGCAAAGGGAAGTCGGCTGAAGCCGACTGGTCCGATGTACTCCCCACAAACCGTGACGGTCAGAAAAAACGTTGAATCATACGACGGACGCTGCCTGCTATGCCCGACGCGATCAGGAACACTGCCAGTTCTGTCTCGGAGATTCCGGTGACGGGTGAATTGCCAGCGCCGCCAGAGGATTCAGCCTGCCCGCCTCCGCTGGCATGGACGGATGTACTGGCAGCGTTTCGTGAGCAGAGCAAACCCTTCGAAGTCTCCACCGGCGAACTGCGCTTCACTGGTCGAATGATGGGCGAAGGCCCGCCGCTGTACTTTCTCAACGGACTTTCGCAGACCAGTGAACTGTTCTGCCTGACTGTCTGGTTACTGCGTGAGCAGTTCCGCTGCGTGCTGATCGACTACCCCGACGAGGCTCGTGACCTGAATACACTTGCCAGTCTCGTGCCAGCCACGGCGGATCAGCTCGGCGACAGACGATTTGACCTGCTCGCGTGCTCATTCGGATCATCGGTTGCGATCGAACTGCTGCTGGATTCTCCCGAACGGGTCCGCAATCTCGTTCTGCAGGGCCCACTGGTGAAATTCCGCATGAGCCGGCCCGAGCGTCTGTGCTGTCGAGCCACCGGGTGGCTGCCGGGCAATATAGATCGGCTACCGATGCGGCGTCGGCTGATGGAGACCAACCATCGCCTGTGGTTCCCGCCGTTCGATCACTCGCGTTGGGAGTGGGTCCTGGACGACACCGGCAATGTCCCGACGGCCGCAGTGATGCGACGACTGCGAATGCTGGACGGCATGGACTACACGGAACGGCTGAGTGAAATCAGCACATCAGCACTGGTTGTGTCCAGTGAAGGCGAAGCATTCCGGCATCGCGAATCGGCCGCAATTCTCACTAAGCGGTTGCCGCAGGTGCAGTTCGAGGAATTGTCCAACTGCGGGCACCTGCCGTTCGCCACACATCCGCACCGGCTGGCAAATCTTATTCGGCCATTTCTGCTGGGCGAATCAGAATAGCCACCACCCTGTAACGCTTACCTGGCCCGGGCCGCCTGGACTTTGATCAGATTGCGCAGGTCCAGTTCATTGACCGTATCCAGCACGGCGCTGGTCGCGAGCTGTTTGTTGTAGTAGCGACTGGTTGTGCCGGTCAGCGTGAGCGTGCCGTTCTCGATCTGCACTGCCAGATCGCAAATGGAGCCATTTGTGCGGTGCAACACGTCATTGCGGACTGCGTCGACCAGCGAGATTCCTATCGCCGAATCAGACGTGGACAGACTCATGATTGACTCCTCCATGAACATGATCTGCAGAAGCAGCGAGTCTCAGCATAAGCGAGTCCCTCCGTGCCGCTCTGCGTCTTAACGGTCAGTGACTCCGTTGTGAGCACCGTTCGACTGCAGGAAAATCGTCCTCGGTCGGAAGGCAGGCCAAGGGATGGCCGAGGCGTTCCGACTTGAAGAACGGCGAACTCTACCGGTGGCCACTTAAGTGGTCAAAGCAATTCTGCGACATGAATTCGAAATCCCGACGCAGGGGGCACAAATGTCACCAGATTGAATGACAGCCAGATCCGTCGACGCACGCACAATGAGATCGAGTCGTCAGTCACGTGACAGTGTGGGATTACCCCAGAATGCCAGTCAGAACCCATTCGTTCAGCGTGCGCAACATGTTGCGTGAGACAGGCTGTGACGAATCATCAAGATGAGTCGTCACGTCAGCGCCCAGCGCCACTAGTTCACGGGCTGTCGTTGCGGCAGACCCGGTTTCCGGCCAATTCATGCGGGTATTCGCGCCAGTCAACCAGAATCGCCGCCCGGCGACTTCGCGGCGATGCGCCAGGAGCCGAGCGGCTGACGGGAATTCGCCGCCGAAGCTGATTCCACCAGCAAACCACTCTGCCTGATGCAGAGCTACCATCATCGCGGCCGTCGCACCTGCTCCCACACCTGCCAGAAAAACCCGATCCGCATGTACGTTGACCGTCTCACGAAATGTCCGAACGGCCGAGACGATGCGATTCTCGATGCTGGCCAGATGAGACACGAATGAGGCACCTGACGAGGGTTCTGACGTCGGCAAGAGGCAGTCATTCAACGCCAGCCCAACGTAATTCTGTGGGCTCATCTGTGACACATAGCTTAACGACTTGTGCTGCGAGCATTCCGGTCCGGTCAACCAGACGATCAACGGGTATGCGTAACCTGGTTCGTAGTTTGACGGGATATATCCGCGAGCGAAGTCAGTCACACTCCCGATGCGTGCCATAGGCACATTTGACAGGACATCTTCACGGGACAAATGCGCCGCCGTCCGGCTCTCTGGGAGTTGCGGGACGGAGTCAGCGTACTCTTCGAACGACTCAGACCAGTACGACTTCATTCCCCGTTTCCTTCCGCTTCTGCGACACGTGGTATCGGCCGGGAAAACTGCACGAGTTCCGGCCGCAGGGAACTCTGGCTCACCTGGGTGAGCGGAAAGTTCTGCCCCGGACACGCCGTCGCTTTGACTTCGTTGTGACCGATGACACGACTGGATGGAATGCTGTACTCGTCACGCAGGGCGGCGACAAGTTGTTTCACGGCCGCTAGTTGACCTTCTGTGGGATCCGTCTCCTGGAAATTGCCGACGAGGCAGATTCCAATTCCATGCTGGTTGTATTCGTCTTTGCCGGCGTGAGCTCCATGCAGTTGCTGACGCCAGCGGAATGTCGGCTCGACAACACCATCCGCCATGCCGTTTCCATTACCGATCAGAAAGTGATAACCAATCCCCAGCCAGCCCTTTTTGACGTGGCTTTCGTGAATCCGCTCGACCGAACCGGAATCGGTTGCCGTGTGATGGATTACGATGTGTCGCCATTCACGTGCATCGACTTTCGGACGCCAGGAATTCTCAACGACTGCCGGGGGAGTAATCTGGAGTGAAGGATGGGGAGCAGCAGGACGCTTACGGGTCACCAGAGGAGCGGACCTGGAGGTCGAGTCGTACGCGACTGTGGTGGGGTAACAACCAGACAGGGTCAGCCCGATCATCAGACAGACAGTTCGGCTGGTGTCCAGATTCAAGTTGTTCTCCGTGACGAATCTACTGGTAAGTTTGACGAAGGGGTTTGAGCAGGGCGGGGACTCTATGCGGATGCTGAGGAAACGGTCAACTTCCTTAGGTCCGTTTGACTCGAACTCGTGCAACATTGGCCGTGAAGAGACAGGTCAAAATGGTTGTGACACTGAGCAGCATTTTATTTACAGAAGACAGGAATTACCTGTGTGTTCATGAGAATACTTATGCATGCACCAGTACTCTGAACCGACGGTGCGATAATAATTTAAATATTAACTAATATGAACTGTTACATATATATTATAAGGAATTATCGCGCATGCCTATTCTCACAGTCACTGAGTTGGAGTCAATCGCTCGACTTATCCTTTCCGCTGCCGGCATTCCGGACGCTGACGCCGACTGCGTCGCCCACGAACTGGCGACGGCGAACGCGGCTGGTCACGACAGCCACGGTGTCATGCGACTGATGCAGTACATCGAGATGATGGATGACGACTTCCTGCGACCGGGTGCGACCGTCGAGACGCTACGGCAGGGTCCCGCCTTTACATTGCTGGACGCTCACTTCAACTTTGGCCAGGTGGCCGCCACGCGTGGTCTGGAACTCGGTCTGGAGCAGGCACGCTCCGCAGGAACGTCAACAGTCATGGTCCGTGACTGCAACCACGTGGGGCGACTCGGCTCGTATTCGAAGCAGGCAGCGAAGCGCGGGTTTGCAAGCATGATGGCCGTCAATGCACCCGGACCCGGTGGCGTCGCGCCGTTCGGCGGAATCGAGCGGCGTCTCGGTACCAACCCCATCTCAATGTCGGCCCCGTGGGGAGACGAGGCATTCGTCCTGGATATGACCACCAGCGCCACGGCCGAAGGCAAGGTGCGTGTGGCTCTGCAAAAAGGTGAGCAGGTTCCGGAAGGCTGGATAATCGACGGAGACGGCAATCCAACGACCGATCCTGCGCGACTCTACGATGGCGGTGCACTCCTGCCGCTGGGTGGACCACTCGGGTTTAAAGGTTACGGCATGTCCGTGATGATCGATGTCTTCGGCGGTATGTTGTCGGGTAGCGGCATTTGCCGAGACGACCTGCCGCGCGGAGCCAACGGCGTCTGGATGTATTTTCTGGATGTCGACCAGTTCATGGACCGCTCGGAATTCGACGCGCTGGTCGAGCAGTACGTCGAATCAATCCGTTCGACAAAGAAGCAGCCCGGTGTCACGGAGATTCTGATGCCGGGCGAAATCGAACTCCGTCGAGAGAAGGACCGACGCGAGAAAGGCGTCGATGTTCCGCAGAAAACCTGGCGACAGATCACAGAACTGGCAACTCGGCTCGGAGCGGACCTCAGCGAGTTCTCCTCACGCTGAACGTCGGCATTCTTTTCCTGGTGACAATTGCAGCCGCACTTGGGATAACTCGCGCAGCGTTCAACCTGACGACAGGAGGTCGTTGTCATGCGAGTGACAGGAATCATCCCCGCCCGACTCGAATCGTCTCGCCTGCCAGGCAAGTTGCTGCTCAGTGAGACCGGCAAGCCATTGATTCAGCACACCTGGGAATCAGCCGCCGGGGCTCGTGTGCTCGGGTCGGGCGACTCAATCGAACTCATCGTTGCGACGGACAGCCAGTCGATTGCCGAAGCCGTCAACCGTTTTGGTGGTCGCGTTGAGCTGACCGGCGATCATCCCAGCGGAACTGACCGCATCGCCGAAGTCGTCCGCCGCTGCTGCCGTGATTCTGACATCATCGTCAATATTCAAGGGGACGAACCGGACATCGATCCGCAAGCGATCGATCAGCTCGCGTCGCTGCTCATGGACGCCCCACCTGCGGAAATGGCGCCGCTCTGCACTCCGATCGTCGAGGCCGCAGTGCTGGATGATCCGAGTTGCGTGAAGGCAGTCTGTGCGGCTGACGGACGGGCTCTGTATTTCAGTCGCAGCCCGGTTCCGTTCATGCGGGACGGGATCCGCGATTCGCTACTGGCTGGGGAATCACCGTGGCGGCTGCATCTGGGAATCTACGCATACCGACGGGATTTTCTGCTGCGATTGGCTCAGCAACCGGTCTCGCCTCTGGAGGAACTGGAGAAGCTGGAACAGCTTCGCGCCCTGGAGATGGGCGCGACCATTCGAATTGCGGAAGTCGAGCAGCGTTCCGTTGGAATCGACACGCCGGATGATTATGCTCGCTTTGTTGCCAGCCGGAGGGCCGCGTAAGGATGCAGGGATGCAGAACAGCCTCAAGCTGAATCACACCGGAGACCCGGTTTCCCTCGTGGAACCGGGTCTCCGACGTTTTACGACCGGCCGGAAGCCGGTCTTGTGGGACTATCAAGATGACGAAGTACATTTTTGTAACTGGCGGAGTCGTCAGTTCACTCGGCAAGGGGCTGACGTCAGCGTCAATCGGGATGCTGTTGGAGCAGCGCGGACTGAAGGTCCGCATGCAGAAGCTGGACCCGTACATCAACGTCGATCCTGGCACGATGAGTCCGTATCAGCATGGCGAGGTCTACGTTCTGGATGACGGCTCAGAAACAGACCTGGACCTGGGCCACTACGAGCGGTTCACCCACAGTCCGCTGACGAACGGATCGAACTACACGACGGGTCAGATCTACCTGCGAGTCATCGAAAAGGAGCGCCGCGGCGAGTACCTCGGCAAGACCGTGCAGGTGGTGCCGCACATTACGAACGAGATCAAAGGCTGTATCCGCAGCCTCGGCGGTCCCGGTGTTGACGTCGTGATCACAGAACTTGGTGGCACGGTCGGCGACATCGAAGGTCTGCCGTTCCTGGAAGCGATCCGGCAAATCCCGCTCGACATCGGCAAAGAGAACTGCCTGTTCATTCATCTCACGCTGGTGCCCTATCTGAAAGTGGCTCGTGAGATGAAGACCAAGCCAACGCAGCACAGTGTCGGGCAGCTCCGTCAGATCGGAATTCCGCCGGACATTCTGGTCGTCCGCACCGAACGGCCGATGGGTCAGGAAAACCTCGAAAAGATCGGCATGTTCTGCAATGTCGAGAAGCAGGCGGTGATCGAAGAGGTCGACAAGACGCTGTCGATTTACGAAGTCCCGCAGGGGCTGGTCGAGCACAACCTGGATCAGCTGGTCGTCGACAAGCTGAGTCTGGATGCCGGAGCGCTCGACATGGACGAGTGGTGGGACATGTTGCGTCGCATCCGCAATCCGGAACAGGAAGTCACAATCGCCGTCGTCGGCAAGTACATCGAGCACCGGGACGCCTACAAATCAATTTACGAGTCGCTGGATCACGCCGGCTTCGCACACTCGTCACGTGTCATCATCAAACGCATTGAAGCGGAAGAACTGACGTCTGAAGGCCCGGAAGTCCATCTCAGCGGAGTCGACGGCATCCTCATTCCCGGCGGCTTCGGACATCGCGGTATCGAGGGCAAGATCGACGCTATCCGTTACGCGCGGCAGTGCGAGATTCCATTCTTCGGCATCTGCCTGGGCATGCAGTGTGCCGTCACCGAATTCGCTCGCAACGTTCTGGGACTGGAAGACGCCAACAGTACGGAATTCACGGACGGAACCAACCACCCGGTGATCTGTCTGCTCGAAGACCAGAAGACCGTCACCGAAAAGGGCGGGACAATGCGATTGGGTGCTCAGCCCTGCCGGGTCGATCCCGATTCACTGGCGGCATGGTGTTACGGTCAGGGAGAGGTCACCGAACGACACCGACACCGCTACGAATTCAATCCGGAATACCGAAAGCAGTTTGAAGAAGCCGGAATGCGTATCTCCGGTTCGAGCCCCAGCGGCCTGCTGGCAGAAATCGTCGAGCTGCCGGATCACCCGTGGTTTCTGGCAGTCCAGTTCCATCCGGAATTCAAATCCAAGCCGCTCGTGCCGCATCCACTGTTTAACGGCTTCATTGAAGCCGCGCTCAAACGCCGGCACGCCCGCATGCAGTTGCCAGTTTGATGCATCGCGCCGTCTCACGATTCCATAAACAGATAGACTGCGTATATCGCTCCAGACAACGTCACAGAAATGGCGACGAGTGGATGCTCTAATCCGAACCCGATGATTCTGATCAGGAACCGGGCAATCGGGCTCCATGAATCTGTTCCACTGCAGCATACGGGCAGGACACTCATCAGCAGGGTCCTCGTAGCGAGTGCGAAATGACTGCCCGGCAAAGCGGAAAACGCCGCCGCATCTAACGCGTGAATCCTGCCAGTACTGAATCTCGGATGATTCGTACCGGGAAATCTCATTGGTTGCAGTGACTGACCGACGGAATCCCAGACGGCTATCATTCTGGCCGAACCGTCAATTCCCGCAGTCCATCTTGCAAGGATTCACACAATGACCGACCTTCAGGGAGTTTCTGCCGACATCTTCGCCCAACTCGAAGCCTGTGACACACCGACAGTGTGCAATGTCGTCGAGCTGTGGAACATCCGCCCGCGAAACACGGGCTACATGGACGACAGCATCAAGTGCTGCTTCCCCGAAATGCCCTCGATGGTTGGCTACGCACTGACCTCAACGTTCCGCAGCGACGCCCCACCTCGCAGCGGAGACGTGTACGCAGGACTCGGTCAGCAGGTCGAAGCTTTCGCAGAACTCCCGGGTCCGCCGGTTGTTGTGTACCAGGACCTCGATGTGCCCTGTGCGTCGGCGACATTCGGTGAGGTCATGTGTACGACCTACAAGACATTCGGCGCCAAAGGCATTGTGACGTCCGGAACGGGCCGCGATCTGAAAGAAGTGCAGGCGATCGGTTTTCCGGCATTCACAAACGGAACGATCTGCGCTCACGGTTACTGCCACACTCTGCAGATCGGCGTTCCCGTGACTGTCGGCGGAATCACCATCTATCCCGGCGACCTGCTGCATGGCGATGCGAACGGAATCACAACAATCCCGCACGAAATCGCCGCTGAAGTCCCCGACGCGTGCAAAGAGCTGATGGCGGCTGAGGCCATCATTCTCGACTACTGCCAGGGCGAAAACCTGAACGCGAAGGACTACACCGAAGCACGCGTCGCCTGTCAGGCAAAGGTTGCGGAGCTTGGCAAGCGGTTGCGAGGTGAGTCGTAAGGCGAGCCTCGCCGGTGACCAGGGTTTACAGACTCAATTCGCGTGATAGCATCAATGGATGTTGATGCGCCGAGGCGATGCTCACGTGAGTTTGCCATTCCGATGAACTTAATGGATTGGGAGAGGGACCGTGCCGCGATTTCGACTGACTCGTTCCGCTGTTGCACTGACCACACTCGCCTTGCTCCTGAGTTCGCTGACCCTCTCGGGTCAGAACGTGAGCGCTCAGGACGCGGACGAAAAGCAGGCGGCCGCCGTTCGCGACTATCGGGTCGCCTACGGACTGCAAAAGAAAAAGCTGTACGCGCAGGCGGCCACTCGCTGGCAGAACTTCATCAAGGCCTACGCAACTCACCGCCTGCAGCCGAATGCGAATTACCACTTGGGGGTGTGTCAGTTCCAGGCAGGCAAACTGCCTGAAGCCG
Organism: uncultured Planctomycetaceae bacterium; assembly: GCA_964431285.1. Taxonomy (GTDB): domain Bacteria; phylum Planctomycetota; class Planctomycetia; order Planctomycetales; family Planctomycetaceae; genus CAUZFZ01. Next base: position 8,694 of record CAYSJO010000239.1, read on the forward strand.
CTGCGGCGTACCGAGTCGTACTGGCAAAGTTCCCCAAGTTTCCGAGCCGCGATGGGGCGCAGTTCAACCTGTCTCTGGTCGTCTTCAAGATGGCCGAGGCAGCGCCGACGCCAGCGAATTACAAGTTGGCCGCCACTGAGTTCGGCAAAGTCTCTGCGTCGTACGCGCAGAGTCAGTACGTGCCATCAGCCCTCTACTATCACGCGGAGTCGCTTTATCTGGCCGGAGACAAGGCCGCAGCCGTTCCGGTGTACCGGTCGGTCGTGACGAGGTTCGCCAAGTCGCCGCTGCTGCCTGGCGTGTTTTACGCACTCGGAACGTGCCTCCAGGATCTGGAAAAACCGGCCGAAGCCGCGACTGCTTACTCCGAGTACCTGAAGCAATTCCCCACGGGACCTCAGATGGCCGAATGTCGTCTGCGTCTGGGCGTCACCCTGTTCGATCAGAAGAAATTCCCGGAAGCACAGAAAGAATTCACGACCGCCGCGGCCATTCCAGAATTCGTGTTTGCGGATTACGCCCTGCTGCAACAGGCCCAATGTCTGTTCGAGCAGGAGAAACTGAAGGAAGCGGCAGTCGTTTACGAATCACTGCCTGCGAAGTTCAAGGAAAGCCAGTATGTGTCTGCTGCCCGATTGGCTGGCGGCAAATGCTGGTTCCGCGAAAAGGACTTCACAAAGGCCTCGGCGGCGCTGCAGCCCGTCACGACAGATAATGCTCTTCCCGAAGCTCCGGAAGCTGCGTACTGGTTGGGTCGATCGCTGATCAGTCTGAAAAAGCCGCAGGAAGCTGTCACATTGCTGACTCAGTCCGCCAACAATTACGCGAAAAGCCCGTTCCTGCCGCAGATCGAACTGGCTCGGATCGATGCCATCTTCGAGATTCCTGAGCAACGAGGCACAACACCGACTCTGTATTCGGCCTTCGCCACGAAGTTCCCACAACATGAACTGGCTCCTGGAGCCCAGTACCGCGCCTGCTTCGCGGCCCACAACGTGCTGGACTACAAGGCTGCGGTCGTGCATGGCGTGAAGTTCGTCGCGAACGCTGCGTTTGCCAAGCACGCCACACGCCCGGACGTCCTGTTCCTGACGGGCGAAAGCTACCTGCTGGGCGATACGCCGGATTATGCCAAAGCGGACGCCAGTTACCGGCGTCTGATCACCGAGCATGCCGACAGCACTTACGTTCCACAGGCCCGTCTGCGGACTGGATACTGTCTTTACACACTGGCGAAATTCGATGAATCCGTTGCGTGGCTGACTCAGTCCGTCGCCGCTTTGACCGAACCAGACCAGAAGGCGGAAGCATACCTGCTGATCGGTCGAAGTCATTCCGACCAGAAACGACATCCGGAAGCGACCAAGGCCTTTCAGACGTCTGTGCAAAGCAATCCAAAGTGGACGCGCGCCGACGAAGTCGTTTACGCGCTGGCCGTCAGCCTGCTGGCTCAGGAGCAGGCCGCTCCGGCAAAGGTCGAGTTCCAGAAGCTCGTCACGACGTTTCCGGAAACTACGCTGAAAGCACGGGGACACTTCCACCTCGGTGACATCGCAACCGCTGCGAAAGAGTATGACCCTGCGATCGCGGCCTACCGCGAGTCTCTGAAGCTGAATCCGGAACAGATGCTCGCCTCGGCGGCGCAGTATGGAATCGCGTCAGCCGCATTCGAAAAGCCCGACTACGCCCTGGCCGTCACCGAAGCCAGCACTCTGTTGACGAAGTACGCGACCGCGGAAACCGCGCCCGGTGCGCTCTATCTGCGAGGTCTGAGTCATCAGCGGACGAACAAATTCGCTGAAGCGGTCAAGGACCTGACGGCTTATGTGACCGGCAACGCCAAGGCGGCGAACATTGCTGACGCACTCTTCGCCTTGGCGCTAAGCCAGATCGGGGCAGAGCAGCATGCGGCGGGAGTCGTCACGCTCAACAAGCTGATTGCCGAGAATGCCGCCTACGAACAGATCGATCAGGCACTCTACGAACTGGCGTTTGCTCATCAGGTGCTGAAGAAACCGGATGACGCTGCCGCAGCGTTTACAAAGCTGGCCACGACGAAGGCTGACAGCCCGCTGGCTCCGGAAGCATGGTTCCGTGTCGGTGAATACCACGAATCCAAAGAGGAACCCGCGAAAGCTGAAACCGCGTTTGCGGCAGGCCTGAAGATTGCAAAAGAGCCAGAGCTGGGCGAGCGACTCTCCTACAAACTCGGCTGGGCAATGTACGAACAGGAAAAATGGGTGCCCGCCGCCACAGCGCTGCAGGCGCATGTCACGAAGTTTCCCAAGGGGACACTGATTGCCGATGCATCGTTCCTCGCTGGTGAGTGCTATCACAAAGCTGGTGACTTCACGAAGGCTCTGCCGCACTACAAGAAAGTGATCGATCTGAAATCTGAGCGTTACGTCGCTCGTGCTCTGTATCGCAGTGGCGACAGTGCCGCCGCATTGAAGAACTGGCCAGTCAGTGGCACGTTCTACGACACGCTGATCAAGCAGTTCCCGAAATTCGAGCAGATTGACGAAGCTCGATACGGGCATGCCTGGGCTCTGCAGAATCAGAACCAGCTTGATCCAGCTCTGGCTGTCCTAGCCACGATTCCGAAGGGACGGAATACGGAAACGGCTGCCAAGGCCTGCTTCATGATGGGTGAATGCAAGTTCGCTCAGAAGAAGTACAGCGTCGCTGTGATCCACTTCGTCGAAGTCGTCGAGGGATATTCGTTCCCCGAATGGAAGGCTCTCAGCCTGTTCGAACTGGGGCGATGCTTCGTCGAACTGGATGAGAAAGACCAGGCACGCGAAACGCTGGCACAGCTTGTGAAAGAACATCCGACACACGCTCGTGCAAAGGATGCCACGGAGCTACTGGCATCATTGAAGTAACGAACAGGTTGGGACTCTGTCCCGACCTGTTTGCGACCGCACTGCACAGAACCAGGAGAAACAAACTGATGGCTCAATTGACGCGGGTCCTGCTGATGACTGTCCTGTTAATGATGTTCGTTGGGGCAGCTCTGGCAGTGGCGCAGGAGGGCGGTGCACCGGTCAACCCAGCTGCTGCTGCACAGGTACCTGTCCTTGAAGCCGCCGAGGCGGAACCAGAATCGCTGATGAAGCTGATTCTGGAGAGTGGTGTGACAGGCATCAGCTTCATGGTGATTCTGGCTCTGTTCTCGTTCGTTGGCGCAACAATCGCGATCGAGCGGGGATTCGCTTTGCGGAACAGCAACATTATGCCGGCCTCGTTCTGCGGGCAGCTCAAGTCACTGCTTGCTGGCGAACCGTCGCCGGAAGTTCTGAAACCGCTGTGTGCTGAAACCACCGGGCCGATGCCCGCAATCCTTGAGGCCGGCCTGCTCCGCGTCGGACGCCCTCTCGTCGAAGTCGAAAAGGCGATGGAAGATGCCGCAGTCCGCGAGATGTCTGAAATCCGTGGTCGCATCCGACCGCTGAACGTGATCGGAAGTATCGCGCCGCTGGTCGGGCTGCTGGGAACCGTGCTGGGCATGATCATCGCCTTCCGCACGGCCAGTACCCAGGGACTCGGCAAAGGCGAACTGATGGCCCAGGGCATTTACATGGCTCTGCTGACGACCGCTGGCGGTCTGTCGATTGCGATTCCCACACTGATGCTCTCGGCATTCTTCAACAGCAAGGTGGAAAAGCAGTTTCGTGGCATTGATCGGCACCTGATGCCGGCGATCTCGTTCATCACGAAAGCCGGTTCCACGGTCGCCTCGGCTCCAAGCAACGGCAGTGGAGCGGCCGTGACGGAGACAAAGCCGACTCCGGCGCCCGTCGAGGAACCCGTCCCAGCCTGACGTTGGAAAACGCGTTGCGCTGGCAGAATCAATGAGCCACAATGCGGCATGGTAAAGGACAATTCTGATGAAACTCCCAGACGACTCCCAGGAAGCCGACGGCCCGAATCTGACGCCTGTGATTGACGTCGTGTTTCTGTTGTTGATCTTCTTCCTGGTCGCAACCGAGTATGCGGCGGAAGAACGCGAACTCGATGTGAATCTGCCCGAAGTCGCACAGGCGCAGCCGCTGTCCATGACAGCGCAACTGATCGTCAACGTGACGAAGGACGGAACGTTTAAAGTCGTGCGTGAGGAATACAACCTCGGCCAACTTCAGACGATTCTGATGGAAGCTCGCGAGAACAATCCTCAGCAGACGTGTCTGATCCGTGGTGACGGCGAAAGCATGCTTAAGTTTGCCGTGCAGGTCATGGACGTGTGCAACAAGGCGGATATGGATTACCAGATTGCGGCGATTCAGAAGCGGTAAACCAGCGCGTGAGTGAACCTCGTTCGACTCCAGCGGGAAGGGAATCTGCCATGCTGCGTAAATGGTGGAAGTTCGCGGCGGTTGTCCTCGTCAGTGCCATCGCCCTGGGCGTGTGGCAGTTCCGAATCTCCTGGGTGGTCACCGCAGACGGCCAGTTGCAGTGGACTGGCCAGGCGACACCGCCTTCGCGGGAAGTCGTCTGGACTGGCGCGGAGCGGATCAAATCGCTGCTCCCGAAGGCCGAGGCGTCCACGCAGATGATCTCGCCACGCCTGGCGAACCAGGGTGCAACGCTGTACTTCACCTTGAGGCAGGACGGCGGGCAGTCCGACCTGTACTTCGCCGAACGGGATGACGACGGCTGGAAATCAGCCAAGCCGATTGGTGTCCTCAACACGGATGCCGACGAACTCGGCCCGGCTTTGAGCGCAGATGAGCAGACGATCTGGTTCTATTCCAACCGCGAGGGTGGCGAAGGCGCTTACGACCTGTACTTCGCGACCAGAGACGGTGCTGGCTGGAATGCTCCACAGAATGCCGGTCCGGAGATCAACTCGGTCGCCAGTGAGTACGACCCGGCACTCAGCCCGGATGGGCAGACGGTGTTTTTCGCCTCGAATCGTACAGACGAGATGCAGGCCGAAGTTAAGGCAGCTCAGGCAGAGAACGCCCCGTGGGAAACAACGCTGCGGGCGCGCCTGTCGCGGGCAAAGTTCGATCTGTTCCGCGCCAGCCGAAACGCTGACGAAGAATGGCAATCGGCCACTCCGATCGCATCACTCAACCGACCGAGGAGTAACGAAGGCGCTCCGTTTGTCTCACCCAACGGCGCCTATCTGTATTTCGCATCCGATCGACCAGCTCGATCGGGGGAGGACACCAACCTTGACGTTTACCGCAGTCGACTCGTCGCCGGTTCGCCTGGAAAGCCGGAGAATCTCGGGCCCACGGTCAACTCGGAGCATCACGAAACCGAGCCGGCCCTCTCGGCCGAAGGCTTCACACTGATCTTTTCCAGTGATCGCGATGGAGTGGATCGACTCTATCACACGCGCGCTCAGGAAGTATTTCACCGCACCGGTTGGGCAATTCCCGCTGTGCCAGAGTGGCTGACAACCGCCTGGTTGACGGCACTGGCCCTGACGCTGGTCATCGCGGCCGTATTCGGCGCTTTAATGCACTGGCGAGGACTGTGGGGCGAAAAGGCCTATCGAGCCAGGTTCATGCTTTCGAGCCTCGCCCTGCACCTGTGCCTGATGGCATTGCTGGCCTGGTGGACTCTCCCGGTGGTGATCGAAGTCATCATGACCGAACTGCAGGAAGCCGGTCCGGCCATGAACGAATTCGAAGACACTGGTGACACGGAGAATCCTGATCCGCGTGAAGCGTATGAGAAGGTCCAGGACCTCGCTCCCGTTCAGGCCGCTGCCCCGATGCAGCCCGTTGACCGACAGGCGATTGCTCAACAGCAACCGCAACCGACTGAGCCCATCGACAATCCGATACCCGATTTGCCGCAAAGCGTCACGCACGCCGTCAATCCTGCACGGGTCGCTTACGTCCCCAGGGAGCAGCCACCGACACCGGTCGAACGTCCGGAACTGGAACGTGATGTGACGCCGCTGCAGACCGAACTTGTGATGATTGAAGAGTTGCCGGAACTCACGCCAGCAGACGAGCCGACTCCTGAACAACCCGCACCGCAACCGACACCGGTTGAAGTCGCACGACAGGACACAGCACCAAAGCGACCGGATTTGCCTCAGCGCCAGACGCCGGCCGAGGTCATGAAGCTGGCTGCGACAGTCGCCGAACTCACCGAGCCGGACTTCCAGGAAACACCAACCGTCGACATTCAGGCGACGAAGCCGCAACCACAACGACAGCAACCGACGTTGCAGCTGGCGCAAGCTGATCTTCCCGAATTGCCGGACCTGCCGAATCTTGAGCCAGCTCCAGAAACGCCCACTCAAACACAGGCAGCGGCGACGGACCTGAATCGCGCCGCCGCGACGGCGCCGAACGTGAATTCGCCAATGCCAACCGAATCGGTCGCGAAACTGCCTGGCCTGACGGGGCCGCAACCAACTACCTCGAACGTGCCGGTCGCCAGTATCTCTCCGCAGGCAATTCCTCGAACGAATCCACAAATTCGTCCGCAGTTCGAGCGCACTATGCCCGAACCAGTCGAAGTCGCGGGTCTGGCGGTCAGTGAAGAGAATCTCTCGCCAGAGATCACTCCCACAGCGACCACCGGCATGCTGGTCTCGGTTGATGCCAGTGTCGCCCGCAACACGCCCGTCAGCCCGAAGGCCGGATCACCGCAATCGACCGTTCTTGATGCTCCGGCGGCATCACAACCCACATCAGCAGTCAGTGTTGCCAAGGCTCAGCAGCCGACTGAAATCAACATCCGTACGCCAATGGAGCGCATCCAGCGTCGTGGTCCGGAAGCCCCGCTTCTGGCCGAAGTTGCTGATGCAGCGCTCGCCGCACTGGAAGAAACTGAGTCTCTGGACGGGCAACTTGCGATGCTCACTCAGGTTAAAGTCGACGTCAATCGCCAGACGGAAGCAGTCCAGCCAAGTGTGATTCGGAATCCGCTGAAGCGAACAACCAACCCGATTCCGGAACTGACGGTGACTTCGCTGGACGCGACGCAGCGGCCGGCCGTGACCGACACCGAACTCGACGTTAACCGACCAGTCACCGCTCCCGTTCAGCGCACTCGGCAGAAGATCGCGGAAGTCGCCCTGGCCGATCCCGTTGAAGACCTCGATCTGGCGGAAGCCGCATCGACACCGTCAACTGATGTCGCCACAGGCACGCCAACCAATGTCCAGGTTGCTCGAGCAGAGATGGTCAAAGTGGGAGCATCCAGTCGCCCCGTGTTACTGGCGAGATCCAATCTGGCTGCCCGTTCTCTGCAGGTCGAACTCGCGGATCCGACTGACGATCCGCTGGTCACGGAGGCGCCCGAGTTTCAGGCGCAACGGTCCGCTCCTCAGGCGGCAGAACTCGCGGAAACCGAACTCGATCCCACGCTGGCCGCACTGGCCGAAGCGCAGGCTAGACCTGTAACTTCGCTGGAGCGGACTGAGGTGGCTGTCGATCGAAAACAGCAGCCGGTGAAGACGACTGTTGACCGCACACCGATGAATGAGTCGGTCAAAGCCAGACCGCAATTGAAAGTGACCGCAGCAGTAGCGGAGTCTCAATCGTCAATCCGAGTAACAGAGTTTGCAATCGAGCGAGCGGTCAACGAATCCGTGACGCGAACATCCGACCGACCCTTCGAAATTGCAACAGCCACACTGGCTGAAGCCGCACTTTCCGATCCGCTGCTGGCCACTGAGCCGACGATGGAAGACGAAGCCTCCGAGAACGCCGCACTGACTCGCATGGAGCGACCGACGGTCGACGGAATCTCCCTGCCGGCGGCGCTGGCACGATCGAGTGTTTCTGCGAGGTCCGTGGAGGTTGTGGTGGCGACCACGGGGTCACTGAACGATCTGCTGCCTGATCCGACCGTTCCATCGGACGGACTGACACGCCACGCCCTGCATCCCATGACACTGGCGGCGTCGCAGGACACGGTTGAGCTGCGGTCCATGTTCACGCTCCGCAAGGCTGAAAACCGACGAAATCTGATCGACCTGCTGGGCGGTACTCCCCAGTCCGAGCAGGCGGTCAACCGCGGTCTGGACTGGCTGGCAAAGGTACAGGAAGAAGACGGAAGCTGGGACCTTACGAAGCACCAGGGACAGACGAAATCAAATACTGCCGGTGCGGGTTTTGGATTACTGCCATTCCTGGCAGCCGGGCATAGTCATGACAAGCCGGGCAAGTACCAGGCCGTCGTGCAGAAGGCCATCGATTGGCTGCTGGCCAATCAGCACGACAACGGCGATCTGCTGGCCAAGGGCGAGGGCGCAGGTCATCACATGTACGTGCACGGCATTGCCTCCATCGCACTGTGCGAAGCGTTTGGAGTCAGCGGTGACGACAAACTTCGCGAGCCAGCGCAGAAGGCTTTGAACTTTATTGCGAAGGCTCAGCATGCCGGTGGTGGCTGGCGATATCGACCGGGTGAAGCGGGCGACACGTCAGTTGTCGGCTGGCAGATGATGGCGCTGAAAAGTGGCGAGATGGCGGGTCTCCAGGTCCCGACAGCAGTTTATGTTGGCGTCGATAAGTGGTTCAGGTCCGTCGAATCCAAACCGGATTCCGGACGGTTTGCCTATCAGGGGCGAGGTGCCAACCTGGCGATGACCGCCGAAGGACTGTTGTGCCTGCAGTTTCTGGGTTCGAATCGAAACGATGTCCGCATGCGAAACGGAGCAGACTGGCTGGTTAAAGAGCTTCCTCAGGTGAAGCAGTCGCGGACATCGTACTACTGGTACTACGCCACTCAGGTGATGTACCACATGCAGGGCGAGTACTGGGAGACTTGGAATAACCAGATGCGGGACATGCTGGTTAAGTCTCAGAAACAGTCCGGCGCAACTGGCGGCTCGTGGGACCCGCGCGACAACTGGGAACAAAAGGGCGGCCGCATCATGGCGACCTCACTCAAGCTGCTGATGCTTGAGGTCTACTACCGCCACCTGCCGCTCTACGACCAGCTCGACGATTGAGCAAGGACACTGTTCATGGATGAACCACAGATCGTCGAGGGCCAGACACGAACGCGGCGACTGCTGCAATGGATGATGATCTCATCCATTGTGCTGGCCATCAGCGCGGTCGCATACCCGCTGTCGAGTGGCCCGGCCATCTATCTCGCTGATAAATTCGCGGGAACGTGTGATGTCCAGGAACCAGTCGAAGCAATCTATCAACCTGTGTTATTGATCTCCGACGCCATCGGAGCTGGCTGGCTGGTGAATAAGTACCTCGTGATGTTCGATGTGACAGCCACAATGCGTCATCGACAAGTGATGTCTCGCACAACACATGCTCGGAAGCTGATTGCCAGTGGAAGGCTCAACGAGGCGAATCGCGTTGCCAGACGAGTTCAGCAATGGGACTGTCGTTTCAGTCTGTTCGACGATCGCCCCGAACTCATAATTGCGGACATCTCCCAACACCGGAAAACCACGTTGCCGTGACACTTTCGACGCGTTGGAGTTCTCAGCAATACCGTTCGAACATTGACTGTCAGGTAATTCGTTCGCCGGGTCCCTGCAGTCGAGCGACAGCACCCACATTAATTCGGGGGCTTACTGCGCCGAAGCCACTCATCCCTACGATCGGAAGCTCGGTGTAATCATGGATGAATCCATTCAGCCAAACGATTCACAGCAGACACGACGGACGCTGCGGATATTCCTGATCTCCGGAGTCGTCTTCATCATCGGTCTCGTCGGTTATCCGCTGTCGTCGGGTCCGATAATCCGACTAACTCATTCGGCGCATGAGTTGGCCGATGTGAGAAAACCCGTCGACTCATTCTATCAGTCTCTCCTGTTCGTCGCCGATGCCATTGCCGCGGATCGGTTGTTGCACCGGTATCTGGCGATGTTCGACGGAACGAGACCGCTGCGAATTCGCCATACTGATTCTCTGCTGCACAGCGCAGATGTTCTCATGCGTGCGGGCAAACTCGACGACGCTGAGCGTCTCGCCGAACGTGTTCATCGATTCCAGTTGTATTACACGTTGTTCGAGAAAACTCCGGAGGAGGTACTCCATTCCATCTCGACTTTACGATCATCACAATCTCGCTGATACGTCGGCTTCCATTCGTACCTCACCAGACAGATCGCATTTGATGACAACAGAGTCTACTCCAGTCTCCGATCGCACTTGGGAACTGCTTACCAAACCCAGCACGGCGACGTTAACGACAGTCCTTGCAAAGAAGGGCTTCTGGAACACGTTCGTAACCGGTGCGGCTCCGCTGAATCCGTCTCGGAGAATGGTCGGGCAGGCGTTTACATTGCGGTACATCCCGTCCCGTGAAGACCTCGATCGCAACATGGTTTTCGACAACCAGAAGGACCCGCAGCGGATTGCGATCGAGAGTGTCGGACTGCGGGACGTGCTGGTGATCGATGCACGCGGCGACGAACGGGCCGGAGTCATGGGTAACATCCTGGCCGAACGGATGGCTGCGCGCGGTGCGGTTGGAATCGTGACAGACGGCTGTTTCCGAGACTCACCGGCGATTGCTGAGATTGAAATCGCTGCCTACGCGAGGTCGCCACACGCGGCCACCAACAAGACGATCCATCACCCGGTCGACGTACAGGTTCCCGTTGGATGTGGCGGCGTGCCCGTATATCCGGGCGACATCCTGGTAGGCGATGCAGAAGGCGTCGTTGTGATCCCTCGACATCTGGCCGACGAAGTCGCGGAAGAGGCAGCGGCTCAGGAGCACAAAGAAGACTTCATCGTCGACCGAATTCGAAACGGGGCTCCACTTCTGGGCACGTATCCGCCGGATGAGCAGACACTGGCTGACTACAAGGAGCATTGTCGGGAGCATCCGCCGACTTAGAGCAGTTCCAAAATCTGTCTTCAGTATAGACCCCTCTCCCAGCGAGGAGAGGGAACCAGTCAGACGAGTTCCCTCTCCCCGCTGGGGAGAGGGTTAGGGAGAGGGGTTTCGACTAGGTCTACTTGTTGCGGCATTCGCCATTGCGGGAATGCCACGGCCTCATCAGTCCGCGAACACGGGATCGTTCGGATTGCCACGTGACATCAGGTACGCCAGCAGGTCCAGGACTTCGTCCTGATTCAGAGTGTTTAGCAGCTTCTGCGGCATCAGCGATGTCGGGGAGGGCAACTGCTCGTCGACGTCGCCCTTCGCAATCTCGACGACCTTCGTAATGTCGACGGGGGCGATCAGCACAGTCAGCTTGCCATCCGCCTCGCCCAGCACTCGGCCGGTATACACCTTGCCCCCATTCGTCGTGATGATCGACGCGCGGTACTGGTCGGAGACCACTTTGCTGGGATCGATCATCGACTCCAGCAGGTCCTTGTAGCTGAACCGTCCGGCGACATTCGTCACGTCCGGACCCGTGCTGCCACCTTCGCCAGCGTAGCGATGGCATGAGATACAGCGGGACGCCGCGTAGGCACGTTTGCCGTTCTCGAAACTACGGCCGGTCAGCCCGGACTGCGTTAGCGCGACCAACTCGCCCATCGTCCATTCTTTACCCGGGCCTTTGGGCTTGGGCAGTTCGGCTTCCTTCGGAGCGTTCTGCACGATGTCACTGGCCAGAGCTTTCCGTTCGGATTCCGTGGCCAGAGCGAGCCAGTCGTTCTGCATGTTCTTCAGGAACCCCTGAAAACTGGCACCGCCGTTCTTCGTCGATGCGTCGCCATACCAGGCCAGGTACTCACGCCGCTGCTCCAGAGTCCAGCCATATTTCATATTGCGGAGCGTGAAGGCGTAGTGCATGTGGTCCAGATTGACCTGGTTAGCCAGCATCTTTGCAACCGTGCCACCATACCGGGAATTGCGGGCGAGCACTTCCGGAATATCGACGGCGACCTCGGTCTGTTCGCCCGGCTGCAGCATCTTGAGCGTCTTCGCGATGACTTTCGGCGAATTCAAATAGACCAGCATTTGAACCAGCTCACGGTTCATCGCTCGGGACTTCGCGGGGTAATGGGCTTCAAGATTTGCCGCGAACGCCTGACGTACTGCCGGCGCCGGATCTCCCAACCGAATAAACACGAGGGCCACGGCCCGCAGGTATTCAAGCTGCTGTTGCTCGCTGAGATCGGCCAGCTTGAGCGACAGCAGTCGCTCGGCCAGCTTGTCGCGCAGTCCCGCAGCACCCTGCCGCGACAGAGCGACGCTCGCTGTGATCAACGTCTGAGCGTTGGACTCTGCCAGAACAAGCTCCTGCCACAATTCGCAGTCCTGGAATTCAAGAGCCGTGCGGGCGGCGTACCGAATGTGACGGTCCTTGTGCCCGAGATGTGGCCACAACCACTCGACGTTGTCCTTGCTCGACTGACCTTCACTGTGGAGTGCTTCGATTTTGTGCCGTAGTTCGCGGAGGCCCGCGTAATCATCAACGGGCACTGGCGGAGCAGTCGACTCGTCACCGACGTACGTCACGCGAAACAAAGCTGACTGAGCTCCTCGACCACCGATTGTAAAGTACAACGCTCCGTCAGGACCGACTGCTGTGTCGGTCAACGGCAACGGTGTCCGTGACAGGAATTCTTCGCGCACACCGACGTAGCTCGATCCTTCCGGCGTCAGATGCACGGCGTACATCGTTCCGAAGGTCCAGTCGCAGCAGTACAGAGCCCGCTGGTACTTCGTCGGAAACTTCGTGCCCGTGCCGAATGCCACACCGACAGGAGAACCCGGCCCGATGTCGACGACCTGAGGAAGACTGTCGACGTTCCATGTCGGCCATTTGCCCGTACCGCTGCGCCAGCCAAACTCGCTGCCACTGACCGCGTGAACGATGCGGGTCGGGCGGTACCAGCTTGAGCCCATGTCCCATTCCATGTCGGCGTCATACGCAAACAGTTCGCCTTCCGGTGAGAAGTCCATGTCGTACGGATTACGGTATCCAATGCTGACGATCTCCCAGGTTTTGCCATCGGGATCGGTCTTTGCGATCCATCCACCAGGAGCCAGCTTGCCGCGCGCGTGACCGCGCGCGTCCCACTGACGCGGCAGCAGCAGATCTTCGCTCCAGTTCGAGCGGATCCGGCTGGAATCAAACTTCTCCGGCGGATTCGTGTGGTTGCCCGCGATGAGGTAAATCGATTCGCCATCGGGAGACAGTCGCAGTGCATGCGGACCGTGTTCTCCACCACCCTGTAGCGCCTTCAGCTTTTCGACTTTGTCGAGCAGATCGTCATCGTCCGTATCGGTCACACGATAAAGGCCACTACCTGGTCCGCCGTTTACCGATACGTAGAGCGAATCAAATGCCCACAGCATCCCCTGAGACGAAGTGATGGCCACGTCGAGGTCTTCGACTCTGGTCTCCTCTTTGCTACCGACCGCCGGGGGCGTGATGCGGAACAGTCCCTTGCCACCCTGGTCGCTGGCCAGCAGCCGTCCCTTGTCATCGAATGCGATGGAGACCCAGGAACCCTGCTCCGCCTTGGGGACGGTGTAAAGCAATTCAACCTGAAACCCGGGCAGCAACTGAAACACGTCGCGAGGCACACTGCTGGTGAGACCCGGTGCTGGTCCGCCGCCGGGATTTGCAAAAACGTTGTTCCAGGGACCAACACCCATCTTGCCGTGACTGACGCCATCAACCGCGTTGTCGAATTCCTTGTCTGTCGCGAACTCCCACTTTGTGTTGGTAACGACGTATTCCTTTGAACCATCTTTGCCAGTCAGTAGGAGCTTCAGCACGAACCCTCTGGCACCACCAGCGCCGTCGTTCTTTACGTGGGCGGTCAAACTATTCGCACCGGACTTCAGGGACTTCGTCACATCGATCGTGACAGGACTCTCCCAGGTTGAGCTGTTGGCCACGCTCTTTCCGTTCAGCTTGACTGCCATCACGTTGTCGCATGTGGCGATCAGCACGGCTGACTTCGCATTCGTCTCAAACGTATGCCGCAGCCAGCACTGTTGAGGTTGACCCGCCGCCCACACCCATTCGGAAGCCGGCCCGGCCGCGAAGTCGACTTTCGGAACTGGCTTCGCTGATTTGACCGTCGCGATGACACCGTCACCGTCATGGACAACAGCCGGCTGGACCTCAGGGACTTGTGTCGAGACCTCATCGGCCGAGACCAACTCAATCCCGACAAGAACCTGACTCACAATGGCGGCAGCGGTGAATGTTCGCATTATCCGGACTCTCCGACGCAGATGCGTGATAAGAAAACACCCCGCCGACCAGGATCGGCGAGGTGTGTCATGGCGTGTTTATGGAATCTCAGTTTTCCCAGTTCTGCTTCATGAACTTCAATGCGTTCGAGCAGAGATAGTCTTCGTCCGGATACATGCGTCGCCAGATCTTCGTTGCGGCGGCCAGGTCCGGAAGTGCGAGGCCGAAGGCTTCCACCACGAACGGACCGTCGTAGTTCAACTCTTTGAAGGTTGACCAGTTCGTTTCCCAGTCGACGTTGCCTTCACCCGGCGTCGAGCGATCGTTCTCCGAAATGTGAATGTGGACCGTCTGATCGGCACATTCTTTGATTGCACCGGCGATGCTCTTCTCTTCGATGTTCGCGTGGAATGTGTCGTACATCATCTTCAGGTTGGGATGATCGGCCTCGCGGCAGAACCGGGCAGCATCAGCGGCGCAGTTCAGGAAATAACACTCAAACCTGTTGAGATATTCGAGTACGAGCGTCACACCGTTGGCCTGAGCGTGATCGGCAACCTCCGCCAGGACCTCTTTGCCATGCCCCCACTCATCTTCGGTTGGACCCGATCCGCTGAAGAAGCCCAGGGCAGAATGGAACGGCCCGCACAGATGAACGGCACCGGCTGCGGCACAGCAATCGATCACCTGCTTGAGTCGGTCGACAGCCGCCTGTCGGACGGCCGCGTCCGCTGAGATCGGGTTTTCTTCTTCCGTGCTGACCGTCACGGCCGTGGCACCCAGACCCAGTTCGGAGCATTTTGCTCCGATCTTCGCAAAGTTATCCGGGTCGATGTTGAAGACGGGGATTTCGACACCGTCGTAGCCAATGTCTTTGATCTTCTCGAGCAGATGAAACTCGGATTCCTGCAGGTCGGTTGTCCACAGCAGCAGGTTCATTCCGTATTGGAACGGCTTGGGCATGGTGTCTCTCTCCGGGTGTGTCGGCCGCAGTCAGGGGCCGATCAATCTGGCGTCGAAATGTTCCTGCGGTAACAGGTCGTCAGCACGCTCACGCACGACGACCTGACTGGTTTCCAGAAGTGGTTCAATCGTCTCTGGTATCTGCTCCAGACCGACGCGGAGCATGACCTGATTCAATCGAAATCTCAAGCGGTTCGCAGTCGGGTAACAGCGCATGAACTGTTCCTCGGAAAAGCGATCCAGCAGCCATGCCAGCCGGTCGGATGTCTTTGTCGCCATCTGATTCACGGCGCCTTCCAAAGCCTGAGAATCGATCTGGCTCACCGAGTCGTAGTACCGATCGAGGTGATCGGGATAGCGTTCCATCAGGACTGCATCGAGCTGCAATTCGGTAACGATGTGCCCCAGAAACGGACACCGCATGCGGTCCGCTTCACCCAGCACGGTTCGGAACAGGTTTGTGAGTTCGGCACTCGTCTCAACAAACGCACGAGTCGTATGAAACCAGCGATCGTCGTCCAAGTGCTGCATCGCCCCGGCGGCCACTTCAGCCTCGAACGAACCGGACCCATCGGCGAACGGTTCCAGCCGCCGCACCCGCAGCCGCATTTTGCGATCGAGAACGGACAGCATGTCCGGCAATCCCGTCGCAACTGCAAACACCGGTCGATCGAGAAACCGGATGGCATGAGCAAAGTAATTCATTGGTGAATGGAAACATCACTGCATTCAGAATGCAAAAGCACCCCGATTGCCTGGAGGCAACCGGGGTGCTGAGTTCATCACAACAGAGTCAGGCAGACTTATTCTTTCACCTTCTCTGGCAGTTTGGGCGCTGCGGCCTTCGGCGCTTCCGTTTCTACTTTGGGAGCATCCTCTTTCTTGGCCGCGGCGTCCGGCAGTTTCGGAGCGGCTTCCCCCGGCTTGGCAGCCGGTGCTGCCGGTTTGGCTTTGTCCGCATCATCATCGTCGCCACCTTCGACCTTGGCAGGTTTTTCGGTTTTGGCTGCATCTTTCTCAGCCGGAGCAGCAGGTTTCTTGTCGTCGGCCGGTTTCGGCTCGGCGGGCTTTTTGTCTGCAGCCTTATCGGCAGCAGCCTTTTCCGCAGCGGCTTTGTCAGCTGCTGCCTTGTCAGCAGCAGCTTTGTCGGCGGCCGCCTTGTCTGCAGCGGCTTTTGCATCCGCAGCGACCTTCTCGGCAGCAGTGGCTTTTGCGTTCGCGGCAGCGACGGCGGCCTCAAGTTTCTTGATCTGTTCTGCAGCGGCAGCCTCTTGTTTAGCGGCAGCTGCTTTCGCATCGGCGGCGGCCTTGGCGTTGGCTTCGGCGACCGTCTTCTGCTTGACAGCTTCTGCTTGACTGGCCTTCACCTGTGCGGCGGCCGCAGCGGCGTTGGCCACAGCTATCTTCTCCTGCTTCTTCGCCTCCTCTTCCGCAGCGACTGCAGCCTTTGCTGCAGCTTGTGCCTTTGCCTTTTCGGCGACGAGGGCTTCATTGCTGGCGGCGGCATCGCCTTCAGCTTTCTTCGCGGCGACAAGAGCGTTATCACGTGCGTCAGTCAGTTCTTTGATCTGCTGTTCCAGCGTGGCGATCGTGGCGCCCAGCTTCTTCGACTCGGCCATAGCCTTGTCAGCCTGCTCGGCCTTGGCCAGAGCATCGCTGTAGGAAAGCTGGAATCGGCATTGCACAGGCTGCGGCTTGCAGGCTGGCGCCGCCGCCTGGGTCGTATGCGAGACTAACTGGAAAAGCCGCAGCGGCCGGCAGTCGGCTCCCTGCGTGTCAGACTGCAGCCCAGTGACGGCAATCGCTGCACAGCAGATTCCAAATAACAATCGTTTCATGACATTGCCTCGCGTGATCGGAACAGAGGTTGGAGCAATCGGCGTCCGCGGCTGAAATTCGCACGGTCCGCGGCACCGGAGAAATCTCTTCACTCTGCCTATCATGCCAGGGCTGGACGGGGGAGTTCAACCGACGGCATGCTCAGGCCCGGCAGGTTTCCGCGGTTTTTGAAAAGTTTCTGCCGTCAATGGGACAATGTGGTGTCACTTCCGGCCAGATTGAGAGTGGACGCTACCGGCAAAAGGGGCTGGCTCACAGTCGGTCGGCGTTGAGCTGCAGGAACTGATCGGCCCAGAAGTACTCATCCAGCAGCCCGCTGGTGTCGCGTCCCAGAATCGTATGTGCGGCGTAGACAGCTTCAATCGTTGCCAGGCCGGCACCCGGATCCTCGAACAGTTTGGAGACGCGAGGGTAGGCGGTTTTCCAGGCGGGAAGTGTTCGAACCGGGACTTCTCGGAAGAATGGCTCCATCCGCTCCGCCAGCCGCCAGGTCCCGTCCAGCACCAGCAGCCCCGAGTTTGCATCGGCACCTGACAACTCCTCGCCGCCCAGGCCGAGCTGAACGTATCCGTCGCTCGGCTCAGGGCCACGATCGGGAAACGTCCAGAATATGAAGTCGTCCCGACCACGTAACGGCTCGACCGAGCATTTGCTCCGCTTTTCACGCGGATGCACGACGATGACGGTGGGTGGGGCAGGGTCGGGCATGGGTGTCGCTGGTTCGTAGTGGCCGCATTTATGCGGCTCGGGCGCGGCCGACGTTCGAACCGCATAAATGCGGTTACTACAAGCGGACTCGTACTCCTGCAACGGACTCCGCTTGAGCGCGACGGGAGCATTCGGGACGATGACAGCTACGAGGTCACCGCCAGAAGTTGAATTCAGCAGCAGGCCAGACTCATGTCCGAAACCGCGACCGCTCCAACTGCCCCGGCGATCGAACCGGTCAAGAAACGGATGATCGAAACCGACAGGCAGGTTTGTCTGATCCGGTTCTCCCCGGATGGCCGGCATCTGTTCGGTGGCGGATTCGATGCGTCGATCCGGCGCTGGGACCTTGCTGCTGTGGAGGCAAAGGAAACAGATGCGGCCGACGCTGCCGAGACTGAAGCCAGGCCAACGCAACTTGAAGCCATCACCGGGCATGATGGCTGGGTGCAGTCGCTGTGCTTTTCGTCAAACGGGAAGATGCTGTTCACGGCCGACTCATGGGGACAGGTCCGCGCGTGGCACGTGGACGGAGACAACGTCAAATCGGCCTGGTCGGTCGAAACAGCGCACGACGGCTGGGTGCGAACGATCGTGGTTAGTCCCGATGGTCAGACACTGGCATCCGCCGGAGCCGACCGGACGATCCGACTGTGGTCCGCTGTGGATGGCAAACCGATCCGCGAGCTGGAAGGTCACTCCGTTGACGTGTTCCGCCTGGAATTTCACCCCGATGGCAAGTCGCTTGTCTCGGCTGATTTCCTGAGCCATCTGAAACACTGGAACGTCGACTCGGGCAAGTGCGAGCGGGAAATGCGGCTCGAAACAATGCACCTTTACGCGCGCATCCAGGATGTCGCCGGCATCCGCGTCCTGAGCTTCGATGAGTCCGGTGAAACGCTGCTGGTTGCCGGTTCTGAACCGGAACGCGCCGGGCGCATGATCGGTATCCCGACGATCCGATTGCTCGACTGGAAGTCGCTTGAAACGACAAAGACCTGGCACCTGGGCGGCAGCAACAACGGATACGTGTTTGACCTGGCACGCCATCCGGACGGCTATTACGTGATCGCGACCAGCGGAACGCCCGGAAGTGGCCAGTTCCTGCTGCTACGTCCGGATGAAGACGAGCCATTCTATTCCCACACAAAGATTGCGAACTGCCACAACGTCGCACTGCATCCGGACAACCGCACGGTTGTTGTGGCGACCATCAATCCCCGCAATCAGGGCAACGGCGCTGTGCGAGACAAAGAAGGCAACTACCTCGGCAACTGGACGCCGCTGTATGTTTTCGATCTGGCACCGCCCGAAGAACCATCTGATTCAGAGTGAAGTTTGAGATTCTGTGGACCGCACAACAGACCAGGAGTCAGTCATGCAACGGATAGCTGCCATCGTGTCTCTGCTGGCAATCAGCGGATGCTCTGAGTCCACCACACCGCCGCATCCAGCGACTCCGGCGACACCTCCGTCATCCGCGGTCAGCACTGCTAATACGGCAACAGCTCCATCAAGTTCGTCGGCCGATTCCGAATCCGGGATTGTCGTAGCCGACGGTGGTGCGGGCTCTTCAGCCGACTGGCGCCAGTGGCGGGGTCCGAACCGCAACGGTGTTGCTGAAGCGGGACAGTCGCCACCAACTTCCTGGAGCGAGTCCGAAAACGTTGTTTGGAAAACGCCAGTCCCTGGACGCGGACATTCTTCACCAACCGTCGTCGGAGACCGCATCTTTCTGCAGACTGCAGACGAACGACAACAGATACAGTCGGTCGTTGCATTCGATCGGAACACAGGAGATCAACTGTGGAAAACGGACGTCGCCCGAGGCGGCTTTCCGCCGACACATAACAAGAACACGCACGCCAGCGGAACGATTGCCTGTAACGGAAAACGGCTCTTCGCGGCCTTCGCGCATCACGATGCTGTCCACCTTTATGCCCTGGACCTGGATGGTAAAGAGGTTTGGAAGCAGAACCTCGGCACGTTTACTCCGCAGCGATACAAGTATGGCTATGCACCCTCGCCAACGCTTTATGGGGGCACAGTCATCGTGGCCGCGGATACGGACGCTGGCGGTTTCATCACGGCTCGTGATCAGAAGAGCGGGGCGGATGTCTGGACAACTCCGCGGCCCGCGAAGCTGAGCTTCTCTTCTCCCATCGTCACCACGATTGCCGGAAAGGATCAGCTGCTGATCAGTGGCTGTGAAATGGTGTCGAGTTTCAACCCATCCTACGGTCAGGAGATCTGGTTCGTCGCTGCGACAGCAATGGCCACCTGTGGCACGGTCGTCTGGGATGGGGGAATGGTCTTTGCCAGCGGCGGTTACCCCAAGGAAGAAACAGTCGGCGTGCGTGCCGACACCGGTCAGGTCGTCTGGCGTAATGGGAAAAAGTGCTACGAGCAGTCCATGGTTGCCGCTGACGGATATCTGTACGCCGTCACGGACCGGGGCATCGCCTATTGCTGGGACGCACGGAGCGGCGAGGAGAAATGGAAAGGCCGACTGAGTAGCCCAATCAGCTCGTCGCCGGTCCTGGCGGGTGGCAACATCTATCTTGCAAACGAAGCCGGCCAGGTATCCGTCTTCAAGGCCACGCCAGATGCCTTTGAGCTGGTCAACCAAATCCAGCTCGGAACGGAAGCGTTCGCCACTCCTGCGATCTGCGGGGGACGCATCTACATCCGCATCGCCGACTCTTCAGGCGGCGCCCGGCAGGAGTTTCTGTACTGCATCGGCAGCTGATCGTCGCCGTTTTTCAACTGCATCATTCACCACATTGAGTTGACATCATGCGTTGCTTCGCCGCTCTCACACTGCTGCTCGTTCTCTCAAGTCTGAGCTACGCCGATGACTGGCCCCAATGGATGGGCCCCAACCGCGACGGTGTGTGGCATGAAGACGGCATCGTCGAGTCGTTTCCCGAGAAAGGCCTGACCGTCAATTGGCGCGTTCCCATTCAACTCGGCTACTCTGGTCCAGCTGTCGTTGGAGATCGCGTCTTCGTCACAGATTACGAGCGGGCATCCGGCGAGCTGTCGAACAGTCCGGGGCGAAAGAACAAACTTAAAGGGAAAGAACGAGTCGTCTGTCTGAACGCCGGGACGGGCGAGCTGGTCTGGAAGCACGAGTACGACTGTCCGTACGAAATCTCTTATCCGTCCGGTCCTCGCTGTACACCGACTGTTGCCGGAAACCATGTCTACACACTTGGGGCCGAAGGCAATCTCGTTTGCCTGACGGCGGACGAGGGCAAGGTCGTGTGGTCAAAGGAGCTCAAGGCCGAATACCAGACCAAAGCTCCGCACTGGGGCTTTTCGGGACACCCGTTGATCGATGGTGACCGGCTGTATTGTCTGGTTGGAGGCAAGGGCAGTGTGGTCGTCGCTTTCAACCGCCATACTGGCGAAGAACTCTGGAAAGCCATCTCCGCTATTGATGCCGGCTTCTGCCCGCCCGCGCTCTTTACCGCCGGCGGAGTGCGACAGCTCATTCTGTGGGACCCGGAGAAGATCAATTCACTGAATCCGGACACCGGTGAGGTCTACTGGCAGGTTCCGCTGGCTCCCGATTACGACATGTCAATCATGGCTCCGCGGCAGCACGGCGATCACCTTTTCGCGAGCGCTATTGGCAACGTCGGCGCACTCCTGAAGCTCGACCGCGACAAACCGGCAGCAAGCGTTGTATGGAAAGGCGACTCTCGCAATGCCGTATACGCCGCGAACAGTACGCCGCTGATCGTGGACAATACGATTTATGGAGTCTGTTGTCGGGGAGGTCAGCTCCGCGGCGTTGATCTGCTCACGGGCAAGCGTTTGTGGCAATCATTCCAGCCGACCACAGGCGAGCGACCAGCGGGTCACGGCACTGCTTTCCTCGTTCGAAACGCGGATCGCTTTTTCCTGTTCAGCGAGTCGGGCGATCTGATCGTGGCTCACCTGAGTCGCAGCGGTTACGAGGAAGTCAGTCGCTTTCATGTCCTGGAACCAACTGGCGAAGCCTTCGGTCGCCCTGTCGTCTGGATGCATCCGGCCTTCGCTCAGCGATCAGTTTTCGCCCGCAACGATAAAGAGATCGTTTGCGTGTCACTGGAAAAGTAGTCGCAATCCTGATTGCATACCGGGTCACAGCTATACCTGACCAGGCGTACTGGCTACGCGTGTTGGAGTATCCCGGCCACCCCAACGAGAAACGAGCTTGCGATGTCGACAAAGTCAAAGAAGAACCGGCACGAGATCGAACCGCAGATCGGCGATATTGCAGGCTCTCAAACTAAGATCAAGAAGAAGGTCTACGAGAAGGAGCTGAGAAAGCTGCACATCGAACTGGTCAAGCTGCAAAACTGGATCAAGCACGAAGGCCTGAAAGTCGTGGTCCTGTTTGAGGGGCGTGATGCTGCTGGAAAAGGCGGCACGATCAAACGGATCACCGAGTGCATGAATCCCCGCATCTGCCGTGTTGTGGCTTTAGGGACTCCGACGGAGCGCGAAAAATCATCCTGGTATTTTCAGCGATACGTCCCGCACCTGCCGGCGGCTGGAGAAATGGTTCTGTTCGATCGCAGCTGGTACAACCGCGCTGGCGTCGAAAGTGTCATGGGGTTCTGCTCGGACCAGGAATATCACGAGTTCCTGCGGTCCTGCCCCGAGTTCGAACGGATGCTTGTCCGCTCGGGAATCGTCGTCGTCAAGTACAGGTTCTCAGTCAGTGACGAGGAGCAGGAGGTCCGGTTCCAGGCGAGACTGGAAGACCCGACACGGCGGTGGAAACTGAGTCCGATGGACGGCGAGTCACGTACGCGATGGGTTGAGTACTCGAAGGCCAAAGACGCGATGTTCGCTCACACGGACATCAAGCAGGCGCCGTGGTACGTGGTCAACGCCGACGTCAAAAAACGCGCTCGACTCAACTGCATCTCGCATCTGCTGAGCATGGTCCCCTACCAGGACCTGACGCCCGAGCCAATCAAACTGACTCCCAGGCCCGAGTCCAGCAACTACATCCGCCCGCCGATCGACGACCAGACGTTCGTTCCGGATGTGTTTTAGCGACCTGATCGACCCGAACTGCCGCCAACGCGCTAGTGTCTGGAGCGAACTGGCTGGGTTTCCGGGATTTCGATACAAACCCGCCGATCGCTGGAAGTGTCCGGCAGAGTTTGTTTCTCGACTCAGAATTCGATCACTCTCATGGTTCAGGTCAGGCTTCCGGACGGTACGGAGAAGGATTATCCCGCGGGCAGTACGTCACTGGATGTGGCATCCGGCATTGGCGAACGACTCGCAATGGCGACGGTAGCTGCCGAGGTCAATGGCACGATTGTGGATGCCATGCGCCCGCTGGATGAACTTGCCCAGGATGACGCAGTCGAGCTGAAATTGCTCACAACCCGTGATGCCACGTCGCTGGGAGTACTGCGGCACTCATGTGCCCATGTGATGGCTCGGGCCGTGATGCGGCTGTATGAGGGTGTCGGGCTGGCATTCGGACCGACGACCGGCAACGGCTTTTATTACGACTTCGATCTGGCCACGCCGATCTCGGACGACGACTTCCCGAAGATCGAAACCGAGATGAAGAAGATCGTCAAAGAAGCCGAACCGTTCGAACGCTTCTACATGAACCGCGACGAGGCTCTGCAGTTTTGTGGCGACCTGAATCAGGAACTGAAGTGCGAGCACATCGGAACCGGCCTAGCCGATCACGAATCGTTGAGCTTCTACCGTCAGGGCGAGTTCGTTGACCTGTGTCGCGGACCGCACATTCCGGACGCCGGCCGCATCAAAGCGTTCAAACTATTAAGCGTGGCCGGTTCATACTGGAAGGGTGACGCGAACAACAAAGGGCTCCAGCGGCTGTATGGCACGGCGTTCTTCAGCAAGAGCGACCAGAAGGATTACCTCAAGCAGCTCGAAGAAGCGAAGCGGCGCGATCACCGGGTCCTGGGAAAACAGCTCGGGCTGTTCAACATCAGCGAGAAAGTGGGACAGGGATTGAGCTTGTGGCTTCCCAAAGGTGCGACGGTCCGGGCACTGCTGGAAGACTTCATAAAGAAGGAACTGCTCGCGCGCGGTTATCAGCCGGTCTATTCACCGCACATCGGTCGGGCCGAGCTGTACGAAACCAGCGGCCACTTCCCGTACTACCGCGATTCGCAGTTTGCTCCGATCTTTGGGCACGATGCCGGGCAACTGGTCGATTACTGGAAACAGCGGCTTAACAGCGAGGATTCAGAACTCTCGTCCGACGACGAACTGCAGATCGCCCGAACTGCAGAGCTGCTTGGTTGCTCGTGCTGCAACGAAGCAGTGAAAGCCGAATCCGTCGAAGATAAATCGAAAATCCTGCACGGCTGGGAAGGTCAGCAGGAACGGTATCTGCTCAAGCCGATGAACTGCCCGCACCACGTGCAGATGTATAAGTCAGACCAGCGTAGCTATCGCGATCTGCCCGTTCGCCTGGCCGAGTTCGGCACTGTCTACCGGCACGAGCAATCGGGCGAATTGAACGGACTGCTGCGTGTTCGCGGCCTGACTCAGGACGACGCGCACCTGTTCTGCACACCGGAGCAGGTCGAGCAGGAATTCAAAGACACGCTCGAACTGACACGTTTCGTGCTGGAGAGCGTCGGACTGGACGACTACCGCGTTCAGCTTTCGCTGCGCGACCCGGCGTCGGACAAGTACGTTGGCTCAGCAGAGCTGTGGCAGACCGCCGAAGCCACGCTGCGCAGAGTGCTGCAGGAGTCAGGACTCAATTTCAACGAGTGTGAAGGCGAGGCCGCGTTCTACGGTCCGAAGGCCGACTTCATGGTCAAGGACTGCATCGGCCGCGAATGGCAGTTGGGCACTGTGCAGCTGGACTACAATCTGCCGGAACGTTTCCAGCTCGAATACATCGGCCCGGACAACAAGCCACATCGTCCGGTAATGATCCACCGTGCTCCGTTCGGTTCGATGGAACGGTTCGTCGGCATGCTTATCGAGCACTTTGCTGGAGCATTCCCGCTGTGGCTGGCTCCGGAACAAATCCGCATTTGTCCGGTCACGGACAAAGTAATGGACTACGCGAAATCCGTCGAAGCGCGCTTCCGTGCCGAGGGATTCCGCGTGACCACGGATACGCGCAGCGCGAAGGTCAACGCAAAGATCCGCGACGCACAGCTCGAGCTGATTCCCTACATGCTGGTCGTCGGGCCGAGGGATGAAGAGCAGAATTCTGTCTCTGTTCGAGACCGCATCTCGGAAGACGAGACGAAGGGCGGCACGGACCTGGGCATGATGCCGATCGACGAGGCCGTTGCGAAGTTGACTCAGGAAGTCGAATCCCGCGCTGTTCGACAGGTCGTCAAATCGCAGTTCCGCTCATTCGAAAGCGATGGCGGCGAGCAGCACGAGTATTGACACTACTTGCCTGCAATCCGAATCCGACATGTCACTGGCAAGTGGTCGGAGTACCCCGCCTGGTGGAAGATCGGTCCCGAGTAACTGCGCGAGGGTCGGGTGAGCAAATCCGGATTACGCGGCACGTACATCTGATATCCGTGTCGCGACGCCGATGTCGATCCTCGCACCCAGCGGAGACCGCGATCATCGAGCAATCCAGGTGACACCACCACGTGGTCCAGAACGAACCACTCGTTCTTGTAGACGTAGGTACCAGCGTCCCCATCATCGTGCTCCTTCCACATCGTGCCGAGCAAATCGCCCGTCTTCAGATCCGAATCACGTGTGGCACGCAGTGTTTGCAAAACAGATGGATCGGCGGGTGTGTCGTTCAGATCCCCGAGAACAACAAAGTCGGCGGATGCGGTCGCGGTCAACAGCTGATCGATCCGTCGGCGCAGGACGCCGGCAACTTTGCTCCGCGCGTCGGCCGGGTTGTAGCGCGACGGCCAGTGATTCACGAACACCGACAGGTCACGCCCATCGATAGACAATTCTGCCTCGACAATATCGCGGGTTGTCATCCCAGGCACGCTGTGGAATCTGGCCCGCTTCAGCTCACACTTCGACCGGTCGTAAATCAGAGCACAGTCGATGCCGCGGTAGCTGGGTGAGTCCTGGTGGACGATTCCGTAATCGCGTTTCAGGCGACTCAACTGCTTCACGAGTAATTCGACAACCTGGCGATTCTCAACCTCACACAGTCCCAGGACATCCGGACCACGCTGGTCATTCATGTCGCAGATAACGCGGCTCAGGTTCGACAGCTTGATGTCGAGTCGCGTCAGGGTCCATTTCTTATCGGCGGACGGAGTGAACTCCTCATCGCCTTCGGTGGCCGCATCATCGACTGTGTCAAACAGGTTCTCTACGTTCCAGAACGCTACCGATAATTCGCGTCCGGGATCCTCTCCCAGGCAGGTCGACGATTGCAGCGATACGAAGACAAGTGGAACGCACAGGACCAGGGCGAGTTTGGACAGCGAGGTTTGAGTCATTCCGAAATCGTAGGGACGATGAGCGATGTCGCAACCGGTGCGACACAACACACTCGATGGCGCCGACATGACCTTCAAGGGCTCCAGGTGGACCACTCCCGCGTGACCTCAACAATCACACGGCAGAGTCGCACGAGATCCTCTTCGCCGATCGTCAGCGGCGGCGTTAGATAGATCATGTCGGCGAATGGTCGCAGCCAGACATCTGACTCGACGAATGCGCCGCGCAGGCGTTCCAGGTGATCGAGTTGCTGAACCTGAACCACTCCAACAGCTCCTTTGGCACGCACATCAACAACGCCACGGATGCGTTGGCACGGTTCGAGTTCACGACCAATGATCTGCTCGCACTGCGCCACCTGTTGCAGGCGGGGTTCTGTTTCGAAGAGATCGAGTGAAGCATTCGCGGCGGCACAGGCCAGCGGATTGGCCATAAATGTTGGCCCGTGCATGAGCGCTCGCGTCGGGTCGTCTGACAGAAAGGCTTCGTAAGTGCGGTCGGTCGCAATGGTCGCGGCGAGACCGAGCGTTCCACCTGTCAGAGCTTTGCCAACGCACATGATGTCCGGCACGACTTCGGCCTGTTCGCAGGCGAACATCGTTCCCGTGCGACCGAATCCTGTTGCGATTTCGTCAGCGATGAGCAGGACGTCGTGCTTTCGACAAATGCGACTGATGGCCGCGAGAGATTCGGGCGGATGAAACTTCATTCCACCGGCGCCCTGAATCAGTGGCTCGATAAGGACGCCAGCCAGCTCATCGCCCTTCGCTTTTATGAACGCATCGAAATGCGCCGTTTCTTCTGCGGTCTGTGGGATGGGCTCCGAGTACTGCTCCAGCAGAAAACCCTTGAAATGACTGTGCATGCTGTTGTCCGGATCGCAGACAGACATCGCTCCTGTTGTGTCACCGTGATAGGCATGAAGAAACGAAACAAACTTATTGCGACCCGACACCCCACGATTGAGCCAGTACTGCACGGCCATCTTGAGAGCGACTTCGACCGCGACAGAACCCGAGTCACTGAAGAACATGTGTTCGAGATCGCCCGGCAACAGCTTTGCGAGACGCGCGGCGAGTCGTAATGCCGGCTCATGGTTGATCCCGCCGAACATCACGTGCGGCATCCGGTGTAACTGTTCCTCGACGGCCTGCCGGATGTGCGAATGGTTGTATCCATGACACGCCGTCCACCAGGACGCCATGCCGTCGATCAGACGAGTACCGTCGGCGCGGACAAGATACACGTCGTCCGTCGCGACAACCGGCACGGGCAGGGGTGCCGTCTGCATCTGAGAATACGGCATCCAGATATGGCGGAAACCGTCGCGCTGCCAGTCTGGAGTTGATCGCTGAGCAGATGTCATGGAGCGTGTCGGAGCAGGACAACGAATGAGCGGTTGGACTATCCACGTCAGAGTATGCGGATTCAAGGCTGCCCGCGCCGACCTCGGCAAACACAGACGACGCGTCCAGGACTCAACAGATGACGCGAGTTGTAATGCCGCTCCGGCAACCCGATACTCCGGCGTTGCTCACTCGCTCGCTGTTCATCACAGCATCGACGGTTCACTGACAATGACGAATCAACGGGGAGTCCAGCTCATGAAAAACTGTTTGATGGCTTTCACGATCGCGTTGACCATTGCCGTGCCAGCTTTCGCCGGTGAGAAAACCAAAGCGGTGCGGTTGGGTTCCGGAGCAATGACCTTCGACACGGTCCCCGGCTGGGGTTTGGACAAAGACGGAAAATCCGTTCTGGGACCGACTCATGGCGGTGTCGTGATCGACAAGTCGGGCAACATCTACACCAGCGCCAACATCGGCGTGTTCGTGTTCTCACCGGACGGCAAGATGATTCGTCGCTTCGTCGGAAGCGACTACTCGAACATTCACGACGTGGAGATCCGCGACGAAGCTGATGGCGAATTCATCTATGGCGCCCGCAACGCCAACGCCGAAGGGATCAAGTTCAATGCCGAGACCGGCGACATCGTGTTGAGGCTGCCGTTCCCAAAGGAATCGGGACTCAAGCTGAAGAAGTTCAACCCGACGGCAATCACGGTCGCCCCGAACGGGGACATCATCCTGTCCGACGGATACGCCAGTAATCACATTTTCAAGTTCGATAAGACCGGCAAGTACCTGATGCACTTCGGGACTAAAGGCAACGAACTCAAGCAATTCAACACGGCGCACGGGATGACGCTCGATACACGTTATGACCCGCCTC
>CAYSJO010000240.1:0-4028 GCA_964431285.1 uncultured Planctomycetaceae bacterium
GCTGCCTGTTTCCGTTCGCTCTGGTCGCTGCCAGACGACATCGTTTATCTGAATCACGGTTCCTTCGGCCCGTCGCCGCGTGTCGTGCAGGAGTCCCGTGAACGCTGGAGTCGTCGGCTCGAATCACAGCCAATGAACTTCTTTATACGAGAGATGGAAGCGGCTCTTGAGGAAGCGCTCGCGACTCTGGCGAAGTTTGTCGGGGCCAGTCGGGGCAACATGGTTTTTGTCGAAAACGCAACGGCCGGCATGAACATCGTCGCGCAAACCGTCTCGCTGGAACGTGATGATGAAGTCCTGCTAACCGATCACGAATATGGAGCCGTCACGCGTCTGTGGCGTCACCGCGCCCGCCAGGCGGGAGCTCGCGTGGTCATTCGGGAACTGCCGCTGCCACTTCGTAGCTCCAAGGAAACGACCGATGTCTTTCTTACAGCGGTCACCAGTCACACAAAGCTGATCGTTATCAGTCATGTGACCTCGCCGACTGCGCTCGTGCTTCCGGTCGAAGAGATCTGCCGTCGCGCCCGCGAGATTGGAATTCCTGTCTGCGTCGACGGACCGCACGCCGTCGCCATGCTCCCGCTCAACTTGCGCAGGCTGGACTGTGACTTCTACGCCGCGAGCTGCCACAAATGGCTGTGCGCCCCGTTTGGAAGCGGCTTTCTGTACGTGTCGCCGCGATGGCAGAAGAAGGTAGAGCCGACGGTCATTAGTTGGGGTGGCAGCATCTCTGGTCGCCAGCCGAGCTGGAAGGACGAATTCGTCTGGTCCGGCACGCGCGATCCAGCCGCGTATCTCGCCGTGGCCGATGCGATTCAATTTTTCGAACAGCCACATTCCGACGACCAAGACGTCTCGTTGCTGGAAGCGTTTCGTAGCTACGGTAGCGAATTACTCGCGCTGGCCCGCGAGCGAATCGTTGCATTGACGGGTCTTGAGCCACTGGCAACCAGGGCTGAGCATTACGGATCGATGCTCAGTTTCCCGCTGCCAATCGACGACGATCTCGACCCACAGCAGCGTCATCCGATGCAGGACGCTTTGTGGAATAATTACCGCATCGAAATCCCCATCGTCCACTGGCAGGGACGACGTTCCGTGCGTGTGTCCGCTCACCTGTATAACACGGCTGGTGAAATCGAACACTTGACGCAGGCGCTGACTGAGCTGTTGCGCGCATCGTAATCTCGCTCCGAGCGACAACTACGTTGGTTGCGCGGCACGAGCGACCATTCCGGCCAGGTAAGCCGCCTTGAATCCTGCGTCGATGTTTACAACGGCCACATTGGCCGCGCAACTGTTGAGCATCGAAAGCAACGCGGATACGCCGCCAAAGTTAGCTCCATAGCCAACACTGGTAGGGACGCCGAAAATGGGCACATCGACATGTCCGCCGACGACGGATGGCAGTGCGCCTTCCATACCTGCGACAACAACCAAAGCGTCCGCCCGTCGCAGCCGTTCAACCTGCTGCAGTAGTCGCTGAGGTCCAGCCACTCCCACGTCCTGCACCAAGTCGGCTTCACAATTCATCCACCGCAGCGTCTCGACGGCTTCCTCCGCGATTGGCCGATCACTTGTTCCGGCGCTCACCACAGCCACGCGACCGGCGACGGGGGCATCGCCAGCACTTTCGAGTCGGACTGTTCGCGCTGTTCGATTCGTAACCGCCGTCGAAAATGCCGCGACAACCGCCGCCGTTTGCTCCTCATCAACCCGAGTCGCCAGACACGCCTGGCCGGCCGTAGTCAGTTTCTCGAACACCTGAACGATGGCATCTGGCGCTTTCCCCGGCCCGTAAACGACTTCCGGAAACCCGCATCGCGTCTGGCGGCCGAGATCGACGCACGCCTCGTCGGTCAACGCCGTCAGTGCTTCGGCTCCGGAATCAAGCCGGCCAGCCGCGATCTCGATAGAGATGGACCCGTCCGCAAGTTGACTGAGAATTGACAAGAGATGGTCGCGGTCCACCGTATGGCTCCATTGAGTGAATTCCAATGATTCGGGTCGTACAGTCGTAATGTATCCGATCCTCGCCACTGTTCGCGGTCAACAGAGCCAACGGAAATGACGGGACAACACGTCGTCTCTACAATGACCCCACTTCGCCCGCCCTTTTGAATCGCCTCCTCCACCCGCAGCGGATTCTCCTGTGCTCCAACGACGTCAGTTTCAGTCTCTCGCAGTGGCAACGCTGTTGACCACCCTGCTGACGACCGCGGATTCATTGGCCGAGACCACGATCGAGAGTGTCCAGATCGGGTTGGATCAGATGGCGAAACCGGGCATCTGGACTCGCGCAAGGGTTCAGCTGACATCCACCAGTTCGGTCAATTGTCGAATTGAGCTGGAATCACCCGATCCCGATGGCAACGCGGTCACTTATCCCGGTCCGCAAGTGGCTCTGGACTCTGGATCGCCTCGAGCGGTGGATGTGTTTTTCAAGCCCGGTCGCCTGGAAACGACTGTCAACGTACGGGCCGTACGGGTCGACGATGATGTTGTGCTGGCGACCTTGAAACGTTCGTCGACGGATTCCAGTGCGGAAGCCGATTTTCAGGTTGTGCGCAATGCAGTCCCGGCATGGATCATCGTCGGTCAGTTGCCGGGCAGTCCCGGACTGGCGGCCAATCCGGATCGCGACGCCATCTCAAAACTGAAGAGCAGTGGAATCCACATCACTGAACTGGCATCGCCGGCCGACCTGCCGACTCAGTCACGGACAATGTCGGCGTGGCGGGCAATTGTCTTCAGTGGCCAGTTCGAGATTCCGACAGCGCAGTCAGATGCGCTGAAAACCTGGGTGCTGAATGGTGGTCATCTTATTCTGGCTATCGGCACGCATTCCGATGAACTGCTGGCGAGTCCTCTGGCGGACTGGGCTCTGGCAGGGCAGAAGATCGTCCCTGGCTCGATCAGTGATCTGAGCGGCCTCGAAATGCTGGTCTCCAGTTACGCGGACCAGAGCGGTGGCGGCATTCCACTTGAGGACCGTCGTGTCCCGTTCTTCAATCCGCGACGTGGTATCACCATTGAGCAGACCGACGGGATCGAGGTGGCAGAGGGACTCGACGGCGCCGTGTTGACTCGTCACGCATGCGGATTCGGCCGGATTTCGTTGTTCGGCGTCGACTTGAACGAGGCGCCGCTGGCTCGCTGGCGCGGGTTGGATTCATTCCTGACCTCGGTTGTCGATCTGCCCCTTGGAAATGTAACGGACGGTTCCGGATCAACACGCATCTCCCACACGGGCATTACGGAACTCGGGACTCAATTGCAGAACGGGATGGAACATTTTGAGTCCGTCGGCGAACGATCCACACTCAGCATCCTTGGTCTGACGCTGCTGTATCTGCTGCTGATTGGACCGGTGGACTGGTTCCTGGTCCACCGCGTCCTGAAACGACCGGGGCTGACCTGGTGCACGTTTCCCCTGGCCGTGCTCCTGTCCGGGCTTCTGGCCGGAGTCTCAGCTCGTGGTTCGAACGGAGCGGATCTACAAGCCAATGTCCTGGAGATCGTTGATATCGACGCCGCATCCGGATACGGCCGACAAAGCGTGTGGTCCTCAATTTACAGCCCGTCGAACCGACGTGCCCGAATTTCGATGTCCCCCGTACAGCAGCTGGGAACGACGGAACCCGTGTGGGGGGCCTGGTCCGGGAGCCCGGAGTCCTATTTCGGTGGCATGTAGCGCGCGTCCGGCGGCGAGTTCGGACGACCCGCTTATCGACTGACCAGCGGCCCTGTCGGTTACGAAGGTATTGACGGCCTGCCGATTCCTATCTGGTCCGATCGCGTCCTGCTGGCCGGCACGGAATTCCAGCCCCCACCAGACCTGTTTACATCGCAACTGCAACGCGGCGGATCGAGACGACTGACACCCGGCAGTTTCTTCACTCACAATCTGCCCGTGCCCATTCACGACTGGCTGCTGGTCGATACGAGTCACATCTACTACCACAGATTCGAGGGCGGCAGCCTGATGCAGGACGGATCGCTAACGCCCGGCGAAGAGTGGACGC
>CAYSJO010000241.1:0-4869 GCA_964431285.1 uncultured Planctomycetaceae bacterium
TGCCATCAGCAGAGCCGCGTTATCGCGATAGTCGGTCGGAAAGTTCTGACCATCGGCCGGGATGGCAATGACTCCCTTGTCGGCATCTTTCACGACGTAGCGAGCTGTCTGACAACCCGTCAGTGCAAAGGTGACTGACAGAACGATCACGCACATCAACCAGCGACGAGCCATGCCCGACAGCTGATCCGCTCGATGACTTTGGAATTGCTGGTGGCAAAACGCCGAAATCGTGTGGTCAAGATCGCGCCACGCGCGCGCATTGCAGGAAGCGTTCATGATGGCGGGAGTCCGTTGACGGAGAGATGAGATCGGAGTCCGATGCAGAATGGATCGGACAGGGGGGATTGGGGCGGGACTTTATCTCAGTGGGGCGTCGCAGGAAAAGACCGCTTTCTTTGTCACGGAAATTCACGCATCTCGCTCTCCATGTGACCACGGCAACGTGGATCGTCTCATGACAGGGGGCCGCCTCAGGAGAGCCCTGATGCGTGAAATGTCAACGCGTGGCAACAGCCTCAAAGACCGACAAAGTAAGATTTTTTTGCAACTTGCGGACCTGATGGGCAGTCATACAATGGCTTGCTTCATACGGTCAGCGGCTTATCCAATCCGAACGCGGCTCACGGCTGGAATCACGAGGCTCCACAATGCACGTTATTTCGCGTTGCGAAAACGAGGGAATCGTCATCGACAATCGCTTTATCGTCACGGTGCTCGATTTCGATGACGAACACGTCCGTCTGTCGATCGAGTCTCCTCATGAGGAGCCGTACTACCGTGAAGAAGTCATCTCTCTCGAAGCGGAATATGCCTGATCCCGTTTCAGCCACAGATGCGTAACGCCAGGCCTTCCGCCACGGGTGGCATCAACGCCCTCATGATTGTGTGACATCATGGGACAGGCTGAATCAGCACTCGAAGTCCTGCCCCGGCACGTTGCCATCATCATGGACGGCAACGGTCGATGGGCTCAACGGCGCGGGTTGCCTCGCATTGAGGGTCATCGCCGTGGCGTCCGCAGTGTTCGCGATACTGTTGAGTCCTGCGCGGACCTGGGACTGGAGCAGCTCACGCTGTTTTGCCTGAGCAGCGAGAACTGGAAGCGCCCTGAAGCCGAGCTTCGGCGCCTGATGAATCTGCTCGAGCAGTTTCTGATTGAGGAACGGTCGGAGATCATGCGGCAGGGTCTGCGGTTCGCCACGATCGGACGGCGCGAAGGCCTGACCGACGGAGTCATCCGTGAAATCGAACGCTCTAAAGAGGTCAGTCGGTCCAACACGGGCATGCGTTTGTGTCTGGCATTGAACTACGGTGCCCGCAGCGAGATTGCTGATGCCGCACAATTGATCGCGGCCCGCGTCGCGGCCGGCGAATTGATGGCTGATGCAATCGATGAAGACACGGTGGCCGCACATCTCTATACGTCCGGCATGCCCGACCCGGACCTGCTGATCCGCACGGCTGGCGAGATGCGCCTGAGCAATTATCTCCTGTGGCAGATCAGCTACGCGGAACTGTGGGTGACCGACAAATGCTGGCCTGAATTCCAGAAATCCGATCTGATCGAGGCTCTGCAGGACTTCGCTTCCCGTGACCGACGCTACGGCGGGCTGAAAGGCTGACGCATTATGCTGGGCTGGCGCCTCCTTTTATCTGCGATTCTGATACCGGCACTCATTGGCGTGTTTGTTCTGGACCATCGAGCGGGGGAATCCGCCCCATATCTGCTGGTCCTCGTGCTGCTGCTGGTCTGGCGTGCCAGCTTCGAATTTGCGGACCTCCTGAGAACACGATCGTTTGAGCCGTCGTTTCTTATGATCGCGTGCTGCTCGACGGCCATCGTCGTCACCGCCTGGAGCTGTCGATTCAGCCCGGACGTCACGAATCAGTTGCAGTCGGACTTGCGGCTGGGAGTTGCGTCCGCACAGGCCATTGTCATGACGGCCGGGCTGGCCATGTCGATGCTGGCCTTCGCACTGTCAGTGCTGGCGATCTTCCTGAGGGGAGCAATTCGTTATCGAGGGCCCGGCAAAACAATGGAGTCAGCCGGGGCAGAGATTCTTGGCGTCGCCTATGTCGGTTGTCTGTTGACAGTGACCTCTCAGCTCCGCTGGATCAGCGGGCCTCAGGCCGGTTATCTCGTGCTGGTATCCCTGGTGATTGCGGTGAAGTCCGGTGACACCATGGCGTACACGTTCGGGCGGCTATGGGGGAAACGAAAAATGGTTCCGACGCTCAGCCCAGGAAAGACATGGATGGGCGGTGTCGGTGCGCTCGTCGGATCGAGTCTGGGAACCTGCGCATGGCTGCACTGGGCACCCGCCCTGTTTTTCGACAATGCCGAGCCCTGTCTAGCCGGCTGGTCGCTGCTCTATGGCGCGGTCCTGGGTGTCGTCGGCCTGGTGGGCGATCTCGCCGAATCGCTGATCAAGCGCGATGTCGAGAAGAAAGACTCGGCGGCGCTGATGCCGGGTTTCGGCGGGCTGCTCGATCTGATCGACAGCGTCATCTACGCCGGTCCCGTGGCGTTCGTTCTCTGGCTGATTCTGCCACTGGCGACGTGGCCAGTCATCTCAAACTGAGGCAGCCGCAATCGCCTGTTTCAGGCTTGCGGCCAATGTGTCGTTCGCAGGTTCCTCCATATCCAGTTCGCCGACCATACTGTCTTCCAGCCGGACGACACCGTGGTTTCCATATACAGTCACGGCAAGCGTTGATGTGTCGCCCGCACATAGTGAGATGAGCGTCGTTCGCCCACGGTCATCCCGACCAAGGATATGCAGCAACCGCCCATCCACTCGTGTGCGGACACGCCAGCCTGGGTTTGCGAGACTCAGCACGGCGTCAGCCAATCCAGCAGCAACAATTGCTGCTCCGGTCAGATCTGTCGTCGATTCTTCGATCTGCCAGTGCAATCGAACATTGACAGGATCGCCAATCCGACCACTGTTGACTGCGGCAAGCACTGTCGTCTTCACAGAAGACAGCGTCACGAGACCCGGTGCCACGGCGGTCGTTGACGATTGAGCCATTGATCTAACCCTCGCAACTATGAGCGATTCGTCAAGAGCAGTTGTGGAAACTTCAGGCGGCCGGTTTCGTTGCTGACGCTATCAGTTCCAGCATCATGTCGACGGCTTTCGCGGCGAATTCCGGGTCATTGATGTTGACGTTTATGTCGACAACCGCAATGTCGTCGCGGACGTTGTTTCGCACTGCGTCAAAGAAAGCCTGATCGGCTTCACGGTCGCAGAACCGGTCTCCATCCGCGTCCAGCATCGAGACTCCGTTGAGCGGAAACAGAAACGCGACCGGTCCCGTAGCTGCATTGGCCTTCGCTGCGAAGGTCTCTCCGAGTTGCCGGTTCTCTTCGGCGGTCGTGCGCATCAGAGTGACTTCAGGAGTCCACTCGTAAAAGTTGCGATCGCCTTTCCTGAACTTACCAGGAACGCCGCTCATCGGGCCGAAGTTGCACATGTCGATACAACCCGGAACGATCAGATGCGGCAGACCACGTCGTCCCGGCGCATCCAGACGCTCCGGACCGGCCGACAGTATCCCGCCGCACAGTTCGTCAGCCCATTCGGTGGTTGTGATGTCCAGCACCGCGTCGACCAGGCCCTCATCGGCGAGCGACTCCAGAATTCGCCCGCCTGTGCCTGTCGCGTGAAACACCAGGACTTCATAGCCGGCCTGATCGAGTGCTGCCCGGCAAGCGTCCACGCACTGAGTCGTGTTGCCAAACATGCTGGCGGCAATCAGTGGCCGTTCGTCATCGGCGGGAGGGATCTCGGCCGCCACCATCCCGCAGATGGCACCCGCAGCACGCGAAAGAATTGTGCGTGAGATGCGGTTGATGCCAGCAACATCGGCAATCGCCGGAATCATCACGATGTCCTTCGTGCCAACGAAAGGAGAAACGTCGCCCGCGGCCAGCGTCGACACACAAACCTTGGGCAGTCCAACGGGCAGGCAGCGCATCGTCGCTGTCACGACACTCGTCCCGCCCGAACCACCCATGCCGATGATGGCATCAAACCTTCCCTCGTCGAACAACCGACGAGCGATCGCGGCCGCTCCGTCACTCATCGTGGTCATAGCCAGGCCGCGATCTCGATCGCTCCTGAGTCGGTCCAGCGACTGACCACCCGCCTCGGCAACAGCATCGGCTTCGACTTCAACAGGAAAAAGATCGGTCGAGCCATCGACTCCCGCATTCATGGCGAGCACCTCACAGCCGCCAGCCAGAATGCGTTCGCGCAGAAACGCATACTCCACACCCTTCGAGTCAAATGTCCCGACCATCAATACGCGACCAGCCATGCTTGCGTCCCTCGAATTCAGACGTTGTCCGGTTCTTCTCAGACCGTGTGGTACGCTCCAATGGTCTCGAAGTACAACAACAGGTCCGCGAAGAATTCGTTCCCGCCCAAAGTGCTACTGTCGCCGACGACGACCAGCTTGCGGCGCGCCCGTGTCAGAGCGACGTTCATCCGCCGCCGGTCTGCCAGGAAACCGATCTCGCCATCGGAATTTGATCGCACGCACGAGATGACGACCGCTTCTTTCTCGCGTCCCTGAAAACCGTCCACCGTGTCGATTTCCAGGTCGTCCATGTCCCACTCGTCACGCAGCCAACGGACCTGGGCGGCGTAGGGAGCGATGACGGCGATGTCACGTGAACCCAAACCGGCCTGCTGCAGTTGCTGAACTTTGCGCAGCACCAGGGCGCCCTCCTCGGGATTCCGTTTGCTCTCACCGTCGGGTTCAATCTCCTCTTCCCAGCCGGAACCAGCGGTATCGATGAACGTGACAGGTTCGTCGATAAACGGACCGGGCTCGAGGGCCGGCAGGTCGCTCAGCAGA
>CAYSJO010000242.1:0-2315 GCA_964431285.1 uncultured Planctomycetaceae bacterium
AACAGCGTTGACCGCGAGTTGCTGTTGGCATGCCGCGATTCTGTCGACAGCTCGTGTCCACGGCGAGCATCGTCATTTGGGCAAGCCGGAGTGTCGAGAACTCGGACAGAAAGTGTCAGAATGTCGTGACAAACAGCAGGGTGGGAAATCACGTCGTCTTTTAATAACGGTCGCATGGACCCTATTTAGTACTCGTAGTCCCCGTTTCCGGTACAAGTGGATTCCGCACCAATACCCCTAACATGGCTCCGGAATTGACCTTCGTGCTCATTCGGACGCTCGACTATGAGAATTGCATTCTTAGCACGTTCTCCATGTAGTCTGGGCGGTCAATTACTGCGATGTTCCGGCTTGACGAGCGAGGTATTCAGCGGCCCGCGTCAGATCACCTGCCTGCCGCCAATGCTCGGCCAGAAGTGGATAGTGCGCCTCAAGTTCTTCGCTGTAGTTTTCCTCTATCCACTCACTGATGGCCGTGTGCAATTCGATGCGGTGCTTTTTCAGCATGAGGTTATACGCAACGTCGCGTAGCGTCTGGTGACGAAACGAATATCCCAGCTCTACATTGTCTTCGGATATCTGGATAATCTGTTTCGCGCCGAGCGACTCGAGGCAGCCTCGAATACCCGTCCGTTCACGCTCTACCGGAAAAATGTCGTGGAGCATTTCATAAGAAAAGTCGTAGCCGATCACACTGGCGACCTTGACCGTCAACTGTTCGGAAGCCGGCAGACTGTCGATGCGGCTGACAATGGTTCCGGCAAGTGAATCGGCGGCCTGTTGCTGTGTGAATTCGTGCAGATCTCCGATGAGCCGACCAGTGCCGTCCACGACTTCGAGCGTGCCTGAGTCGCGCAGGGTGAATGTGAGTGCTTCGAGGAAGAGGGGATTGCCCTTGGTTCGCTCATACAGCAGTCGTTCGACGGGTGGCGGTAGAGAATCGGCCTCGAGAAGGTGCCGCGCCATTTGTACTGATTCTTTCGGAGAGAGGACATCGAGTTCCAGGTGACTTGTGCCTGTCATTTTCAACAGTAACTCGATGTCGCGCGGGATTGGTGCTTTCATCGGTCTTGCGCCGGCGATGATCATGATCGGGCCCAGTCGCGACGCCAGCTTACGAAGCAATCCCAGTGAGGCCGAATCGAACCAATGAACGTCTTCGAGGGAGATGACGAGCGGTTCCAGCTGCGCGGCCTGAGCAATCAGTTCGGTGAGTAAGTCATCGACATTTGCGACCCGAACCGCACCGGTCAACTGAGCGGTCCACTCGTTGTCCGGCCACGCGATTGGCAGCACGGATGACAGTAGCGGAGCCAGTTGCATGAGTTCTTCCGGCAGCTTAAATCGATCACGGATCGCTTGGGTCAGATCGCGGGGCTGCTGTCGATCGGCTTCAATACCGATGACTCCGGTGATCACTGACCGCCATCCGAACCAGGGAGTCGAGCGTTCAATTGTGTCGCCACCCTCGTACAGCACGCGGCACCCGGCGTCTTCCGCTGCCTGCTCGAAGTAGTCCACCAGGTGCGTTTTCCCGACGCCGGATTCTCCTTCAACGAAAAGCACACAGCCGTCGCCTGAATCGATGAGCTTTTCAAGCTGCTTGTGAAACAGCCGCAACTCGTTGGTGCGTCCGATAACAGTGATCCGCTCCTGGGCCTGGTACGAGTTCTGCGTGCGTTTGGCAAGGGGCCGATAGCATTTGACCGGCTCACTCTTGCCTTTCATGCGTATTGGTTCCAGCGTCTCGAATTCGAATCGTGATTCTGCTTCACGCCAAGTGGTCTGCTCACACAGGATGTGACCCTTCGCCGCCTGCATGAGCCTCGCGGACGTGTTCACCGTGTCACCGATCATGGTGTATTCGCGCCGCTGGTTGTTGCCGTAGACGCCGCAGAAGATGCGTCCGGTGGCGACGCCTATCGAACACGACCAGCCCAGTTCGGTGACGCGCTCGTGCAGGGACCCAGCACATACGATCGCGCGGGCCGCATCGTCTTCGTGAGCGACCGGTGGCAGCCCGAAACCGACCAGCATGGACACGCCTTTGTCGTCGACGCTCATTTTGTTGAGGCTGCCTTCGAAGAGATACACCGTGCGCTGCAGAGCCACCATCAACTGCTGAGCGTCCTTAAGCGGCGTGTTCCTGTCGAAACCTGGCAGATTGGCAAACAACACGCTGACCTTGCGCAGTCCACCGAGCCAGTCCGTCTGTCCAGCCGCCAGTCGGGCATAGATTGCCGCCGGAATATATCCTCGCATGGCTGCGACAGAGCTGGCTCGGAAGGGGGCCTGGACCAGTTCCTGCTGACCGC
>CAYSJO010000243.1:0-10459 GCA_964431285.1 uncultured Planctomycetaceae bacterium
CCACCTCGGCCTGAGTCTGGCCCGACTCGACCATCCCCACAGCCTCACGCTTGAACTCTTCGCTGTGACGACGCTTACGCTTCGACATCGCTGCTCCTCATGAGGTCCAGAATAGAACCTCGATTGAGCGCACACGATTCAAGGGGAAGTCCAAGGGGACTATTCGGCTTCCGGCCAGGGGACGGTTTATGGCAGTCCGTTGAGCTTACGGACTATCCACTCGGCGGTCAGCAGGACGAAGAACAGGGCCATGAAGAACCAGTGGTCCCATAGCGTGGTTTCTTCCCGGCTTTCCGTCGACTCTTCCGGTGGCTTGAGGAACTCAATCAGTTCACCAAGCTGATCCGGGAGCAGCAGTTTGCCCCCGGATGCGTCAGCGACTCGTGTCAGTAAGTCGCGGTTGGCGCTCAGGTCGCTCAGTTCTCCCGTGACCGGCTCGCTGACATACAGCGAGGTCGTCACGTCTTCGCCGAAGTTTGCATTTTCGGCGACCAGTTTCAGTCGCCATGTGCCTGATGGCAGACTCACTGCACGCCCTTCGTGCACGAGCGGACGACCTTCGACAGGTGTCAGATCGATGCGTGAGAACGGGCGGCCGGTGTCATCGTCTGGTTCTCGATATACCTCGATGGCAGCCGTCATGTCAGGATTCAGATCGAGAAACCGTTGCGGCCACCGCGCCTGAATCACGGCGTCCTGTCCGGCTTCCACCTGATTGCGGTCAAGTTGCAGCCTTACGAAATCGTTGCCGGCGGAGGCTTTGTTCCGCGCGGCCCAGCGTGCCATTTGCCCCCAGAAGCGATGGTGGTACTGGTCGCCGACGCGGTGTCGCCAGCGCCAGGTGCTGTCGATGCCGATCCACAGGACCTGCCCGAAACCGTAGTACTGGTGAATGATCGCCGCGTTCTCGCGCTCCTCCTGCAGCGACGGTTCTCCTGGCCGACGGGCAGTGGCCAGTACGCTCGCGCCGGGACGGGCCTCTCCCAACAGTCCCCAGGTGTGTCCGGGCAGACGGTTCCAGATGTTGCGGTTTTCGATTGCATCGACGTCGAACTGAAACATCGACTCGCGCTCGGCGTCTGGAGTCAGCCGCAGACGAAATCCACGTTCGGATGGAGATTGATCTGCCGAACCACCGGTCAGATCGACAGTCCGTAAAGCAAGAACGGGCAGCAACCGTTCGACGACTTCATTGCGGTGTCGAAACGGAAAGCTGTTCTTGCCCGCCGTCAGCACGAGTGTGCCGCCGGTCTCGCGCACGTAGTGCTCGATGATTCCCCAATCACGTTCTGTGACTTTGCCGGGTGAAACGTCTCCAATTACAAGCATGTCGATTTGTGCCAAAGGGGACTGGTCAATGTCCGCGGGGTCGGTTGGCAGGCGGTGCTGTCTCTGAAAAAACGTTGATGGCAGAACTCCGATGTGCGGCTGGTCAAATACGACGGGCCTGAGCTCCACGCGCTCGTCACGGTTCAACGCGTTATCAATGAATCGGAACTCCCAGCGGGCTTCGCCTTCGAGCAGCAGCACGTGTGCCTGGTCATCAACAATCTGCACGGCAAAGTTGCGTTCGTTGTTGTCGTCGCGCGTCTCATTATCGCGAACGGCTGTTCGCAGTTTGTATTCCTTTCGACCCAGTTCGTCGGCATCCAGCGGGAACTCGACATCCACTAACGGCGCGCCGATCGCGGCATCGGGGATGCGAACCTGCCGCGACTCTTCAGTTCCGTCGGAGCGTTCGAGGACGATCGTCAGGTCTTCGTTCTGGTAACCATCCGCTGCGAGCTGCGCCTTCAGCACAGGCGTGTCGTCTTTGAATGCCAGTTGCGGGTGTTCGATCGAGATGATTGAGATGTCCCTGGGTCGGTTCTCGGAGCCGATCATGACGGGTATCAGTGGTGCGTTCAGCGTGCGGAACCTGGATGCAACTTCCACGGGGTCACGACCGGTGTTGTGCCGTCCGTCCGTGAAGACCACGACTCCCATGATCTCTGACGTCTCATCGCCGGATCCCGCTTCCGTCGCGCTGCTGAGATTGGTCTGCTGTGGCGCTAAGCCCGGAATCGGCTCTTTGAGCACGGCGTCGAGTGTCTGCCCATCGCGCGGTTCGGAGCGCGATGCGAAAGCACGCAATTCAATGTCGCCCAGTTCCGCGAGCTGGCCGGTCAACGGAGTTGCCGTTCCTGACAACAGCCGCCGCACGGTCTCCCGCCGTGACATCTCTCGTACAGACTCGATCAACTCTTCAACGTTCTGCTGGCGAAGTCGCACCAGTTCCTGCCGATTCGAGTCGGTCGGTGCTTCCCCAGGAGTTGCCCAGATCGGCTCCTCGCCACGTTCGTAGGCGTCGATCCAGCCGTCGATGCGGCTGTTGATCGTCGTGTTACCGATCAACTCCAGGCTTCGGGCCAGACGCAGGAGTTCTGCGTTTGTCGCAAATCGGTCGGCCGTGTCCATGCTCTCAGACACGTCAACGGCCACAACGATGCGGCCGGTTTTCTCGCGGTCCAGAACCCAGGTCAGCACGGGTTGCAGGAACGTCAGAAACAGCACACCGAGTACCGCGAGACGCAACAGCAGAAGTGTGTTTCCGACGCTGGCCGAAACAAGCTGCCGTTCGTACTTCAGCAATGTGAAGATCAGCCCGCCGGAGACCAGGCAGGTCAGCAGGCAAACCCAGAACCAGCCCGAGTCGGCCAGTCCCTGAAAGATCAGTTCCTGTGTCTGCATGACGAGAGCTGCCAGATGGGAGTTGAACAGGGCAGGGCAGGGGGGATTTCTGCTTCGGCGTTGGCTCGAACCACTCTCCATAACGCTTTGCGCAGGCTGTGTTAAGCAACTTGCAGCTGTTTGCCGGGTCGAGGACAACTCGCACCCGCTGTCCCGGCATTCTGTCTACGAATCATGGAGTCCGGTTTGTCATCGCGTCCGAGCAAGAAGAAATTGAAACTGAAAGATCTTCAGAAGAGCCCGCCCCCTGAGCGTCGGCGTCCCGCTGACGCGATTCTGTTTGATGCGGCGAGCGAGGTCAGCGGGCCGCGAGTGTCAGTTATCTCTGCCGGCGGCGGACATGCGGCTGCGGAAATCGCACGGACTCACCCAGACGCCCGCGTGAGCTGCACGTTTTTTGACGTGTTCCTCGCCGACTCGGCACGGCGGCACAACGAGGGCATCGAAAATCTCGAATTCCTCTGCGAGCCGGACCTGCCGGACGAGCCAACGGACTCCGTCGTCCTGGCGCTGCCAACAAAGGGCGAGAACGAACTTGCCCGCGACCTGCTGCAGCAGACACGACAAAGGCTGACGGAAAATGGTCGCC
Source organism: uncultured Planctomycetaceae bacterium (assembly GCA_964431285.1). Classification (GTDB taxonomy): domain Bacteria; phylum Planctomycetota; class Planctomycetia; order Planctomycetales; family Planctomycetaceae; genus CAUZFZ01. The sequence continues at coordinate 3,320 of CAYSJO010000243.1, forward strand.
TGTTCGCGTCGACAGACAATCCGAAAGACCACTGGGTGCATGAGCAACTCAAAGGCATGTTCGACAAGGTGACGAACCGAGGATCGGAACACGGTCGGCTGTATATAGGCTCGCGGCCGAAGCCGTTGAAAAAGATCAAGTCGCTGGACTGCTGGTTCGCAATGCGTGATGGCGAAAACCTGATCGATCTGTATTCGCGTCCGGGAGTTTTCAGCCACCGCCGACTCGATCTCGGGGCTCGAGCACTGATCGAGTCATTGACTGTACCCGATGGTCCGCACGCCGGTGAAGTCGTGTATGACGGGATGCAGGTCCTCGATGTCGGTTGCGGTTCAGGGGCTGTGGGGTTCGCCGCATCAAAACGAGCGGACAACGTCCAGGTTCATGCTCTCGACGCCAATGCGCGAGCCTTGCAGTGCACTCAAGTCGGTGCTGAAAAGAACGGACTGAGAGGTTTGACGACACAACTGGAAGCTGAGGGCCGATGCGAACGGCCCGGCAGCTTCGACCTTGTGCTGGCCAATCCCCCCTACTATTCGAATTACCGCATCGGTGAGATTTTTCTTCAGGCCACTGAGGCAGCACTTCGCTCTGGCGGGCGAACGCATTTTGTGACAAAACAGCCCGAATGGTATGCCGACCGTTTTTCGGAGAGGTTTGTTGACATCAGCGTCCGTGAGATTCGCGGCTATTTCGTGGTGAAGGGAACTCTGCCGTAGTCGCCTGAACCGCTGACTGATTTCGACGTTGCCCGCGATCTGGATTCGACACGACGTATGAGGCCGGGTGTCTCATTGCAAAATGCAAAGTGAGAATTGCAAAGTGCAAAATGTCCTGCCTTCAATTTGCAATTCTCATTTTGCAATTTGCATTACCTGAGCCGTTCAGAGGTTCTGACCGTCCTGCCCAGTACTTCAACGACAATGACATAAGCAGAGGAGACCGCATGTCCTGTCTGATCCTTCTCGCTCTGGTCGGTGGCAGCCCGTCAGCTCAACTACATGGTGCGTCGTTCGAATCTCTCGATCAGGCTGTGGCCGAGATCGAACCCAGTATGCAAACCGGCACGCTACTGGTCACTAAGGGCGACTGCCTGGCCGTTCGTGTTTACACACAAAGCCCCTACACGCACGTCGGAGCTGTCGTGATCCGAAACGGCCATCCGGTTGTGTATGACTCCGCAAACGGTACCGGCGTTCGGTGTCTGTCTCTGCAACAATACCTGCGCTCGCAGAGCCCGAGTGAGGTCCACATCTTCCAACCGAAGCGACCACTGAGTCAGGGCAGGGCAGGGCGGTTCGAAGCCTGGCTCGATGACCAGCTCGGCGAACCGTATGCCGTGAAGCATTTCCTGTCGGGCGAGCGAGGTGACGGACTCCACTGTGCCGAGTACGTGACTGACGCCCTGATGGCCTGCCACTTGATCAAAGCGAAGCAACCGGCCCGTGTCTCACCCGCGAGCCTCGTGGAAGGCGTCACGAAATACGGCATTTACTCGAACCGTCAGACTGTCCGTGTCGAAGAACCACCGCGACCGGAAAACCCGGAATCCGGCTGGTGCGCGGGACTGTGGGACGGCACGAAAGAATGTACGTCTGATTGCTGGAAGCAGACGCGCGGCTGGTTTCTGTGCCGGTAATTCTGCAATACAAGCCCGAACGCCAGCGAGTGAAGTTCGATGTTCACTCGCTGGCGCGTCGGGCTTGTATGATCAGCGACTACTCGGGCTTCGTTCGCTGATCGCGGATCGTTCGAACGACGGCCGCGTCGAGTTCGCTTAGACCCTGGTCCGGCTTAATGGCATAAAAACCAACGTGATAGTGCGTGATCTTTCCGTCGGCACCAATCACGACCCATACCGGAAGTTTCGCCCCGAGCGAGCGCGGGTCGCCAAACTTCTCAAGCGTCCCACCGGCGTCCATTGCGATCGGGTAGCTCAGATTCATGAAGTCACGCAACTTACGAACTGATCTCAGGGCTGCACCGTTTTTCTGTGGATCCCCAAACCCACTGTTCACGGCGATTCCAAACACCTCGACACCCAGGCGGCCTCGGCGAGTCAGTAAGAAGTCCAGATAACCAACCTGGCCGTAAGGTTCCGTGATCGGGTCCCCCTTATAGTCCCAGAAGTGAAGCACGGTGACTCGTCCCTTCTGCGCCTTCAGTGAAACTGTTTTCTTCCTCAATGTCGTCAGTGTGAAGTCTGGAGACGGCTGACCCACGAACCGTTTTGCGAGGCTGGCAATGTCGTCGGTCCGGCGAGACTGTGAACTGACGTCACGGGAAATAGCGACGACGAGATTCTTCAGGGGAGTCTTGCTCGATGCGGCCACCAGCCCGGTCAGTACGGCGGTTGTCGTCTCCAGCTGTTCGCTGGAGAGTTCCGGCTTGGTTTCTCCGCCTTCGCGGTCCAACGCGGACTGCAGCGAGATCAATCCGTCTGCGACAGCCGCGGTCGGAGTCAGAGCATCACCGCCCACGTCTCGCGAACCGGACAGCTCCATTCTCAACTGAAATTCGTCTCCTTGTCCCATGAAGACTCGACGTTCCGCTGCGACCAGTAGAGCGCCGTCCTTCTGTACAAAGAATGACTGTCGACGCCCGAAGTTGTCAGCCGCGTCAATCTGCCAGCAGTCGCGGTCGGCAACCTTTCGCTCACGACTTACGGCGTAGGACAGTTTTCCCGACGTCCATTCGGCTTCCGGGGCAAGCTTCTGAGCGAACGGAAAAAACGGGGCGGCCAGTTCAACCGGGTAGTTTGTGCCATCGTGCATGTGCAGGATGTGAGCCGGTCGGCCGACTGACTTCTGGTTTTCAGCATTCAACGTGACTTGCCCGAACCGCTCCGGCCACGCCCAGCCTCCACCGCCGCGTTCACTGACCTGGTAAAAACATTGCTGGCTTTGGCCATCCGGACGAACAAGGACGTAGACGTCAAACTGCTTGACTGGTGTTGACGGGCCACCCCGCTTCAGTTGCGTCAGCGTGCCGGAATACTGCAATTCGGTGGCAGCTCGCAGGGGCGACGAAACGGCCGAGAGAACAGCGATGACGCAAAGGCACTTTTGCATGGTGGACCAGACTCATGTCATGAAGGAGGAATCGGTCAACGCAGGGACGGCGACCGGGGGTCCCGCATCTTCACAGAGTCCAGTCTGGCGGGCAAGCAGCGTGGGATGGTACGTCGGAATCGGTCGTTGACACCTATTCTGTCCACGCCTACTTTGACTGCGGTAAAACTCCAGAATCCTGCGAGGCACTGATCGTCATGTACCGCAACTGCACAGCTGAGAAACGTTCGTTGGCACAAACGCTGGTCTTCGATGCAGGATGGTTTCGCCGTCGGGGTCGACTATCGGGCACTGGCTGTGCGGCGGTCCTGATCTTCACGACGCTGACATCGGTAGTCCACGCCCAGACCACCGACTCAGGACCACAACCAGTTGTCATTCAACGCACGATGATTCGGTTGACTCAGCCGGATGACTACCGGATTCCGACGTCCCTCGAACCGGGCAGGCAGGTCACGCTGACGGCGCCGTTTGACGGCGTGATCCGCGCCCTGGCTGCGGTGCCAGGCAAACGGTTTGATATCCAGGGGGAACTTGCCACATTCGACAGTCGCCGTATCTCACTGCTGCTGGCTCGAGCGCAAGCCGGAAAACGCCTCGCCGAAGCCGAGCTGAGTCAGGCACGAGTTGCCAACGTGGCGCCAAAAATTGAACTGGCGGAAGCAAAGCTCGCTCTGGCAAATGCCGACCTCAATCTGGCCGAGTTTGACCGTCAGGCCACATCAGTGCGTGCACCCTATGTCTCAACAGTTCTGGGCGTTCACGTCCAGGTCGGGCAAACCGTCAGGGCAGGGGACCCGCTTGTGACTGTTGGTGACCTGCAGACGTTGACCTGCCGCGTCCCCGTCGACCGCAAGAGTGTCGAGAAAGGACAGTCGATGCAGGTCACGGTCGAAGACGCGACGGCCAGCGGCGAAGTGATCGCCGTCCTGCCACTGAGTGACGAACAACAGAAGTTTCGTGATCTGGCTGTGTCTGTCGCCATGGCTGAGCTTGTTTTCGAGAACCGAACTGGAACGCTGGAAGCCGGGCAATCTGTGTTTCCTAAACTCCTGCCTGAAGATCCCGTGGCCCGTGTGCCGCTGACGTCACTGAAAACAGGCCAATCCGGAAATCGCATTGTCCAGGTTCTCAGGAATCACGTTGTCCGGCATGTTCCCGTGCGTCTGCATGGCCAGATTGGAAAAGAGGACGTCTTCGTCAGCGGACCATTTACCGAACATGACGAGATCATCATCTCCGCGTCAGTCGAACTGGCCGATTCGACTGCGGTTCAGCCGTCAAGTCCGGAACGATTCGGAAGTCAGGGCAACGCAACATCAGCGCCGACCGGCACGGGATCGAAACCGCCCCGTCGTAAGGTCGACGCCGCCGGGTTCTAGCGGGCAGCGATTCGCGGTATCCTGTTGGTTCATGTGTTATGGTGGGTTTAACCCCCTTCCCACGTGAAAATGACCGCGGGCCGATTGCGGGTGGACCCGATTCGCAAACTGCTTGGCAGGGGACACTGCTTTGGCTGAAGAAATCGAAAACAAGAACAAGATTGACGATTACGTGCTGGTGAGTGTGATTGCCACCGGCAAGTCCTCTCAGGTCTGGGAGGTCATGCACGAGCAGAGCGGCCACACCTTCGCCATGAAACTGCTGCTGCCCGAAGCGATGGCGGACCCGGCTGAGAAATCGTTGCTGAAGCTTGAAGCGAAACTCCTGAAAGAATTCGAGCATCCGAATCTGATTCGCGGCCACGGAATCGTGATGCGGAAGACCGAGTGCTACATACTGCTCGACCTGTTCAAAACTCCGAATCTCGGGCAGTGGATTCACAACGATCGGGCAAGCGTCGAAACCTTGTTTCGCAAACTCGTCGAAGGTGTCTGCATGGGTCTCGGGCACATGCACGACAAGGGCTGGGTCCACAAGGACATCAAGCCCGACAATATCCTCATCAATCGCTCCGGTGAGGTACGCCTGATTGACTTCTCGCTGGCCGTCAAGAAGGCGACAGCACTGACAAAACTGATGGCGAGCAAGAAGGGCGTTATCCGAGGAACGCGGACCTATCTGGCTCCGGAAACGATCAGGAAACAGCCGTCAACTCCGGCCACCGATTTGTACAGCCTGGGATGCGTGTTTTATGAGTGCCTGACCGGACACCACGTGTTTACGGGCGAGTCTCCACAGGACCTGTTGAAAAAGCACATCGCCGCGAAGCCCACGTCGGTTTCTGTACACAACGACAGAATCTCTCCCGAGATGGACCGGCTGGTGATGAAGTTACTCTCGAAGAAACCTAAGGATCGTTTTCAGTCGTGCGAAGAACTAATGAGCGAGTTTCGCAGTTGCCGCGTCTTCCAGGGAGAAGCTCGTGGCGAAGGCGATCCGAACGCCGAACAGAACTCTGAACAGACACCATCCGTCAGTCAGGCGGCGAAACCTGAAGCCGCTCCCGAAGAAGACGTCCTCAGTGCGGATGAGCAGCAACTTGCAGAATTAATGGAAACGAAGCGAGATAGTCGGGCGGACGATCAGATTCGTGAAATTCTGGCCCGTAATCCCGAAATGCACGAAACGTTCAACCGGTTGAAACGTGAGCAGGCAGAGAGAGCCGAAAAAGCTCGCATAGAAAAAGAGCGTCGGATTGCTTCGCTGAAGAAATCCGGCGAACTGGGATCGGTCGAAAAGGAACCCGCAAAGAAGAAGAAAAAGAAGGCACCACAGCCTGCTCCGCAACAGCCGATGATGCAGCCTCCAGCTCAGGCCATGCCCCCCGGATATGGCATGGCCCCACCACAAATGCCGTATGGACAACAACCGGGGATGCCAGTCGCTGGTCCACCACCGGGCTACGCACAGCCGCAAATGCCACCCGGGGCACCATCAATGTACCCTCTAGGATACGGCCCGCCGGGAGCGGTCCCAGCTCCGCCGCCTGGCTACGGACCGCCGGGAGCCATGCCACCACAACCTGTGCCGGCTCCGCCAGCGGGACACGGTCCACCAGGTGCCGCTCCGCCACCGGGAACACCGGCTCCCCCGCCAGGATATGCTCAGCCAGGCGCTGCAAGTCCGCCTCCGCCAAAAAGGCCACAGCGACCAGCCACGCCGCGACAGGCGCAACAGAGCAAGAAGCCTCCGGCGCCAAGCGAAGCCGACCTTCCCACCATGCCCGAATTGCCTGACTTCGAATAGCAGTTGTCGGTTCAGTCCGCACTTGGGCGAAAGACCGACACTTCCGGAAGTCTCCCACCGACTCCAACGACGCCAATCTGGATACACCGAGACACACGACATGGCCGCCAACCCCCCGATTCCACCGCTTCCGTTCGAGAAGCCCATCTTCGAACTGGAAGCGCAACTCGTAAAACTCGAGTCCCAACCCAATCCGTCGGCAGCTGTGAAGGATTCGATTCGAAATATGCGAGTCGAAATCACGAAGATGAAGCGCGAGGTGTTCATGAATCTGGATCCCTCGGACGTTGTCAAAGTCGCCCGACATCAGGAACGTCCTCAAGTGTTGGACTACCTCGAACTGCTCTTTGATGAGTTTGTCGAACTGAGAGGTGACCGCGCGTATCGTGACGATCGCTCGATCCTGACAGGCTTTGCGAAGATGGACGACGAAAAAATCCTCTTCGTCGGTCAGCACAAAGGCCGCAACATTAAGGAACGGGAGGAACACAATTGGGGAATGGCCCACCCCGAGGGCTATCGCAAGGCGCTTGCCAAGATGGAAATGGCTGCACGGTTTGGAATTCCGATTGTCTCCTTCATCGACACGTCGGGTGCCTACCCCGGTATCGGCGCCGAAGAACGCGGTCAGGCATGGCTCATTGCCGAAAACCTGCGCGGCATGTCGCAGCTCGAGACGCCCATCGTCTGTGTCGTGATTGGCGAAGGCGGGTCCGGCGGCGCACTGGGAATCGGCATCGGCGATCACATCGCAATTCTCGAATTCGCCTACTACTCCGTCATCAGCCCGGAGGGCTGCGCGGGCATCCTGTGGAAAGACGGCAAGCATAGCGATAAAGCCGCCCGCGCGCTGCGGTTCACATCCAAAGACCTGCTCGAA
>CAYSJO010000244.1:0-8577 GCA_964431285.1 uncultured Planctomycetaceae bacterium
CACGTTCGTACTATCACGGCAATTACGACGTGTACGTCCAACGAGTCTTTCAGCGACAGGATAGTGCCGGAGTCGAAGTCCCAATTGCAGTCGCCACAAGCTCGGACTTCGAGGCACACTGTTCGCTGCTGGCCGATGGAAAAGACAAATGCTGGGTCGCCAACGACGCAGCCGGTCCGGGCTGGGGCAAAGATCACCGCAGTGGACAGACGATGGGCCAGGGCGAGTACGCGGAGCCTCTGCATGCATCACGACGAATTGAACTCCGCCTGATCGCCGACGGAACAGTCATGCGGCCCATTAAACCGTTGCCGCAGGTGCGTCCGTCGGACCGTATTCACCTGATTGAACGTAAGCCTGATGCCAGACCGTCACGCTTCTATGAGTACCCGCAACTTACGCGTGATGCAGACGGACGCATGTGGCTGTTCTTCCGTATGTGCAGGCAGGGCTATTGTGCTCGTCCGCCCATGGGCATCGACTGGCGAGTCTGTGCGACGACCAGTACGGAAGACGGCTGATAGGCGCCGATCGAACTGCCTCGCAGCCAGGGCCGACAGAATCAGCGAGTGTCATTTGCTGCGGGCGTCGACTCGCCACTGGACCTCGCCTGGTCGGACGGTAATCGGTTTGCATCAGTCAATCGCAAGTTCTCGGTCCACCATGGCCGTTTGCCCCGTGTCTCCGAGCAGGCCGCCATGCAGGTGACACCGATCGAACCGGAGAAACCAGGCAAGGCCGAAGCAGAGCTACGAGTCTTTCTGAAGATGGAAAAAGACGGCGAGTTGTACCAGGTCTACTTCGGCGACCTGCATCGACACACCAACATCAGCCGCTGCATGCCAACCATCGACGGCTCGCTCGACGATGCTCACCGCTATGCAATCAACGCAGTCGAGTACGACTTCCTCGCGATCACCGATCACACGCGGGACGTCGATCCGTTTTCCTGGTGGCGCACTCAGAAGGCCAACGACTGGTTTAACATCCCCCGTCGTTACGTACCCATCCATGCGTATGAACGCAGCAACAGAACGGATGGAGGTGGACACCGAAACGTGTTATTTCTCAAGCGTGGCGCCATAATAAACCCCAGTGACTACTGGGCTGACGGCGTCGGACGAATCAAACCTGATACCAATCCCGACACCACGTTGTATCCCTGGATGAAAGAACGCGGCGAAACTCTGACGGCGGCTCACACTCCAGAGTGGTCGAAAGTCTCGGGTAAGGGAACGTGGACCTACAATGATCCCCAGGTGGAACCTGTGGCCGAAATCTTTCAGGGCTTCCGTCGCTCCTACGAACGACCAGGTCCTAGTGTTGCGGAGCAGGCATCGCTGTGGCATGCACTCAATAAGGGCTACCAGCTGGGATTCATCGCGTCCAGCGATCACATGTCGACGCACATGTCGTTCGCATGCGTGTGGGCGAAAGAGAAAACTCGCGAAGCAATCTTTGAAGCACTCAAGGCCCGCCGCACCTATGCAGCCACAGATCGTATCGGACTGGCTTATTACATCGGCGACTCGCTGATGGGTGAAGCAACGCAATTGCGCCCTGGAGAAGATGTGACACTGGACATCAAGGTCCGCGGTACGGCCGAGGTTAAGGAACTTCAAGTCGTTCGATCCGGAACGGTCATCCTGACTGCTCCCAAACCAGGTGTCCCTGGTGAGCACCGCGTGAACCTGCAATTCACGGATACGAACACGCCGGACGGTTCGAGTTATTACTATGTGCGCGTCGTGCAGGAAGACGGAGGCATCGCCTAGGGTTCCCCAATCTGGGTCGAGCGTTGAATACGCGAGTTTAGATGCGGACGGGAACCTCACGTGACGGGTCACCAATCTCACGAGCTTGATGGATCAAGAGGAGACGACATGGCTGCTACGTCATCGGGACTGACCGGCATCATGGCCGGACACACGGCACTGAGCACGGTCGTTCAGGAAGGGCGAGGTCTGTCGTATCGCGGATACTCAATCGAAGACCTGGCGGAGAATGCCGGCTTTGAGGAAGTCGCCTGGCTGTTGCTGCGGGGAGAACTGCCCACACGTGGAGAACTGGACGACTACCACGACCATCTCAGAGGACTCCGGAAGTTACCCGAACCATTGAAACGGGTGCTGGAGCAACTGCCCGCGACGACACACCCGATGGACGTGCTGCGAACCGGCTGCTCAGCCCTGGGTTGTCTCGAACCCGAGAACGAGACTCGTTCCGGCCTGGATATTGCCGACCGGCTGCTTGCAGTGTTTCCTTCCATACTGCTGTACTGGCACCGGTTTCATGAGTCCGGTCAAAGCATCGACGTTCAGACGGATGACACGTCGATCGCGGCCCATTTTCTGCAGCTGTTGCACGGTCGAGGTGATGATGAACTCGAACTTCGCGTGATGGGTGTGTCGTTGATCCTGTACGCCGAGCATGAATACAACGCATCGGCATTCGCCGCACGCGTCTCGACATCGACGCTGTCAGATTTCTATTCGGCGATCACATCTGCCATCGGAACGCTCCGAGGCCCACTTCATGGCGGGGCCAACGAAGCCGCTTTCGAGCTGATTACGGAGTTCGACTCACCAGACGCTGCCGAGCAGGGAGTGCCGGATCGATTGGCCGCCAAAGAAAAGGTGATGGGGTTCGGTCATCGCGTGTATCAGGACTGCGACCCTCGCTCAGAAATCATTCAAAGCTGGTCGAGACGACTCTCAAAATATCATGCCGCCGGCGGTCTTTACAAGATTTCCGAGCGGATCGCCGAAGTTATGAAACGCGAGAAAAACCTGTTTCCGAATCTCGACTTCTACAGCGCGAGTGCGTTTCACTTCCTGGGCATTCCGACTTCTTTCTTCACACCACTGTTTGTCTTTGCTCGCACGGCCGGATGGTCGGCGCACGTGCTTGAGCAGCGGTCGGACAATCGCCTCATTCGTCCGAACGCCCAATACGTCGGTCCTGATCCACGCCCGTTCGTGCCGAGCCGCGACCGATGACAAACCAGTTACCTACGTGGACGCTGTGGCGTCTTCTTCTTCGTCAATCTCGAAAAGACGATCGAAACAAATGACTCTGAACACTTCGCGGATCATCGGATTCAGTCCACGCAGTCGCAAAGTGATTCCGACCGATTCCACGTACTTGCGGACCGACACAAGAATGCCCAGCGCCGGACTTCCCAGAAAAGTCACGTCGGAAAAATCGAGAATAACGACATGGCCTGCCGCGGAGTCGATCAGGTCAGAAAGACTCGCCAGAGTCTGGTCGATGGACGCCGTCTGAAAGGCATCATCATGCCTAAAGCTCGCAACCAGTTCGTCGTCGATAACATCTTTCCGAAAGATTTTTTCCGTCGGGGCGCTTTCGGCGCCGGTCAGAGACGTAGATGTAACTGCCGTGTATTAGACGATGTCCGGATCAGCGAATTCGATGAGAATCTCGGCGACGTCATTGGCTGTTGCAAATCGGTCTTCGGGTCGCTTGGCGAGCATGGTTCTAACCGTTTCGTCCAGCGCGTACGGGATGTCCTTTCTGAGTTCTTCGATCGGTCGAGGCGGTTCATTGGCGTGCCGCATCATCTGTCGCACCGGGTGGCTGTCCGGGAAGGGCGGTTGACCGGTCAGGCAGTGATACAGGACACAGCCCAGTGCGTAGATGTCGCTGCGTTCGTTGACCGAGTGCGAATCGAGCGCCTGTTCAGGGGGCATGTAATCGAACGTGCCAATCACGCTTCCACCCACCATCGTGACGCCCTCTGAGTCTCCGCTCCGGTCGAGGAATTCCAGTTCGTCAAGTGTCGACCCGAATTCCAGCAGCTTCGTCACGCCGTCTGAGGTAACCCACAGGTTGGTCGGATTGAGGTCACGGTGAATCGTGCCCATCGAGTGCAGATGGTCGAGCCCGAGCGCCACCTGCCGAACCAGTCGGCAGGCTTCACCGAGCGGCAGCCATTTATCACGACCAAGCCGCGATGCCAGCGTCTCACCCACAAGCGGCTCAAGGACCAGCCAGGTTGTGTTCTGGTTGCGACCTATCCCCAACGTCTTCACCAGGTGTGGATGGATGGCCTGCACCGAAACGCGGGCCTCGCGATGCATGCGCGCCATCTGCTCTTTGTCGACTCTCAATTCACGGCGAAAGACCTTGAGACTGACGGGCTGCGAGGTCTCCGTGTCGAGTGCGGTGAAGATATTGCCCAGCTGGCCAGTCGCTACCTGTTCCCCAAGACGATACTGATCCAGTTGTTCGGGCTGAATGACAACAGACAACACGTTCTCGGCCTGCGGCGACGTCAACAGGTTGTTTTCGACGAGCCACGCTGCGAACTGCCGCACGTCATTCGGCTCTGTTGCGGCGAGCCGCCAATCTGAGATCGCTTCGTGAGCCGAGATCTCATCTAAGAGTCCACTTTGCACAATTCGACCACAGAATTCGTCGAATAGACTCGTCGTCGCAATCACTGGCACAGGCCCGCTCCGCTGTCACTAATCGTCCGCTGAGTTTTTCCGAACCACCATGAACCAGAAATCCCAGATGGACTGCACGACCTGGATCAGTCCATCAAAGTCCACCGGCTTGTTCAAATAGGCATCGGGATGCAGATCAAACGTCTGCACCAAATCCCGGTCAGACACCGAGGTCGTCAGGATGACGACAACTATGTCCATGAGAGCATCGTCGGCCTTCATTCTGGCCAGAAACTGTCGACCATCCATGCGCGGCATGTTCAGGTCCAGGAGGATCAGGTCCGGGTGAACGGGGATCCTTGAGGTCACCTGCCCCACGCAGCATTTCCAGTGCCTCAACACCGTCCCGGGCAACATGCAGGACGTTGGCGACCTTGCCATCGAGAAGACCCTGTCGAGTTAATTCGATGTCCGCCAGGTCATCTTCAACCAGTAGAATCTCGACAGGCCTACTCTTCAGGAGTCCACTCATGAGGCTGAGTCTTCGAACGTAACCGGAATCATAAAATGCATTGTCGTGCCCTGACCTGGCGCCGACTCTGGCCAGATTCGACCATTATGACGACGCACGATCTTCCGGCACAGGGACAGGCCGATTCCGGCCCCCCGGTATTTGTCGTGTGGATGCAGTCGTTTAAACACTTCGAAGATCTGGTCGAAGTACGCCGGGTCGATGCCGTTGTCCTGAACCGAGAACTGCCAGCCGTGTTCCTCACGGGATGCAGACACCTCCACGCGAGGGGCATCCGAATGGTTGAACACAATGCCGTTTCTAATCAGCTCCTGCAGAAGCTGGACGAACTGGGTCCTGTCAGTCGACAACCGGGGGAGACCGTCAAACGTCACGTCAGCGGCGGTCTCTTTGATTTCCTGGTCCAGATTCTCGATCGCCTGGCGGCAGGCCAGAGCAGTATCGGTCTCGGTAAACGGCTGAGCGCGTGTGTCGACTTGCGTGTACGCCAGCAGACTCTGAATCAGCGTCTGCAAACGTGCAGCTCCATCGACGGAGTAGCCCAGCCAGCGCTGACCCTGTTCATCAAGTCGGTCGGCGTATCGTCGCTGCAACAGATTTGAATAACTCCCAATCTTCCGCAGTGGCTCCTGAAGATCATGTGAGGCGATGAACGCGAATTCGCGAAGTTCCCGGTTCGCCATTTCCAGACGCAGTCTGGTCTCCTGCAACTCATGGACAGTACGGCGTAATTCCGCTTGAGATTCCACAGCCTTCTCATCGCGGCGGATTTGTTCGCGTGTCTCCTGCAGATCTCGAACGGTCGTCTGCCGGGCCTGCTCGTGCTGCTGGGCTTTGTCAGCAGTGGTTTGCACCAGCCGCAACATGCGGACGCGTCGCGCCACAGCCCGGGCGTGAGCCACAATGATCGGGATACCCGATTCCTTGCTGGCAAAGTCATCAGCACCAGCTTCCAGTGCCTGGCCCCATACCTGAGTGCTTTCCTGACCAGTCACAACGAGCAGGCCAAGGAGACTCTGCTTGATCCCGGCCAGATCGCGCGCCTGGCGACACAGTTCCAGGCCATCCATCTGTCCCATCACTACGTCAATTGTGCAGATGTCAAACGACTTCTGCGCAAGCAAACGGAGAGCATCCTCGCCGGACGGACGTAGCTGTTTCCGTCTGAAAACCGGCAGCCTGTAACTCGGGCACGATCAGTTTGTGCCAGGTCGGACTGTCGTCGACAACGAGCATTCGAGAGCCGCGCACGAATTCGTGGTCGTTGCGCGAATCAGCCTCGATCGTCCTGATCGGCAGTGACGTACGGACCAGGCTGTCTACTGTGGCCAGCACCTGCGACGCTTCGGAGTCCTTGGTCAGAAAACGGTCCGCGCCGGCCTCCATCGCCCTCAGGCGGTCTTCGGGAACGGTGCTGCTGGTCAGAATCAGAAGCGGCAGCGTCTGCAACGACAGATTGGCTTTGAACTGTCGGCACAACTCGAGTCCGCCCGTTCCTTCACCGAGATTAAGGTCGACAATCAGGAGGTCCGGTGCCGAGACGAGACACTCGTCGATCAGGCCCGACGCTTCTAAAAAGTGACGAACGGTGTGCCCCGCCGACACCAGGGCCATATCGATCGCCGCAGCCTGAGTGGGACTGTCTTCGACCACCACGATGTGACTCATAGCTGCTCCCCGGATTGGTCCGGAAAACAGAACCAGAACGTGCTGCCGTGGCCGGGTTCGGATTCGACCCAGATTCGCCCACCGTGTCGTTCGACGATCTTCCGGCACACGGCCAGACCAATACCATTGCCGGGAATGTCTTCCTGGCGATGCAGCCGTTGGAAGATCTCAAACACGCGGACGTGTGACTCGGTATCGATACCGATTCCGTTGTCACGCACCGAAAACAGCCAGGTATCTGCGGCCCAGTGTGCATCGTCCGGGACGGTAACTTTGGCCACGCTCTGCTGACAGGCCGCCACATGGATCTGTGGAGCAGAATCACCACAGAATCGAATCGCGTTCTCGATCAGATTCTGCAGCAATTGTAGCAGTTGCATGCCGTCCACGCGGACCGTCGGTAAGGGATCGCTCGTGACTGTCGCCCCACTCTCAGCAATGACGGTCTGCAGCAACGATAGTGTCTTGTTAAAGGTCTCCTGCGTGTCCGTCTCGAGCGGTGGACCACCTCGCGTCGCTACCCGCGACAGGATCAGCAGGTCATCAATCAATGCGTCCATGTGCAACGCGCCGTTCTCGACAAACCCCAGCCATTTGTCGGCCCGTTCGTCGATCGCGCCACCCCCGTATGTTCGCTGCAGAAGCTGACTGAACGATGCAATCGTCCGCAGCGGAGCCTTCAGATCGTGCGAGACGACGTATGCAAACTGTTGCAGGTCGTCGTTCGAACGCTGCAGGTCCGCCGTCCGCTGAGCGACACGTTCTTCAAGTTCATTGTGCGCTTCGCGGAGCGCTTCCAGAGCTTCGGAGTATTGCAAAGTGCGTTCTGCGATGCGCGACTCCAGATCATCATGCAGTCGAGCATTCTCGATGCTCATCGCTGCCAGCAACGCGACGCTGACCAGTACATCCAGGTCCGCTTCTGTGAACTTGGGCCCTGTGTCGCGTGTGTCGATCTGCAGAGCACCGATCATGTCGCCGTGTGGCGCACGCAACGGCACACACATCATCGAATTCATCTTCAGCCCATTGACACTTGAACCCGATCCGAACCATTCGTCCTTTTCCGGTTCAACACTGAGGATTCCTTTAGCCCCATCCATCGCCGCTTGAGCGACCGTTCGACTGGCCGCCGGTCGAAACAGACGTGCATCGCGTGTGTGAGTTGCCGCAGTCACCAGCGAATCACCTTCCGTGCTTTGCAGCAACACAGCACCAGCCGCCATCTGAGGAAAGACTCCACATGCCCCTTCCAGAATTCCGGCCAGAACATCGTCCTGTGACTGCAGTTTTCCGACTATTCGGACCAGTTCCACGATCGCCCTGTGCTTACTTTCGAGTTTCGTCCGCTTACGAATTGTGCTGCTGGGCTCATCCACAGCCAGCGTCTGTACCACCGGGGGCACTGACATTCTTATGCCATCAAGGGTCACCGCTCCGGCGTCTGTATCACCTTCATGATTGTCCCGTGCCTCTGTTCGGACATCCGCCGACGACGCGGACTTCTGCCCGGCAATCGGATCGGAGACAAAGCACAGAACGGTGTCGCATATCCGGATACGGTCACCGTCGTTCAGTTCACGTTCGCCTTTGACCTCGACAGCATTGCAGAATGTGCCATTTCGACTGCGCAGGTCCCTGAGCCACCAATGTCCGTCAGCGTACCTGATCTCCGCGTGGCGACGACTCACATCGGATTCCGTCACAACCACATCATTCTGCGGGTCCCGTCCGATGCTGGTACCCGAGTTTTTCAGCTCATAGAACTGACTCGTCTCCGCAGTTGAGACGTCTTGCAATCCGGCCACATGGCTCTCCCAACAATGATCGACCGTGTGAATAGCAGTTTGCAGAGTCGTACAAGCCCGGTCAACAACGACTCAGTCGACCAGACACGCTGGTTGCCGTTGCGAACGAAAACCCTGAAAAACGCCAACTTGAACATATTCGAGAACACACAGACAATAC
>CAYSJO010000245.1:0-4699 GCA_964431285.1 uncultured Planctomycetaceae bacterium
CATGAAGGCGAAGAGGTCTAGACGTTCAACCAGTTCGGTGAAGTTTGCGCCACCCTGGTCGTCGCGGTGCTGAATTGCGACTCGGTTCGTCCCCCAAACCCACAGAGTCGGACGCCAGACGGCACCACCGGGCAATTCGTACCCACGGCCCATCGTGTCCTTCATGTCCAGGTAACGCTCAGGATATTCGATAATCAGCGGCGGCCGTGGAAAGCCTTCCTGAATTCCGATCGCCTCGTTCGAGATCGCACTCTCAAATGTGACGTGTTCATTTCCCGTCAGGCACTCCCATGAGTGGATCATCGGGTGTAGAGGCTCTTCGACCACATCGACGAGCGGTTCCCACCACCACCAGCCACTGGGCTCTTCGTGGGGGAACTCATCGAACTGGTACCACGAATGCTCGAAGGACTCGATCGGCAGTTCGTCCAGATTGGCGAGCGGCTCCATGTCGGCCGTTGCGTCGGACTCTTCGTAAGCAACACCAGGCTGTACAGCCGGCGCCGCGTCCTCTGATTTCGTCGCATCCGGTGTCACAGCCTCGGCGGGTGGCGCCTCGGAAGAGGCTGCGTTCAAGGATTCGTTTTCCTGAGCGAACACCTGAGCCGATGTTGCGCACACGACCAACGTTGAGACAAGTAAGATTCTTGTAATCATCTCTATCTGACCCTGTGCAAGGTTATTCATGGCAGTGGACAGTGGCTCGCTTCTCATGCAGCATCAGGTGGCCGGCAACGATTCCGCTGGCGATGTCCCGGGCACTCATTCCGTAGTCGAATCCTGCGAAGGAAACGATGTGGACCAGGTTCACGGGAACCATTCCTGCGACCAGGCGGGCACTGATCTGATAGGGCCCCTTTCCTGTCAGGTTGCAGGCATCGACGTGGTATTTCCCCCAGCGTTCTCCACACGGTTCAATGTTCTGCTTGTGCTTGCTCGCTCCCTACGGACGTCCCAGTGAAGAGAAAGGACGGACCAGTGGGCGATTGAAACTGATGGGATCAAGCGAGAACGGAACGGGGAGGATGTCCTCACGCTCGTTGCCACGGACGTTTCGCGTGACGAATTTGGATTGCAGCGTCAGCAGGAAACGATCCCGAGGGATGTCGCCGTTGTGTACGTAGAATGAGTGGTCGTCGCGGTAGTCTCCGTTGGGATCAAGGTCACCCGATCGGAAGACGACAGTCCCCTCGCGGTCCCATACCACGACCTGTAACCAGATGGGCCGCTCACCATCGAAGCCAGTCGGAACGCCGTGGCCTGTCGTGCCGCTGTACAGTCGCACGCGGAAGTCGATGCCGTGTCGATCCATCTCAATGTCCTGGACCTCACCCATCTTGAAACCGATGCTCAGAACCTGAGCGCGACGTCGCTGATACTGCATCAGCAGTTCTTCCTGCTGGTTAAGAATCTGACGAGCCCGGATACGACGCCTGGAGTCCATCCAGGCCGCGGGAAACTGCACGTCGTCTTTGCCGGAGTCCTCGAAGTCGAGCTTGCCCCAGTCGGACTTGTGGTCGAACTGCAGCCACTCACGCATGGTGGCTAGGCCAATCGCCAGTTCATCAGCACCTTCCTCGCGGACAGCCTCGGGATTGTGCGGGTAAATCCCCGGGTGAATGACGGAGTGATCCGGGCCAGCGAACCAGTGAGTGGTCCGCTTACGCGGTGGTGTCTCGACATTGCCGACCATCGCGACCGACTCGTGGAGGTAACCCGCCGGAGCCCCCTGCACCTTGCCCATGTGGCAATCCTGACAGGTCACATACTCTTCCTGGGCCGAAGGCGAATGCTTGTATTCACTGAATGCGTCTTCGAGGCGGAATCCACTGGGAGTCAGCACGTCGTGGCAGGCTCCACAGAAACCCGGTGTGGAAAGCTGGAAAAACTTGTACGACGTCTGGTGAACGGTTCGTCCCAGACTCGGGTCTTCGGGACTGGTCTTCAGGACGCCGTACTTGTCCGGGTTGTGCATGACATCGTCAAGAACTTCGCTTCCGAGATTTCCGAAGATCACCTGGTCAACACCACCGGCAACGAGTGCCTGCCGGCCGGAGACTTTGCCCCACGGCTGATTGATTCGGTGACAGACAACGCAGGTGATACCTTCCCGGGCGGCCGGATGTCGGTCCATGTTGCTCATGAACCGGTCTTCCTGCAGTGCTGCTCCCACGGGAGTGTGACACCGCAGGCAGAAGTCACCGACCGTACCTGTGGTCAGCTCGTTCAGTCCACCAAACAGACCATTGAACACCGGGCTCATTTGGCCATAGGCATGTGGTGACGTAGACCACTCGCGGAAGTGCTTGGGATGACATTCAGCACAGGTCACGGCGGAAGGGAACACGTTATCCTCGAAGCACGCGGCGTGTGCCTGATCGGCCGCGTACTGGAGCACTTCCTTCGTGTCGGACGTCTGAGTCCAATGCCCTTCCAGGCTTTCGATCTCGTCAGTGCTAATGACGCGATTCTCTTGTTTGACTTGAACGGCCTTAAGCAACTCGGGCGGTTTTCGTTCCGAGTGCTTCTGAGACCACGCCACGGATGTCGTTGCCATGATTCCCAGTGCAACGATTCCGGGGATGACCTGACGGACGCGACAGCGCAGCCCGAACCCGTAGTTGTGTGCAATCATTCCTGACCCTCTGGTTTGCTGTTCCAGACACGTCGCAGGGATTTCACGGTGTGCATCAATTGCACACGATGAGACGGTCCTGCAGCAGCTTCTGACTATGATCTTCGCCCGAATTTTCCGGCTGTTTGAGTTGATCCCGATATCACGCCGGGTTTCGATTCGAATCTGGACGTCACCGTCCGCATATCTTCACTGAACAGCACTACCCGAAGTCGAGCATGGCCGAATAACACTGGCGGTTGCTGTTTCTGCGGCCGGACCATTGCCTGGTTTGCGCACAAATCCGCATGTGTGCACGCTTTCGAAGATTGCCGGCGCGTAAAGCATCTGCGCAAGTCTGCAATTGCGGTTCCAGCATCACGTGAGCAGGCTTGTCAGAATCGGCGCCGTTTGCGTCGTTCCCGACTCTTCAAGCATTTACTCTCGCCGGCGGCTCACTCGGTCCCAATGCAGTACAGATAACGGTCACTGCGCAGAAAGAGGCGACCGTCGGAGATCGTTGGGCTGGCGTTGAAGGTGCTGTTGTCGTCCAGCCTGTTGTGCGCCAGCTCTTCGAATATCGGTTTGGCGGCCAGCACGTAGGTGCCAGCACGGCGAGTGGTAATGTAAATCTTACCGTCCCCGGCCGTTGCGGATGCGTACGGTTGGTCCGGGAAACGCTCCTGATAGACGATCTCTCCGTCGCTCAGTCGCACGCAGTAGGCCACGCGATTGCGGTCACTGACCCAGTACAGATGGCCGTCGTGAATGATCGGCGAGCAGACGTTGGCTCCAGCTTTCGCCTCCCACAAACGATGCGTCTCCGTGACGTCACCGCGACCACCAGCACGAACGGCGATCGCTCGGGATGTGCGTCCGCCGATCACGTAGGCGATGCCATCCTGCGAAACCACGCTGGGACAGACATAGTCCTGGATGCCCTTGCAGCGCCACAGTTGTTCGCCGGTCGCCGGTTCGAAACCCAGAATGTTGCCCTGTACGCTGACGACCAGCTCCTGACCGCCGTCGGGAACCTGCACCAGGTGTGGTGTATTCCACGAGCTGTTCATCCCCGATGCCCGCCAGACTTCCTCACCGGTCTCCTGATCAATGGCCACCAGCGAACGGCTTTCGACGCTGGCATTCACAATGACAAGGTTCTTGTAGAGCACGGGCGATGTCCCGCATCCCCAGCCATGTGTTCGTCTTCCCACATCAGCCTGCCACATTTGCTTGCCGTTCAGGTCAAACTTCAGCACTCCAGTCTTGCCGAAGAACACATACAGAAACTTTCCGTCGGTAACGGGAGTCGGACCTGCGTACCCGTGGTCACGCACTCTCTCCGACTCTGGTAGCTGTGGCTGGACCTGCTCGTCCCACACAATGTCACCGCTGGTCCTGTTGAGACAGACAACGTGCAGTCGCAGGTCTTCCAGTGTGCCGGTGTTTCGAGCGATACCGTAGCCGCTGTAGCACGTCACATAGACATGGTCGCCAAGCACGATGGGACTCGATGCCCCGTATCCAGGAAGCGATGCTCGCCAGACAACGTTGTCCGTGTCGTTCCAGGTCACAGGCAGATTGGTCTCGTCAGAGACGCCCAGGCCACCGGGCCCTCGGAACTGAGTCCAGTCGCGAGCAATCGCGGGTGCCAACAGCACGAGACTTATGCAGAGGGGCAAACTGATACGTTTCAGGAGTCGGTCGCTCATCGCACTCACCTTTCGATTCCGGGTATGCTGCGTCGGCGACGTCATAGGGCATCGCGATTCGGCCTGATTTGTAAGCGGGCGAGGATAACGGCCGACGCTGTCGTCTGATACGAAACGGTGACTCGGCATGCCATCGAACTACCGTATGGATATCCGTTTGCCCTGCAAGTCGGTCGCCCGACACAAACCAGGACCACTCCATGTGCCACATGATTCGAGTTCTCTCACTACTGATTCTGTTGCTGTCGTGCGTGCCCGCTCAATGCGCTGACTGGCCACACTGGCGCGGCCCGGGCCCCCACCACAAATAATACGAAACCACAGGAAGGGACAGTAAGAGCAGGGGCAAAGGCGAAATGTTGCAAGCAAAAAT
>CAYSJO010000246.1:0-1743 GCA_964431285.1 uncultured Planctomycetaceae bacterium
TTTTTTTTTTTTATTTTTCGTCCTTTTTTTTTATTTATTTTTTTTCCTTATAACCCTCTTTTTTTTGTTTTTTTTTTTCTTTCTCTTTTTCCCTTTTTTTTTTTTTTCCTCCCCCCCCCCCCCACTACTGCCACCAATCGACCAGCTGTAACGAGGTGTCGAAAATGAAATCTCGCTCCCTACGATTGACGTACTCCGTCGTTGGACTGGTTGCCCTGCACGTGATCACCGTGGTTGCCGTGCCCGTCCACGGCGCCGAGCCCATCGCCGGACTGCCTGTGGAAAAGGCTCGTATCTGCATCACGGGTTATGACCACAATCGTCCGGAGCCGTTTCGTGGTCTGGGTGACTTCATTGGCTGGGTGGGCGACATGGTGCGGTTGAAGAATGGTGATCTGCTATTCACGCACTCGGCCGGTTACTGGCATGTCTCGTTCGCGACGCCGATTGTCCTGAGCAAGAACCTGGTGGAGTCCTACAAAAAAGCTGGGCTGGACCTGAACCACAAAGCGCCGACCGGCGGTCGAATCATGGCCTGTCGATCGAGCGACAACGGAAAGACCTGGTCCAGGCCGGAACTTGTCTACGATGGAAGACTCGATGCAGGACCGAGTGCGACCGGTGTGACTGACAAAGGCACGGTCATTCAGATCATCAACGTCCAGGCGTCGTGGTACGGATTTCCCGAGGCTCCCGCCGGACATCAGAAGCTCAACACGCGACAGCTCTACATTCGTTCGACCGATCACGGACGCACCTGGAGCGAACCCAGGCCACTGAAAAGTACAGGCACGTATTACACGCGCGGCCGGTCACGAATCCTGCAGCTTCCCGATGGCGGATTGTTGTGGATGTCTTACGACATGCAGAAGGGCGGTAGTTTGCTCGATGGCACGATTCACCGTTCGGATGACGACGGGAAGACCTGGCGCATCGTGTCGATCATTCGGCGGAGGAAACCGGCGGATGATGAGTTCGACGCCAAAGACCTTGTCGTGTCCGGCGACGTTGATCGCTTTCTCAAGCTCGGTAGTCCGAAAGACGACGGCTGGATCGATACGGACGAAGGCGACCTCGAACGATTGTCAAACGGCCGCCTGGTTCTAGTCGTTCGACCTGACGGAGGGACGCTGGTGTCGGACGATGAGGCAGAAACCTGGCAACAGATCAGCCGCGTCGGGCCAAAGTACGTCTATGCACCGCACATGGTGGTGCTTCGCGATGATACGCTGGTGCTCACGGCAGGCGGAAGCGGCGGTCAGTGTATCTTCCTCAGCACTGACGGCGGCAGGTCCTGGTCGGAGCCGATCCGCATTGATCCGTCCTGCTACGGCTACGGCAAACTGACACGGCTCGAAGACGAGTCGATCTTTCTGTCATACGTCCAGAAACATTCGGCCCCGCAACGCTGCATGCTCGTGCGATTCCGAGTGAATGATTCGCGCGACGGTGTAACGCTGCTTGCTGTTGCAAACTGAGTCATGCCATGGAACTGGAATCGTTTGGACTCGCGCAGTCCAATAGCACTGCGCGACGCCAAGATAGGTCATGAACTGGGATTACGAAGTCCGACCCGGTGTGAGAACTGAGCTGCCGGACGACCAACAGCGCCAAATAAGCACCTCGGCGAGCACCGTACGCCCGATTTGATTCTCGTTGCGCTCGCCGTGACAGGTTGCGCTAAGCGGAGTCAGCCCGCAGAGCCAGTGGGACATTCCCACTTAACAGTGAACAACTGCCGGC
>CAYSJO010000247.1:0-9565 GCA_964431285.1 uncultured Planctomycetaceae bacterium
CAAAATTCCTGAGCAGCACGAGCAGGATGGCAAAGATGCCACCCAGAACCAGGGCATCAATCACTCGCTGGTCGCGGTCGGTGACGGCTTTCAAATCCCGAATGCTGGCCGTCGGTCCGATTGCGAATACTTCCACCGACCCGGTTTCGTCCGAACCAACCAGGAACTTGTTCGCGGTCGCCAGCACCTCGGCACGCAACTGGTTGAACTGGCGAATGCTGTCACGAGAGAACGGGTCGTCTTTCGACACAAGATCGAGCCGGGCCAGATTACCGGCATATTCACCATGCTGCCCGATGTAGAACTCGTCGACCTTGTGACCCACGACGCGTCCTCTGATGATCGCACCGATGTCGACGCCGGGTCCATCACCTGCGCCCAATAGTCGCTCCAGTGGACTTGGTGGAGCCGATTCGGGCTCGTCCGGATCTTCTGGGGCGGCGTCGGCAGACTCGTCGTTTTCGCTGTTCGCAACCCCGAACGGGCTTACAACATAGCGAATGTCTGCCAGGTGCAGCTCTTCGCGCCGTTCGTAGAGACTCTCGACAACCTTCGTCAGGCCCTTCTGAGTACTGTCTTCTGTGAAATCAAGATTGGGGTTGTGCAGCAACAGCGTGGCTGGTCCCGCAGTGCCAGCGGGGAAGTGGCTCTGGATAGCTTTTGCGCCGATGACACTGGCGTTGTCCTGTGGCAGTTCTGACAGCAGCCCGTAGCTCAGATTGTTAAAGAAGATGACCGCAACCACGGCGAACGGCATCATTAACGCGATACTAAGCGTCAGGACGAACGCGGGTCGTTCCTGAATCACTTCAGCCGTCTTTTTCCAGATCGTCTCGAACACGTTCTTGCGAATCAGCCAGGCGAAGAAACCGGTTGCCGAGACCCACCCGCCAGTGCTTTGTATCTGTCGTGTGGCAATGTGTGGCCAGAACGCCCACTTGCCCGTCATGCGGAGCACGGCTGGAGTGAAGGTCAATGAGGCAATCAGTACAACACCCAGCGCGATTGGGATTGTCATTCCGGCCTGCGAGAATTTGCCGAAGTCCGCAAACGTCATCATGCCGATCCCACAGATGACCGTGCCGGCGCTCGCGACCAGCGCTTCGCCGACCTTTTCAATTGAGCCGGACACAGCAAGCTCTGTTGTCTGCGTTTCGTCGAGTTCTTCTTTGAACCGGGCGATCAGAAACAGGCAGTAATCGACACCAGCTCCGTAGCTGAGCACCTTGATGTAGACCTCGGCACCATTGAACAGGCTGAGGATGCCATGCTCGGCCAGAATCGCCAGCAGGGCGAGCGAGGTCTCCGTCGCGATAAAGACTGTGGCAAGCGGAATGATGGCTAACACCGGTGCCCGGTAGATCATGATCAAGAGGGCCACGACGAGAATGACCGTCCACAACTCGGTCGCCTTCGAACTCTCAAGGGCCGCCTGCATCATGTCCCGACCGACCGTCGCGGACCCGCTCAGCGCCAGGTTCAGGCCGTTCGGAACTTTGCCTTCATCGTAAAGAGACTTGCCACTGCCGCGCCGGATCGTCTCCTCGATACGATCGATCAACGGAATGTTGTCGTTATTGAAGAACTCGGTTTCGAGATCGATGACGACCATGGTCGCCGTTCCATCGGCACTGTTGAGGATCTTTTCCCAACTGGGACTACTGAACGTTTTGATCTTCTGGCCGATGTCCTCAACGGGTTCTTCAGCCAGTTCGGCGACAGGGTCTGGTTCGTCATCCACAGGGAGTGGCTCAGCCTCACTCGTAACGCCGGGCGGTTTCGGAATGCCGACCTCACGCAGCACTTCTTCCAACCGGGGTTTCAACGTCTCCGTGATAAACAGCCGATCGCGTTCTTCAAGTTCTTTGCTGCGACGAACGACGACCACAATGTTGCTGGCGTACTCCGTCTTCCAGGCGCTTTTGTAGACGCGTTCCCCCTTCAGGCTGGGTACATCCGCAGGCAGGAAGGCAAACTCGCCTGATTCGACTACGCTGAACCACGGTGGCGCCGTCAGTTTCAGCGCGATCAGCAACACCATCCAGCCACCAATCAGCAGTGGCCAGTGGCGAACAACGCCGTTGCCTAGAGCACGATACATGGATGGTTACGACGTGAAGGGGAACGAACGTAAAGTCTGCTGGCTGATCGGATGGGCGAAACTCCGTTCGCGAAAGCGCATCCCTGCCACGTGTGTTGGCCGAGTCTGAGACCGGGGAATGCCATCGGGTAGCTCAGCCCAGGCCGGCTCTGACCCGCCAGCCCTCCCAGTCGTGGCGAGGATACCCAGACGCGACAGCGGTCTCAATCAAGGTTGCCAAAATCACGAATTCAGGCATCTGACGCACATCCGTTCAAACGAATTCCCTTTCGCTGCTCGAATTCGGTCAGTTTCCGAACCACACCAGGTCCGGTACATGTCACCCAACCCATTTCTCCACAAGCGTTTAACGGCAGAGATTTGCAACGGCCAAACGGTGACGGAACTTTGACACAAGTTTGACCCGGATCTGACAGCCTGGTGTTCGATACCCCTTAGTAATCCGCTTTAATTCCACTTGGTCGCTGATCCGGGGCTTTCGTCTGAATCCCGCGAGTGCAGTGTGACCCGCTTCAATCGATTCGCCATCTATACAACTCTGGAGATTACCAGTGAGCGTCGAAACTCCCACTCCGGCTCAGGAGTCGGATGTGATTTCTGAATCCGCCGCGTCTGTCTTGGACCGTATCGCACCACAGCGGAGTGTTGAGAGCTCCGCTGTTGAACCTGCAAAAAAAGTCATCGCCCATCCTGTACCGACCCGATTACGTGACCGATTTCCACACGGGATCAATAAGTGGAATACGGGTTGGATGCTGGCGATGCATATTGGAGCGGTGGCCGCGTTCTGGCATTTTTCGTGGGTCGGTCTGGGTCTGTGCGTGGTACTGCACTTTGTCACCGCCTGTCTGGGAGTCACGCTGGGCTACCATCGCCTGCTGACTCACGGCAGCCTGGTGGTACCGACTCCGCTCAAGTACTTCTTCTCCATGTGTGGAATATTGTCGGCTGAGGGGTCTCCGCTGTTCTGGGTGGCCACGCACCGCAAGCACCATGTGCTGTCCGATCAGGACGGCGATCCGCATTCGCCCAATGACGGTTTCTGGTGGAGCCACCTTGTGTGGTTCAAGCCGTATTTTCCGAGAGAGCAAGAAGATGCCATGTGTGCCCGATGGGCCCCGGACCTGTGGAAAGACCCGGTACAGCGACTGTTCCATCGCATCTTTCCCGTGTTCACCATCATGCTGGGCATTGGCCTGTTCCTGCTGGGCGAGTGGACGATGGCGATGGGCTGGTCAACGGCGTCTGGCTGGTCGCTGTTGCTGTGGGGCGTGTGCCTGAGAATGGTGCTGTGCTACCACTCGACATGGTTTGTGAACTCGGCCACCCACATCTGGGGCTACCGGAATTACGAGACGACCGACCGCTCACGCAATCTGTGGTGGGTGGCTCTGGTCAGCTACGGAGAAGGCTGGCACAACAACCATCATGCTCATCAGCGTCTGGCCCGTCACGGGCATCGCTGGTGGGAGATTGACGTGACCTGGATGGTGATTCGCACGCTGAAAGCCCTGCGTCTGGCTCGCAACGTACAGGACAAGATACCTGCTCAAAGTGCTTGATTCGGAATCACGCTGCTGAATACTCTGCCTCCCGTTAGATCACTCTGCCGGGAGGTTTTTTCATGTCGGATGCCTTACCCCGTACGGTGAGTCGCGAACTGCAGTTTGAGAACGGCAGTGCAGTGGGAATCAGCAACCGCTGGGTGGGCGGGCAATACTGCTCGATCCTGACGGCGGTTGGGATCGTGGGCTGCGGCATCTACGATCTGGAGACACCTGCAGAGTTCGGGCAAGCGATCGCCATCGCAAAGGGCACGCCGCAGAAACCGCTGGTCGAGCCGGAAGATCTGTTCGAGGCGAAGATCGTTGGTCTGACGCCTCAAGCGGCTGGCTACGGAATTGAAGTGGGAATGACCGGCCGGGAAGCCGCCGAGCTGATGCTCAAGGCGGCGCCACAAGCGTAGATGCGACCGCTTTGCCGAACCGACGTCCTGCAGCCGAGACGCTTACTCCTGCGCCTCCGCGGCTTTTTCAGCCGGCTTTTCAGCGGCTGCAAGTTTTTTCAGCCGTACATTTCGAAAATGCACTGCGTCGCCGTGGCCGGCGAAACCAAAGAAGCCGTCGGCCCGGTTCATGCCTGGATGCGGTCGTCCACCCATGAATTCTTTGATCTGGCTGACGTCAGCATCCGTGATCACGGCACCGTTCAACTCAACGCGAATCTTCGAACCCTGCACGGTCACTTCCTGGTAATTCCACTCGCCGACGGGTCGCTGGTACCCGCGATGTGCCGCGACCATGCCGTAGACCGAACCGTGATACTGGCGGGCATCCAGCTTCGCGTATTTCTCGGCGGTGTTGTCCAGCACCTGCAGTTCGCACATTCCGACGTAAGCCGTGTCGCCCTTGCCAGGGTAGCGGATCGCAAGGCCGTTGTTTCCACCAGGTGGCAGGCGGAATTCGAATCGGACAACGAAGTCATCCAGCGTTTCGTCGAAGTAAATTGTCCCGCCCTTGCCTTTCTTGCAGCCGATGGCGCCGTCAACAACCTCATAGTTGTCCGTGGGACCGGCCCAGCCACTGAAGTCACTGCCGTTGAAGATGTGCTTGAAGCCTTCGTCACTGCCGGCAAGTGCTGCGGCCGCCTCATCCGCTGGGATTTCGCGGATAAAAATGTTCCGCCAGCGGATTTCTCCGCCATGTGTTTGAAGTTGAATCGGACCGCTAGGTCGTAAAGGTGATTTACGGTCCCAGTAGTTGTCGTGGATGGCTCCATCCACAACGAGCTTGCCGTTCAACTGCACCCAGGTTCGTGCACCGATCTGCCGAACCCGAAAGCTGTTCCATTCGCCGAACGGCTTGTCGGCCAGCACCAGCGGGTCTTTGCCAGGATTGCCTTTGTTGTTGTTCCAGAGTCCCCCAGATCCTTTGTCGGCTCCGATTCCCCATTTGCCGCCTTCTTCAGTGAAGTCCCAGATTTGCACCTGAGGAGTCGCCTTCAGGTAAATTCCCGAGTCGGCTTTTGCGACAGTTTTGTAGTCGATCCAGAATTCGTAGTTGGAATACTCCTTCTCAGTCGTCAGGTAGACGCCGTGGCCATCGTTCACGAGCTCTCCGTCCTCGACAGTCCAGTGCTGGACAACGTCGTCCCAGCCCTTCTTCCAGAAGGCGGCCTGCTCTTCTTCGGACATTTCGGCAAGCTTGTACGGGTTGTAATTTCCACCCCGCCAGCCGCTGAGATCCTTCCCGTTAAAGACCGCCGTGAATCCTTCAGGTGGCTCGTTCAGAGATCGTTTGTCGTCAGCAGAGGCTGTGCCGACGGACACTGCCAGCAGTCCAAGCACCAGGATTCGGGTGGTAAGTTTCATAGAGTTAGCTCCGGCGTTGCGCGATGGTGAAACATCAGCAGTGGCTGATTTGCTGTTGCGGCCGCAAGGCTAGGAATTCGGACGCGTGCTGTCGAGCAAGGCGTGGGTCGAACGGGTTGTCTGGTTCGACTCCGGAATCGCATAAATGCGGTTACTACGAACGGTCAGTCCTGACTCGGATTGCGGTGGATGGTGATATCCACAGGCTTCCCCGAGTCCAGGAAGACTTTGCCTTCGACGTTACGGTAAACCTGCTCCAGCGTCTCGATGAAATGCCGCCGCATGGCGAGTTGCCGGACCTCCGCATAGCTAAGTGGGCCGGTTGTTGACGCCTGTTCAAACTGATCGATCATGTGATTGAAACTGTCAGCTTCGGCTCTGGCCAGTTGGACGACCTGCAGCCGCCGACCTTCGGCTTCATTGCGACGTTTGCGGGCTTTGGCCTCCGCGTCCGCCTGCTCCTGTTCGGCGTAGGCGCGAGCTCGGTTGATGTACGTCTCGCGATCGGCCCTGGCGTTCATGACATCCACGAATTCCGCTTTGACTCGTATCGGCGGTGCGACACTGGCGATTGTGACGTCTTCAATCTCGACTCCCAGCGAACTCGCCTCGGCCACGTCGCGCAGACGTGACAGGACTGCCTGGCGGATCCGACTGTGCCCCAGCGTATGCACAAAGTCGACGCCGCAACGCAGCACGACGTCGGCCAGCACGGCGCCGGCCAGCAACCGAAATCGTTCATCCGACGAGGTCGATCCATACAACCACTGGTCAATCCGCTCGCGCGAAATTCGGTAGTGCACGTTGAGGTTCACGTGCAGGACATTGCGATTGCCGACCAGAAACTGTGACTGGCGGGACGGGTCGAGTGCTTTAAGAAACTCGCTGCTGTCAACGTCGTCGAGTTCTGAGGAACCGACGGTGACCGTGCGGACCTCGTTGATCCGCACGCGATCGATCTGCACGAGCGGCCAGGGCAGGTGATAGTGCAGCCCACTCGATTGCAGTCGCACTGTTCCGTCGTCTGTTCGCTGGGCGCGACCGCAAATCCGCACAACAGCCGCTTCGTCAGCTCCGACGACGTAGAAGCCAGCCATCAGCCATGCTGCCAGAATCAGGCAAATCGCGACCACCACGACGCGCCCGCGGCGCGGCTGCGGAGTCACGCCGTCGAGGGGGCTTTGTGGCGTCAGCTCTGGACTGTCTGAATCGGTCATTTGAGTTTGATGCGTGGTGTCTCGACTTTTGTGGACCATTCAGCCTACCACAAATCTGCGCCGAGTCATCGTCTGCGTGCGAAACCTCTTGTGGTGCCGTGTGGTATGGCTGCCTATGATTGAGTGTCGCCCGATTCACTCCTCCGCGAACCCTTCGCGATGACCGACTCTTCTCTGTCCTCAGGCTCGTCGCCAGATCGAACGCGGCCGATGAGCGATTCCGACGTCGCTGCCATTCCGGACGGGGCGGCGGGCTCGCATGGTCGATTAAATGATCCGGACAAGACGACCCGGCTGCGACAGCAGTCGAATCGCGACGCAGAAATGGACCTCAGCGGGACCATGAGTTCCAGCCAGGCCCTCTCGATGACCTTGGCCGCTCCCCCGCATCTCGCTCCAGCGGTTGACCTGACTGACTGCGTTCTGGACGAATTCCGTCTGCTGCGTCGCTTGGGCAGTGGCGGCATGGCCCAAGTTTACCTCGCCGAGCAGACGTCGCTGAAGCGAACGGTGGCGATCAAAGTCATGCGTGCCGACTTTGGAGGTGATGACAGCTACGAACAGCGATTCGAACACGAGGCGCGTGCGGCGGCCGGATTGAATCATCCCAATATCGTGCAGGTCTTTGCGATCGGACAGTGCGACGAGATTCACTACATCGCACAGGAGTACGTTCAGGGTCTGAACCTGCGGCAGTATCTGCAGAAGAGCAAGCCACCGACGGCGAACATTGCAGTCCACCTGATGAAGCAGGTGTGTTCTGCTTTGCATGTGGCTCACAAGGCTGGCATCGTGCATCGCGACATCAAGCCCGAGAACATCATGGTCACGCGCAGGATGACCGCGAAGGTGACGGACTTCGGGCTGGCTCAACTGACGCTCGGCGGTGAACGCGTCAACCTGACGCAACGCGGCGTGACGATGGGCACTCCGATGTACATGAGCCCTGAGCAGGTCAATGGCGCCAATGTCGATCTGCGGAGCGACCTGTATTCACTGGGAGTGACCTTCTTCCATGTACTTGCCGGGGAGCCTCCCTTCCGGGCCGAGACTGCGCTGGCTCTCGCGTACAAACATCTCAACGAAGAACCGCCGCCCTTGCGTGAATTGCGTCCTGATCTGCCGTCTGCGCTGATCGAAGTCATCGAACGATTGATGGCCAAGGAGCCCGCCAACCGATTTCCGGACGCGAAGTCCGCGTTGACCGAACTTAAGCGGATCGAGACGTCAGGTGAGGTCAACAAGACGTCAATCGTTACGAATCAGAAACCAGCCAACTGGTGGACAAGCCTGCCGATCTCGAGTCAAGCGCTGCGGGCGTATGCCATCGGATGTCTGGTCGTTTTTCTGTTGGCCGCGGGTATGGGCCGCCGAGATCGTCGTCGGCCGAACCCGCTGGATTCCGTGCCGGCAGCTCCACGAGTTCCATTGCGGGAGACGGCATCGGCTCAAGTGTCCATTGCCCGCACGCTTGCTAGTGGACCGACGCGGGACAATCGGGCAACCGAAGAAGAAGCATGGCGTCTGGTCATCGAGCGATTTCCCGATGTGCCGCAGGCCACCCTTGAGGCTCAACTGGAACTGGGTCTGCTGCAACTCGCACAGCGTCGTTACTCGGATGCTCTCAGCCACTTCGACGAACTGGCTCGCCAGCATGACAATGCCTGGAAAGCCCGCGGCGTCGCCGGTCAGGCCACTTTGGCCAGTGTGACCGGAAGATACGCGGAGTCGCACGAGCTGATCGCTTTGGAACTGGTCAATCTTCGCGAGCACCTGGACGAGCGAATGACTCGGCTGGTCCGTGAGGCGATCGGCAACAACAATCGTAATCGTGATTCGAGCGACCCTGATCTGGAGGGTCTGTTCGCTCCACTGGAACCTGGCGAGCGTGAGTAGATTGCAGGACGCCAGCGACAACGCAACGACAGCTCGTATCTCATGAGCCTGACGGAAACCGAACAGCTCCTGTTAGATCAGGTTCGCGCGGGTGACCACGCGGGATGGGATCAACTTGTGGATCGGTTTCAGGGACGGCTGCTGGCCTTTGCCCGGAATCAGTTGCCGCAACCGGCCGATGCCGAGGACACCGTCCAGGAGACTTTCGTCAGTCTGCTGCAGTCACTTGACCACTTCCGTGGCAAAGCGTCTCTGGAAACCTGGCTGTTTCAGTTGTTACGCCGTCGCATCGCCGACCATCACCGTCGTGCTAGTCGAGGAGTGCGGATTGTCCTGTGTTCGTTGAGCGGCAGTCTGGGTGCGGCCGATGAGGCGTCATCCGTGTCCGTGTCGACGACGACCGATCAGTCGGCGAGCTGGTATGTTCGTCGAGAAGAGCAGGCTGAAAACGACCTGCAGGAACTGACCCGGGCCGTTCGTGTGGTCACCGAGCGTCTGAAGGAGCAGCAGAAGTTTCGCGATTTGATTGCCTTTGATCTGCTGTTCTTCGCGCAGCAGCGGAACCAGGAAATCGCGGCGGAACTCGATATGACAGAGGCGGCGGTCGCACTGCTCAAGCATCGGTTCGTGCGGCGAGTCGCGGCAGAAGCTCCTGATCTTCCGCAGGATGATCCGGATCAGTTCGTATCCGGAGAATTACTCAGTCAGATCTGGGAAGAGGGGCGACCGAGCTGCCCGAAACGATCCACGCTGGGCAAATTTGTCCTCGGGACACTGGACGTCGAATGGGATCGTTATGTCGATTTCCATGTCGACCGCTTGGGATGCCATTACTGCGGTGCTAACAGGCCGTTGAAATACGGAGGGATTGGCAGATCTGCATTGTCACGAGTCTTCTTATTCGGCGGGAGCGGATTTGTGATCCGGATGGCGTCGCAGGCATCGGAGTCTTTACAGAACGCAGAAAGCGACTGAGTACGG
>CAYSJO010000248.1:0-4339 GCA_964431285.1 uncultured Planctomycetaceae bacterium
TGCGTGGCAGAGCCGCGGCCTGTCGGCGCGTGACGTTCGTGATGAGGAACTGATGCCGTTGATTCGAGACATCTTCTGGACTCATCGCCGTCGTTACGGAGCGCGTCGGATTTCTATGGAACTTGCATCGCGGGGAGAACCGTGTGGCGTCGCACGTGTCGCGAAACTACTTGAAACGCAGGGGCTGAAGGCGATTCAGCCAAAGTCGTTCCGACCTCGAACGACGAACAGCCGGCATCGTCTGGGCTACAACTCGAACCTGCTGCGAGAACGTGAAGCACCGCAGCAGATCAATGAAGTGTGGGTCGGAGACATCACTTACATCCCGCTGCATGGCGTTCGCTTCGGTTACCTGTCTCTCCTGATGGACTTGTATTCGCGGCGTGTTGTGGGCTGGGAGTATCAGGACTCGATGACTGATGCGCTGGTGTTGAGTTCTCTGAAGAAAGCGATTCGAGAGCGACAGCCAGCAACGGGCCTGATCCATCACAGCGACCGTGGTGGCCAGTACGCATCGGGTTCGTATCGAGATGTTCTGCGTCGCGCATCAATGCTTCAAAGCATGAGCGAAGCAGGCAACTGTTACGACAATGCCTTCATGGAATCGTGCTTCGGCACGCTGAAGACAGAGCTGGAATTGACCGAGTACGCCGACAGCGTGGAAGCGGTCCGCGATCTGTCGACCTATCTGCATTATTACAACCAGGACCGCCGTCATTCATTGCTCGGCTACCTCACCCCAGCCGAGTTCGAAACCCAAACGACCGTGCCGATTTAAGGACTTGCACTGTCCGCGTAACCTGAATCACCCCAAAGTGTGCAAGGCCAGAGCGAGACTAAACGTAAAGCACCGGGTGGGACTCGAACCCACGTTGCCGCATTACGAGTGCGGTGTCCTTGCCGCTGAACGACCAGTGCGTGTTGTTGCTGAGTAGGATCGGAGGGGCTCGAACCCTCACCTGTCCGGTTAAGAGCCGGATATGCTGCCGCTAACACCTCGATCCCGTATTCTTACTTTGCGAGCCGCGGAAGAGAGTCGCCGGTTGCTCTTCGGTGACGTCTGATTTCGCTGTGCGGACTCGGCGCGATGATCCGTTCGGTATCCGGATAGACTGCCGTCACGACCCAGCCATCGGACCACTCGCCACCATCACACAGTCTCAGCACTTTGCCGTTGACTGCGAACGATGTCGGTATCCACGTCAGTCGGATTGCCGATCCCCCGACGGACCTCACATTGCTTGTAGATTGTTCGTTTCATGGTCTTCTCTCAGTCGGCCCGGACGGAGTCGAGCCGTCGTCGTGCCCTTATAAGGAGCCTGCTCTGATCCTTGAGCTACAGGCCGTATCAATACCGGCTTCGACTCGCCGCACGTCTGCTTTGCAGAATGTGGCGGCCGAGTGACTCGTGTCGCTCAGTGAGGTCGGAGGGATTCGAACCCTCGCCGTGCAGATTAAAAGTCTGCTGTGCTGCCGTTACACCACGACCTCGTGTAGGGCGTGGGTATCTGTTTCCAACGATGCATCCGCATTTCAGGCTCCGTGTGTTGTCTTTGTGAGTTCCAAATAGCCCGAGAAGGAGTCGAACCTTCGTCTCCACCTTATCAGGACGGCGTCCTTGACCGTTGAACGACCGGGCTGTGTCTTGTCCTTTGTTGTTGAAAGTCCGGGTGGTCGGATTCGAACCGACAATCTCGTGGTCCCAGACCACGCGGGTTTCCAGATTACCCCACACCCGAATGTGCTCAGCTTCAGCAGTCCGTTGAAAACGTGTAGGCCGGACCGAGGAGCGCAGCGACGATGTTCCGGCATCTGTGATTTCTGGTAGATTCCAGCAGACCGGAGCGGCGCTTCGCTTGATCCGGCCTGCTCAAATCACGTTTTCAACGGACTGTTAGCCGGAATCAGGCTTCCCCACGCGCCGGTTGGTGTTTGTTGTGAAGTAGCCCGCCCAGGATTCGAACCCGGAATACGACGTTCGAAGCGTCGCGTGATCTCCAGTTTCACTAACAGGCCGTGTCTGTCCGGAAGTACCCCGTACGGGATTGGAACCCGTATCGCCGACGTGAAAGGCCAGCATCCTGAGCCGTTAGAAGAACGGGGCATGTTGAGTGCGCAAGAGATGCGCAAGTGGGTCGGGAGACGCTCGAATCCTCGTCTACGGTTCTTCAGACCGCCGCTAAACCATCTCAGCTACCGACCCATTCGGTGGTTACCGGTTGCCACTTCTTCCGAGCGGTAGCCCGAACAAAGCGGTTTCGCCGCACGAAAAAAGCCCGATGTCGCGTGACACCGGGCTTTGCTGATCGCAAGAGAGAGAAGCCAGGTGTCACAAGCGCAGAGGGCACGGCAACGTATTCACCGATTGATCGGTAAACCGTCCGTAACCACTCTGTTCGCTTATGAGACCTGACCTGAAAACAATCATCTCTCTTGTTCCCGGACTGTTTGTTATCTGATGACCTGTAACGTGGGCGAGTGAGATAACGTCGCCGCGTTTGTAGAAGATGCGCGACCCACCGGTTTTGTTCGCGCTTTCTGGCAACATTATGGAATTCAATCCAATACGGCTCCGCCGACGTACCGCGATGCCGCAGGATCCGAGATGACAATCCAGAAATGTTCTAAGTGTCAAACTGGCCTTGATGGACAAGTCCGTTCTATGAACCGGGCGGTTGCACGGTGACTTGAATCGATCCGGTGTTGTCAGACAGCTCTCCCCAGTGGTCGTTGAGTCGCAGGTACACCGTGCCGTTGATCGGCGCTGTCAAAGTACTGCGATTGCTCAGTGGAATCACCGGAGACATCGTGACTCGACCATTCTCGTAGCTGAGCACCACGGCCAGCAGGCGTCCGAGCGGCTGACCGTCGTAATAGCGGATACTGACACCGTTCGCTTCGCTCACCCAGGGCTTTGGGTCACTGGCCAGTGTGAAACGACCAACCGCGGATACCTCACACGATTGACCCTGTGTCAGAGTCATCTCCGCGGACTGCCAGCCCCGGTCGCTGTGGACATCGACAGTCATTGCACCGGCCAGTCGCTGCCCGCCCGGAAACGCGAGCACGGTGCGTTCAAAGTCGTATCCGTATTCGATGCCCGACGCGAACGCCGCCCACTCGACACGTAATCGATCGTTGTCCGGTTGAATTTGTGCGGCCAGATTGTCGTTGAACGGTGTCGTGATCAGTTCACGAGCGATGTCGCGGAATCGCTTCTGATAGTTCCGGTGCGAATCGAGAAATCGACACAGTGCCCAGCACCAGGCATAGGCTTCCACTTTGTGAAAGTCCGCGGCCTGGAACGACGTGATCTGTTCGATGGTACGCAGGCCGTTTTTTCGCAGGTCGTTGCGTACGATCGCGATACGTTCATGCCCGAGGAACTCACCAGGCACGACCGGCATGACGTTGAACGTGACCTTGCCCAGCTCGCCGATCGTGTGCGTCGCCAGCAGTTCGGCCATGCCTTCCAGATACCACAACGGCAGTTCCTCTGCGTAGCCGGGAATATGCCGCATGTACGCGTGCGTGGCTTCATGCATCAGCAAATGGCGACGGTAGTAGTCCCACGGCTGGTCGTTCATCCAGAACTGTGGTCCGACCTGTCGACCGTGAAACGCCAGCAAACCGCCATTCGGCAGCAGTTTCGCCTGCGCGAACAATTCCTGATCGCGCATCACATATCCGGTAATGCGGTAATCAGCTCCATCTCTGGCCGGCGGCAACTCGCCAAAGTACGACTCGTGATAGCGATGTAACTGATCGATCAACGGCACCAAAGGCTGCATTTTCTCGGGACCAATGTCGGTAACCAGATCCAGCAGACGCGTGGTGTGACGCACAAGGCCGACGCGGCGAAGCTGCTCGTCAATTATCTTCGGACGCGGCCACGACGGACGATACATGACGACCGGCTGGTTGCTGATGTCCGACAGCGTCGAGACCACATCCGGAGCGACGGGGGAGACGTCTGGTGGCGGAGATTCCGGCTGGGCCGGTATCACCGCAGGCTGATCGGCAACGACCGGTGCCAATGCAGGACTTGAAGGAGTAGGGACGGGTTCTTCCGGCCCGCACCCGTTCAGACACGCCAGCAAAACCAGAGCCAGCAACGATCGCGGCAGATTGAGTTGCGTGTCTTCCATGCGAACCTGTGAATGCGTTGCCCGGCCGATTGCGGGTGTCCAAATGGCCGGCTAACAGGCCGTTGAAATACGGAGGGATTGGCAGGTCTGCATTGTCACGAGTCTTCTTATTCGGCGGGAGCGGATTTGTGATCCGGATGGCGTCGCAGGCATCGGAGTCTTTACAGAACGCAGAAAGCGACTGAGTACGG
>CAYSJO010000249.1:0-1621 GCA_964431285.1 uncultured Planctomycetaceae bacterium
TGTCGATGGGAATCGGCATTACGACGTGATGGGTGGCGAAGACGAACGCGAGGGCGGAGCGCTCCTGTACTTTGGTCTGAAGAAACCGCTCGCATTGCCCGGCGGACGGGGCCAGTTTCCTGAGTTCCCGTCGCCAATGACACTTCTCAAGCAGGCTCGTGAGCAGAAGGACGTCTGGATCGACATTGAGAAACCGTTCTGGTGGGACGTCCCCATCTGGCTGGCCAGCGGACAGGTCGATTCGATCGGCCTGGCGAACAACCACATGTGCCGCAGTCGCATGTATGAATCCGAGGCATGGGGCCGGCCGCGCGATTCCGAACGCCTGCCTGTACCACGAGGCAACGGACTCTGGACGCAGGAAATCTACTACCACATTCTGAATTGCGGCATTCGTATCCCTCCGTCGGCCGGCAGTGCATCCGGGGTGCTTCCCAACCCTGTGGGGTACAACCGTGTTTATGTGCATACCGGTGAGAAGCTCATCTGGGACGACTGGTGGAGTGGACTGAAAGCGGGGCGCTCATTTGTGACCAATGGGCCGCTCCTGATCTGCCGGGCAAACGGACTTCTGCCTGGCCATGTGATAGTGACGGATGGGACATCGAAGTTGGTCGAACTGTCCATTGAGGTTTCGTCGAACGACCCGATTTCGACGGTTGAGATTGTCGCGAACGGCAAGATGGTTTCCCTTTCCGGTAAGTCTCTCCGGTCAGGGACAATTAAGACGTCCCTGAAGCTGGAGTCCGGCTGGTTCCTGGTTCGTGCCATTACCGACCGCAACGAGACGTTCCGATTCGCATCAACAGCACCTTGGTACATTGAATCGGCTGACCAGCCATGTCGGATCAGCCGTCGTTCTGTCGAGTTTTTCACAGACTGGGTCGAAGAGCGTGCCGACCGTGTCCGCTTGAAACTTGACGATGCTGAGAAACTCGACGACGTGCTGAAGCACCACGACCACGCCCGCCGCTTCTGGAACGATCGACTGAATCTCGCCAACGTTCCTTGAGGAATCCAGCGCACGTTGGGCAGCGAAAGAGCACACCTGGATAAGAACGGAAGGATCTGTTTCTGTGGAGTTTTCATCAGACGATCTGCTGCTGGTCACGGGAGCGACCGGGTTGGTTGGCAGTCATGTAGTTCAACGGGCTCGCGAACTGGGTATTCCGACTCGGGCTCTCGTCCGCGAGTCGAGCGACAAACAACTGCTGAGTGAATGGGATACGGATCTCGTTTACGGCGACCTGACAGATCATGAGTCGCATGCACGCGCTGCTGAAGGGGTCACTGCTCTGGTCCATTGCGCGGCAAAGGTGGGCGACTGGGGCCCGATCGCTGACTATCGTCGAGTCAACGTGGAAGGTACGGAAAGCCTGTTGCGGGCCGTTGAGGCGAACGGCTGCCTGAAGCGAGTCGTGCATATCAGCTCGCTGGGTGTGTACAAGGCGCGTGATCACCACGGCACCGACGAATCAGAACCCGTCTCTCTAAGCGGCATCGACGGTTACACGCTGACGAAGGCCGCATCCGCGCAGCATGTCCGGTCGCACATCGATCAGCCCAAACTGCCCGCCACGCTCCTGCGCCCCGGCTTCATTTACGGACCGCGCGCCCGCAC
>CAYSJO010000250.1:0-13958 GCA_964431285.1 uncultured Planctomycetaceae bacterium
ACCGTCGCGGTATGCTCTCCTTCCTCTTCTTGAGGTGATTCGTACCTCGTTCGACTCAGGCCGGCTCCGCCCGGCCGACTGCAAACAGACCGCTTTCACCAACACATTCCGGCGACGAACCTAAAGTTCTAACGATCTTCGACAACCGCCTGACTATGACGGGCAATGAAGCAGCCGCTAAGGGGTTCACCGACTCCGGGGCTCACCTGCGTCGTCGACTCGGACAGGGCAACGCGGTCTTTACGGAGGTGCTTGAAGTTCTCGCACTTGGCGTGGACGCCTTGACCGACTTCGAAGACGAGGCGCAGCGCCCGTCCAGCGTTGACGACTATGCGGACCTCTTCCACGCGATCGACCTTCCGCCGATCCACAAAAACCACAAGGACGACGCGGAGTTGCGGATTGCAGGACCCAATCCCGTCATGCTTCGTCGCATTACGCGGGTCCCGGATCACTTTCGGGTAACCGGCGAGCAGTGTGCTGCCACAATGAAGGGTGATTCGCTCGAAGCGGCTGCTCAGGAAAATCGACTCTATCTGGTTGACTATAAAGTGCTGGAGGGGATGGATAACGGGCAGATCAAGCGGGCGGAAGCAGTTGTCACCAAATACGCCTACGCCCCTCTCGCATTGTTTGCAGTCGACAAGTCCAGTGACGAGTTTTGCCCGGTCGCTATTCAGTGCAAAGAGACGCCGGCCGACGACAACCCGGTCTTCACACCACGCGACGGCAATAACTGGTTGATCGCCAAGATCATCGTTGAGATTGCCGATGGCAACGTTCACGAAGCGGTGACCCATCTGGCCCGAACGCATCTCTACATCGAGCCGTTCTGTATCGCGATGCACCGCCAACTGTCGCGACGGCATCCAATCTACAGACTCCTGGCCCCACACTTCGAAGGCACGCTGTCGATCAATAACGCGGCTGCAGAGAAGCTCGTCGCGCCCGGAGGCCCTGTCGAACTGCTGACATCTTCCCCGATTAAGCAAACGCTGCAGGCAGTGGTGTCCGGAGTCGAATCGTATCTCTTCGACGAGCAGTTTCTGCCCAAAGCACTGGCTCAAAGGGACGTCGCGGATTCAGACACGCTACCCAATTACCCCTACCGCGACGATGCACTCCTTTACTGGAACGCGATCCATCAATGGGTGACTGAATACGTGGGTACTTACTACAAAACGAAATCCGACGTTGCAGGCGACCCGGAACTG
Source organism: uncultured Planctomycetaceae bacterium (assembly GCA_964431285.1). GTDB lineage: Bacteria > Planctomycetota > Planctomycetia > Planctomycetales > Planctomycetaceae > CAUZFZ01. Next base: position 1,215 of record CAYSJO010000250.1, read on the forward strand.
CAGTGCTGGGCCACGGAGGTTGTGTCCGGTGAGGGTGGACGTATCCGTGGGATGAGCGCCATCAACTCGCGGGAGTACCTGGCCGAAGTACTGACCATGGTGATTTACACGGCCAGTGTGCAGCACGCGGCCGTGAACTTCCCGCAGTGGGACTACATGAGCTACGTGCCCAAGATGCCTCTTGCCGGTTACGCGCCGGCTCCAACATCCACAGCCGAGGCAACGGAAGAGGACTACCTGAAGTACCTGCCACCGACTGACATCGCGCGTCTGCAAATGGAAGTTGGTTACATGCTGGGCACGGTCCACTATACGCAGTTGGGCCAGTACGATCCCGACCACTTCGAACCGGAGGTGGCTGCTTCTCTCAAGACGTTTCAGGCCAGCATCCAGGACATTGGCCAGCAGATTCAGGCTGGCAATCAGAAACGACGTCCATATCACATTCTGGCGCCCGCCGGGATTCCGCAGAGCATCAATATCTGTCGCCCGAAGTAGACGTTACGCTTGGCCGCGACGAACGAAGCTCGGCACAATTGCCTGCTGTTTGCGTCCGGACGGTTGCCACGCGCCGTTTACACATGTCTCATCGGAGAGCCTTCAGAATGTGGAATTCAGTGCTGTCTCTGTATCTGGTCCTCTATCTGGTCACGGCAGTCTCCGCCGACGCCATTCCCGAATTCAAATGGCGTGCCGTCGAGATCGACTCCATCGAGATTGGATACGGCCTGCAGATGGCGGACGTCAACGGCGATGGAAAGACGGACATCGTCCTCGCCGACAAGAGTACGATCCAGTGGTACGAGAGCCCGAAGTGGACCAAACACGTAATCGCCCGGGATCTCACTGTTCGCGACAATGTGTGTGTCACCGCCAGAGACATTGACGGCGACGGGAAGTGTGAGATCGCAGTCGGCGGCCAATGGAATTATCGCGAATCTCTCAAGGATGGTGCCGTTTTCTATCTGATCCCGCCAGAGGACCGAACGAAGCTATGGACGCCCGTTCGACTTCATAATGAACCCAGCACACACCGCATGCATTGGGTGAGAGGCATGCAGAATCAATTCCAGCTTGTTGTGAAACCGCTTCGAGGTCGCGGCAGCGTCGACGGTGATGGCGCAGGGCTTCGCGTGCTGGAGTACTTCATGCCAGAGAACCCGAAAGACGAATGGAAGTTCGGTGTGGTTTGCGACTTCATGCACCTGTCACACAACTTCCATCCGGTCAACTGGGACGACGATGACGAAGAAGAATTGATCGTCGCTGGAAAAGAGGGCGTCTGGCATTTCGACAGAAAGACCGGCGACTGGTCAGCCACGCAACTGACAAAGAAGTTCGCGGGAGAGATTCGAGACGGCCGACTGCCGAACGGTCGGCGCTTCATCGTGACGATTGAGCCCAAACACGGGTCGACATCCACCGTCTATACCGAGCCCGCGAAAAAGGGCGACATGTGGCGATCAGTAAGCGTTCTGGATGAGGCGCTCAAAGATGGTCACGCGCTGGCATGTGCGGATTACCTCGGTGTCGGTTCCGACCAGATTGTGGTCGGCTGGAGAGCCATGAACGACCCGGGAGTCCCCGGCATCAAGCTGTTCGCTCCGCTCGACAAAGAAGGGACCAAGTGGCGTGAGACCCGAGTCTCTGCAGAAAAGGTAGCCGTCGAAGACATCAAGGCCGCCGACCTGAACGGCGACGGCAAGGTGGACATCGTGGCCGCCGCGCGGCAAACGAAGAACCTGGTGATCTTCTTCAACGAGTCAGCGACCTCGGATTCGCGCTGATCGGTGCTTCATTGTTATCACGGTTGGGACCCCGATGATCGGCCAGGTCAAAAGGCCGATGGCACCTTCTGCATGGGAAGCAATAAAAGCAGCACCCCCCGCCGCTAATCTCTTCGTCAGCCTCTTGCACTACTGCGATCTGTTGATATTGCAGCATTGTCAGGATTGGCCTTCGTGTTTGAATTAATTCAAACCGACCGTCTGCACTCCCTCAGCTACAGCGAGGTCATCACCGCTGGTAAATGGGCACGTAGTGATTTTTTACACAAGGCGCGAGCAGCGCGATCCGACACGCAGAAAATCGCGTCGAGATGATCGTTGTCAATTCAGTCCAGTAGCGAAACTCGCGATGAGTTTCGGTGTCTGAAAATGCCGCCAATCATGACTACCAAGCCGCGTTCCCAGAATCCGCCGGATCGATCACGAGTTCAAAACGGATTATCGTTGGCGAAGCGACCATCGAATTCAGGAGTCACACTCAGTTACCGACGCGGCCCGATTATCCGGTCGAATCGAACATGCAGTCCTCTACAGCGTTACGGTACGAACATGAACTCGGGGGAGTTGAGCAAGGCCCAGAGCATGTCTTCGAAGGCTTCTCGCCACTCCAGATGCAGTTTCTGTGTCGCCGGGTCACCCTGCCGGACGAGTTCCTGGGTTGATACCTGCAGCTCGTTGGCGGCGGGTTGAAGATGGTTGGACCAGCCGACTCCGGTGCGAGCACCTGGCAGTCGGGCGGCTGCCGCGGCCAGTGCTTCGCGGTTGATTCGATCTTCGTAGCCGTGACTGAGCAGCTCGACGAACAGAGCTCGTTCTTCGCTGGTGGGTGGTCGTGTCAGCGTGCGTTGCACGACGTCTGTCACGAGTTCGCTCACGGGACGGTCTTCGAGAGCCAGGCCCGTGAAGGCGCTGTCGTCTGACAAGCGAGTGAATCTCCGGCTGAGTGTGCCGTTGGCAATCAATGCTGGTTGCAGGACGGTTGATTCCTGCTCGCGGACTGTTAGTGGGTTCTGGCGTGATGCACGCCAGCCGAATGTCTCGAGCAGCGTGACGAAAGGCTGGGCGAATGGCAGTGACAGACTTGGTCGGTCGCGTTCGTTGCTGAGCGAAGAAAACATCCAGGCACGCCGCGGGATGCCCAGATTCAGCGAACTGGTAAACAGCCGGCTGCCATCGACGTCGATGTTCATGTCTCCGGCCCGGAACTGTTTGCCGGAAATGGAGAACAGTGAATCGGCGATCTGCTCGGCCGACAGGCGACGGCGGACCGGAGTCGCAAACAACGCGACGTGGTCCGGATTCTCAATCGGTACGACTGATCGCTGGTAGCAGTGGGAGTTGAGGATCAGTCGGGCAATGTGCTTGAGGTCGTAGCCATTGAGTGCCAGTTCCCGTCCGAGCCATTCGAGCAGATGCGGATGGCTGGGTTTCGCATCGTGCCAGTCATCGACTGACTCCACCAGTCCGCGGCCCAGCCAACGGTGCCACAAGCGGTTAACGATGACCTGTGCAAATCGCTGGTTGTGCGGTGACGTAACGCGTGCGGCCAGTTCTTCACGCGGGTCGTCGATCTGGCGGAGGAAGCCGGACGGGACAGTCGCATCGATCGTCGACTTGAATGGCCACGAAACGGGAGCCGACTGCCCCGGCTTCAGGCTGACCTTCACCAGTTTGGAGTGGGACTCACCCGGCAGGGAACTGGTCGCCGGCACTTTCTGCGGGCTGCGTTTGAGCATGGCTGCGAGACTGAACAGGTCGGACTGTTTGAATTCGTGATACGGTGCGTCATGGCAGCGGGCACATTTCATTTCCAGTGCCAGAAATGCCTGGCCAATGATGTGGGCCTTGGCCGCGAACGGTGCATCGTTTTGACTGGCCATCGAGAACCCGCCTGGGCCGCCGAAGTGCGAACTGCCTTCCATCGCAATCAGCTCGGTGGCGAAGCGGTCGATCGGTTTGTTGTCCAGGAAGGACTCGTGAATCCACCAGCGAAACGGGCCTGTGTTGTTGAGCGTCGGATTAACGACATTCGGATTCTCGGCCAGTACGTCCTGCCAGTAACCCACCCAGTGGTCCGCCCAGCCGGAATGATCCAGCATCCGGTCAATGAAACGTGCTCGGCGGTCGGGCCTTTTGTCGGCAAAGAACTCGGTGGTCATCTCCTTTGACGGCGGCGTGCCGATGACGTCCAGCGACGCGCGCCGCAGGAAGGACCAGTCATCCAGCAGCGGAGCCGCTTCCAGTCCCTGCTGTTCGAGCCGAGACTGGATGAAGACATCGACAGCGTTATTGACCGAAGAACGGTCCTTCGCGTTGGACATTGAGACCGGCTTCAGAGCAGAGACGAATTCGTAAGCAATCTCGTGACGGTGTGCCCAATAGCGATCTTCATCGCGACTGGCGGCGCGACGCCGTTGCTGGTTGATCAGCACATACTGGTCGCGACGGCGTCGTTCGTATGGTTCCCAGCCTTCGTCGGTCAGTGGAATGTCCACTTTCGTGCTGAGCACTCGAAACTGGTCATCGACGCGTGCAAAGCTGAGGCTTGTTTCGCCCAGTTCGAGTCGTCGCTTCTGTCCGCCCGCGTGAATGAGCAGTTGAAACTCGTGTTCCTTGCCGTCGAGTTCGATCTCGGCAAGCCGTTCTTCGCTACCGGGATACAGAGCCCGCGTTCCCGGGGCCAGATCACTGATCAGCTTGAACATACCGCCGTGAGCGTTGGGGCGATGTCCGCGGACTGGAGTCGCCAGCACCAGTTTGCCATCCACGAAGAGTCGGCCATAGCGGAGTGTCCTCAGCAGGAAGCGATACTTGCCGGCCGGCAGCGTCATCAGGCTGCTCGCTCGCAACACAAGCGGGTTGGTGCGGTCGACGCGGATGCCTTTGTCGGAATATCGCTCTGGCATACGAAAGAATGCGAAGGCCGGTTCGATCCAGTGTTCTGATGCCTGCGGAAGCCGACCACTCCAGCCGACCTTGTCCGGAGTGCCCTCGATCGCCTCGACCAGCACAAGATTGCGGGGTGGCGCCAGCTCGGGCATCGGTGGCGGAGAGGGACGTCGGACTTTGGGCACGCGAACCAGCATCCGCTCGGGCGAGAGTACGCTGCGGTAAATTATGACCTCGTCGAGAAACCCGTTGAACGTACTGCCGGACTGCATCCCCAGCGACGAACCGATCCAAAGTTCGTCGTCGTCAACGAGCGGCCCTTTCGACGTTGCTCCCTTCAGGTCCCACGTGCCACCGACTGCCTGACCATCGACGTAGCCGCGCAGACTGTCGCTGGTTCCGAATTGGTACGTCATTGCAACATGATGCCACTGCTCATCGACTTTGAATCCCTCGTTCGAAGTCCAGCGGTGGAAATCGCTGCTGGACGTAACTTTGTCCTGGCCGTTGCAGAACAGAAAACTCAATACGGCCTGGTCGCCTTTGCCTTGTAACCGTAAAGCGTAGCTCTGATTGCCTGACGCGACTCCTGGATTATTCGTGCGCCCCTTGCCCACGATGTACATGTACCCGCCACTCTTCACCGACCGCGGACGGACCCACGCTTCGATCGTGATCGCGTCGCCCTTCCTGAAATCCACAACGCTGTTCTCTCCGGTGTCCCTGATCTAGATCGCGCCGCTATCTCCGAAGTACTCAACGCCGCGATTTTCGGATCTGAACAGTCGCTATGTGTTTGACACCGTCCCTGATTTGCCGGTTGCGACACGGCCATCAATGCGAACATCGAGTCGAGGCGTGTCCTTTTCCAGGTGCACATGCAGCGGCTGCTTGCCGTCGAAGCTCCACCACATGGCTGGCTGGTCATCGAGAATCAGCCGCGACCAGCCGCTGGATGGAGTCTGCGCGTGCGTGTCTGCCGCACATGCAAACAACGAAATGGTGAGAAGGAGGACCAGGTAGCATCGCATGGTGAGTCGCGTCCCGTTGGAAAGACGGAGTTCTGGGGCGGGCTGCAGGAGTGAACGACCAGCGTAGCAATGCCAGCAAACTCGCGGAACCGGTCGAGTCGCACTCGACACCAGAAAGAGAGAAGGACCCGGATCAGAATTCTGATCCGGGTCCTTCTGCAGTCGGTCCTGAATTGCTCAGCCCGAGCAGGCCAAACATCTATGCGGCGCGTCGCTCGTCTTCCTCATCGAAACCGTCATCGTATTCCGAGATACGGTTCCGGTATTGCGATGGCACCAGAAGTTCGTCTTCTTCATGGAGCCGATAGCGCATCACATACGCGTCTTCGGTCGTGTCGTCGTAGTGGTTCCGCAGAATCGACACTGCCCGGAACCCGCTTTGACTGAAGAACAGCTGGGCATCCAGATTCGTCTCACGCACTTCGAGCATGACTTCGTTGCGACGCTGCTGTGAGAGCTTATCGATCAGCTTCTGTGCCATCTGGGCACCGACCTGCTGACGCCGGGCTTCGGAAGCGACCGCAAAGTTAAGAATGCTCAAGCGGGACTTGTGCAGTTCATAGACCATGAAGCCCACGATCTGCTGTTCGTGTTCGGCGACCATGCCGATGCAGTTTCGCTGACGCAGACATCCCAGGAAATCTTCTTCAGTCCAGGGAAACTCAAAGCTTTCCCGCTCAATCCTGAGCACGTCGGCCATGTCACGTCGAATCAACCAGCGAATTTGAACTTCAATACCCGGCTTGTGCTGAACTGTCATGTATGGCCTCCGTGCCATGTTGACCAGTGCATTCCCTCAGAAGCGGAGGAAATTATCAGAGACCCGAAAACGGGTACAGACCTTTTTTCAGACTGAAACAGGCCAGATTCTGAGAAATCTGCAGCTGTTATGCGTTGGCGGTCTGACGTTTCTCGGCGGCCGCCTGGACGGACCGGATGATCTTGTCGTAGCCCGTGCAGCGACACAGATTTCCGGCCAGGTAGAAGCGAATATCCTCTTCGGCGGGAGTCGGGTTGCTTTCAAGCAACGCCTGAGACTGCATGATGAACCCCGGGGTACAGATTCCACACTGCAGGGCGGCGCCTTCCAGGAAACACTGCTGTACTTCGTCCAAATGCGTGCCACACGCAACGCCTTCAATTGTCTTGAGCTCGGCACCTTCGGTTTCCACGGCCAGCACAAGGCAACTGTCGACCGGGCGACCATCCATGATCACCGTGCAGGCCCCGCAATTGCCGTTAGAGCAGCCTTCCTTCGTGCCCGTCAGGTCGAGCGTGTCGCGCAGCACTTCCAGCAGTGTCTGCCGTGGCTCGCATAGAAACTCGTGAGTGTCGCCGTTGATCGTGGTCGTGACGATTCGCTTCTTTGCCATTTATGACTCCCAGGACCGCATCGGATCGATTGTTTCAGTTTCAACGGAGTCTGATGTCTCAGAATCCGGGCTTGTGAATCAGTTCTTCGCCTCGGGCCCGAGCCACCGCGGCTTTGACGACCCGCTCGGTCAGGACGCCGACCAGGTGATCCCGATACTCGGCCGTGCCGCGCATGTCCGTAATCGGCGTCGCGATTTCACGAGCGGCTGCTGCCGCCTTCGCGATCGATTCGTCATTAACCGGTTGCCCGGCAAGCGCTTCGCCCGCCGCTTCGGCGAACAGCGGCGTCGGACCGACCGCTCCCAGAGCAATTCTGGCCGCAACAAAGTTCTCCTTTGAATCGTCCAGCGTAACTGCAGCCCCGACACCGACGACGGCAATGTCCATCTCGTTGCGGGGAATGAAGCGACGATAGTGCGATCCGCTGTTTGCAGGCCGGACCGGAAACTTCATCTCGACGAGCAGTTCGCCTGGCTTCAGCACGTTTTTGCCTGGACCCTTGCAGAAATACTCAGCCGGCACTTCTCGAGTTCCGTCCGGGCCGGCGATCACGCAGGCACCTTCCAGCACGATGATCGATGGTGTTGAGTCAGCGGCTGGTCCGGAATTGCAGATGTTACCGCCAAAACTCGCCCGACTCTGGATCTGAATTCCGCCGATAATCTTGCCGCTATCGGCCAAAGCTGCGTACTGCTGCGATGTCTCGGCACATTCAATGACACGGCAGCACGGCACGGCCGCTCCAAGTCGCAGACCGTCACTGCCCAGCTCAAGCACGTTGAGTTCGGCGAGCTTCTTGACGTCAATGATGAGGTCCGGCTCCAGCCGGCCCATTCGCACATGGTCAATCAGGTCGGTTCCACCTGCGAGTGGTCGGGCGCTGCCATTGTTCTGAGCCAGCAGGTCAATTGTGTCTGCCAGCGAGGTGGGGGCTTCGTACTCAAAGTCGCGCATGTCTGACTGTCCCTCTGAAGAGCTCCGCGGATTCGATTCCATCCGCGTGGAAGCGGCCTAGAGTAGCGGCCGGTTCGTGAGCGACAAGTGACCGATGTTCGACGTTTGGCGAGCTCCTCCCGGCCCCGTTCGGCGCGGGTATCCCGACCCCGCCGCTGACGTGACCTCGGGTCTCCCGATTCAATGAGAGAATCGTCGATTGTCCGATCGCCTTGGGGAGACCTTCGGTCAAGCGACCGGCCGGGTCCGAGACCCGCGCCGAACAGCGCGACGAGTCATGCGGCACGGCTGCCAAACTGTCGCTGTCACCAGACCCTGAATAACACGGTCTGACGGTTGAGTTTGGTCAAAGGGCGGAGATACTGACGGCGGAACGGGACGTGTGAATCGCGCATTCGACATCGACGGACGTCGAGAATGAAGTCATCTCGGTCCGTGGGAGCAACCTTCAATCCCCTCAACATCATGGAGTGGACAGCATGTCTCCAAAAGTTACACGCCTCGCCTGGGGAACCCTTCTGGGTGGTTGCCTGTTAACTCTGGGGTTTCTCTCGATGGGCCAGGCTCAGAACGACGAGCCGAAAAAAGTCGCCGAGCTGATTCCACAGGATTCCGTTCTGCTGCTGAACTTCGACGGTTCCGCAACGCACAGTGAGGCGTTCGCCCAAACGGCCGCTCACCAGGCTCTATTTGAGTCTGGCCTGGTTCCATTGTTTAAGAGGGGGCTGGAGGAACTCGCCGCCCAGTCTCCCGCCGGACCGGCGGCCACCAACGGGCCAATGGGCAAGTTCTTTGGACATCTGGTCGACCACGGCGTGGCAGTCAGCGTTTCGGTCGCCCCACCGGCGCCGGGTGGACCTCCGATGCCTTTGCCTCAGGCGCTGGTCGTGTTACCGGAAGCTGCTGAGTTTGCCGAACCGATTGGAGAACTGCTGCAGCAGATGGTTGGGATTCCCGTTGAGTCGCGGAAGGTCGGAGACCACACCGTCCAAACCGTGCTTGTTCCAGACACGCCCGGCGTGGAAGTCGGCTGGTGGGCAGACGGTGGCCACTTGGTGATTTCCGCGGGAATCAACTCGATTCCTGCACACATTGCAGTGGGTAACGGTGACGCGCCGAATCTGACCGACAGCCCTTTGTGGAAGCAGTTCGGTCCTGAGTCGGTCGAGTTTGAGATGACCAGCGTTGCCTGGTTCGATTTCGGAGCTCTGCGGGACATGTTCAGCGGGATGACGGTTCCTTTGCCTCTGCCGCCGCCAGAAGACGGTGTGCCATTGGCGGTGGGAGACTTCGCGAAGGTGTTGGGCGTCGACAACCTTGGCGCGATTGTGAGTCAGAGTGGCTACAACGGTGCAGCGATGTGGAGCGAGACGGTGATGCAGGTGGACGGGGAGAAACGCGGCCTGCTCGCGCTGGGCGACCACGACTCAATCACGTTTGAACGGATTCCGCCCCTGCCCGTCAGAACGAAGGGTTTTGCGACGTTCAGCTTCAACACATCCAAGTTCTGGGGCGATCTGATTGCGCTGATACGTGAAGGTGTGAAACTGGGGCCGCCGCAAGCCGGCGCGCAGGCGGAACAGTTGCTGGCGGGCCTGCCGCAGATGCTCAACTTTGATCCGCAGACGGAGTTGTTCGACACACTTGGCAGTGCCGTCACCATCTACATGGACGGTGGACAGGACTTCTTCGGATTCGGCGGGTTCGGCAAGATCGTCGAAGTCAAAGATGCGGAGACACTTCGCAAGACAATCGATCACATCCTGCTGATGGCGGAAGGCGCGACTGAAGGCCAGTTCAAATCCCATCGTGTCGAAAAACACGGGCGAGAAATTCTCACATTCGAATTCGAGGGCGTTGAATTCGGCGGTCTGACGGTTGATGACAACTGGCTGGCCGTGGGTTTCGTACCGCAGACAGTCGAAGCGTTTCTTCTGCGCGTCGATGGCAAACTCGAAAAGTGGCAGCCGACGCGCGAACTGAACGAGGCGCTGGCCGAGCTGCCAAAAGAGTTCACCGGCCTGACCGTCACCGATCCGCGGGCGATGTATCGGTCGCTCCTGAGTTACGCCCCGTTGATGTTTATGGTAGCCAGGGCGGGCATCAGAGAGAGCGGCCAGTTTCCGCCCGACTTCGAGATCCCGGTCGGTCTGGCGGACCTGCCTCCAACCGAGGTCATTGTCACACCGCTGTTTCACAATGTGATGATGACTGTTAAGGACAAGAACGGTTTTCGTTCCATCAGTCGATCATCATTGCCGGCATTCCCCGTTGTGGGCCAGGGGGGAGTTGGCACTGTGGCGACGACCGGAATTCTGGTCGCTTTGTTACTTCCCGCCGTGCAGCAGGCGCGCGAAGCTGCTCGACGTGCGGCGTCAAAGAACAATCTGAAGCAAATCGGGCTCGCGCTGCACAACTACTTTTCGGTCCACAACCAGTTTCCTGTCGGGACATTGTCGGACTCAGCCGAGAAGCCGGAAGACCGATTGAGTTGGATCAGTTCCGTGCTGCCATACCTTGATCAGGCGCCGCTGTATCAGAAACTCGACCTGGAATCCGGGTGGGATAGTGACGCGAATTCATCGTTCACGACGGTCGTCATCCCGACGTTGTTGAATCCAGGGGCGGATGCCGTGGGCGACGCAGTGACGCATTATGTGGGAATCGCAGGTGTGGGCGAGGACGCGCCGACACTGCCCGTTAACCATGAGCGGGCCGGCGTCTTCGGATATGACCGGAAAACGCGGATTCGTGACATACGTGACGGAGCGTCGAACACGATCGGTGTCACGGAAGCTTCGGGCGAATACGGTCGCTGGGCGGCGGGTGGCAATGACACCATTCGATCTTTGACTCAGGAACCGTACATCAACGGACCGGATGGCATTGGTGGCCCATTTCAGGGTGGTGTGCAGGTGATGCTGATGGACGGCACCGTCCGATTTATTTCGAACGACATCGATCCCGACGTGTTCAAAGCGCTGATGACGATTGGCGGCGGCGAAAGAATTCCCCGCTTCTGACGGGCTGCCGCGCAGTCGTGTGAAACTGTGCGGGTTCTGCGGAAGTTTCCTGTCGCCCGGGTTGCAACCCTGCCGATGAGTAAACAGGACGGCGACTGCAGGCGGAGCTGTCCCACGTGGAGTATCTGCCGGCTGGTTCAGGATGACCGGGCGGCGGTTCACGTGACTCGATTCAGGCCGGAAGGCCGGAAGGCCGGATCCGCGAGTGAGGAACTCCCATCGGGACAGGGAGGTCAGTGCCGAGGGAGTTCCGACATCAGCAACCGGAGAGACGTCCATTCACGGACGTCGCCGTCAGAAAACGGGGGAATGCAATGCTGAAACACAAGGGAATACTGCTGGGGCTGCTGTTGCTGGGGCTGATTGTGAGTGTGGGGAATCCGATCTCCACGCAGGCGGCCGGCCAAGGGCAACCGTCAGACTGGAAGCGATTCTTTTACTACCCCTACCTGTACTATCCCCAGAACTTTCAGCGGCAGCAGGGCAGCTACGATCACATGTACTACCGGTATCCGCAAAACCGCCGGATCCCTGTCTACAACAAGGACTGGTACAACTTTTATCCGACCGCGCGACCGTATCACCGTGGTCACCACTTCATTCTCGACGTGTTTTGATTCCTGACTCGGGATGACTGAGGACAACCAACAACTGCACGACTATCCGGCCTGTATCGCATGATGCGGGCTTTTTTCTTGCAGTCACGGTTCCTGGGGACCGCGGACGATCAGTCGCGCCGTCTGGTTCCCGGTGGGGAGGCAACGCGAGCCTGCCGCTGGTGGTGCTTGTCGGACCTGACGAAAGAAGCTGCTTCCGCTGAGCAGCGATCAAACTGTCACCGTACGTACGACCTCCGCAAGTACAGATCGAAGGCCAACTTCGCTACAGCGTCCAACCCTTGCGATACTCCTTGTGTACGAAGTGCTGGGCTTTGTCCGAGTTCTTGACCATCAGTTTCTCAGCGTCCCATTCGACCTTCACACCACTGTGGAAAGCGATCGTGCCGAGGAGGACGGCTTCCGTTATCGCGCCGGCGTAATCGAAGTTGCAGGTCGTGGGGCCACCGGTCCTGATGGCGTGCAGCCATTCGGCATGGTGACCGGGCGACGCCTCAATGTAGGCCCTGGGGGCTTCGTAGTCGGCGAACTTTTCGACGGGAAGCACGCCGCTGGTAGTAGTTGGACCACAGCATGCCTTTGCTGCCGACCAAGAGCAGACCACCATTCAGGTTCATGAACCTGCCATTCTGGCCGCTCACGGTCTTCGACGTGTAAGTCTCACCGCTTTCGGTTTTGCCGAATGCAGAAATCTTTGGCGGTAGTTTGCCGCTGTCGTACCAGGTCAGCTTCACGGGCGGAAGGTCGCCGCGAGCAGGATATTCGTACTCGGCGATGCACCATGCGGGCGTGCTGACCTCCTCGGGCTGGGGACCGGTCGCCTTCACGGTCGTTGGATGACGCAGATTTAACGCCCAGTGGGCCAGGTCGAAGTAGTGACAACCCATGTCGCCCAGTGAACCGTTTCCGTAATCCCTGAACCTCCGCCACCGGAACGGATGCACGCCATCGCTGTAGGGTCGCTCGGGCGCCGGCCCCAACCACAGATCCCAATTGACGTGCGCTGGAGCCTTGATGCCCTTCGTGAACTTCCCACCGGTGTTCACTGCGCCGGACTAGGCGTGCACTT
>CAYSJO010000251.1:0-27709 GCA_964431285.1 uncultured Planctomycetaceae bacterium
TCGGCCGGCAGCGGACCGGCCCGCTTCGACTGACATGGGCTTCAGCTCCGTCGCTAAGGAGTGCGTCTGACGACAGGCACACAGCAATGACTTGCCACGCAGACACAGAGATTACCAGCCCACGAATCGGTCATAACAGTCTTTGTCCGGATTGACCCGGCCGAAATCACAGATCTGAGTCGGAATCTCACGGTCGATCCCATCTGAGTCAGCCCCGTGAAGCTCTCGTGGGTCGAGGCCCCGAATCTCGGTTCCAAAAGCGGCAATCTGCGCGTGTTGTCGCAGTATTTGACTGATTAGACGTCGTGGACGTAACACTATGTATTTCAGGAAGTTGTGTCATTGGCGTGAGTTTCGAAGGCCACGCATGGGCGTTTGAATCTGAGATTGTGACGAATTCAATACGAACCTGCCGCCTGAAAATCGGATAAGTCCAATGACCGACGTGAGATGCGGACTGCAGCGGCGAAGAACGGTCGTGAAGCCTTACCCCACTGACCCTTTTTTGCCGAGTTCAGTTGCCGTAAACTGGCGATACAGACTTTCCATACCCCTTCAAGGAATAAGGTAGACAGAGATGCATCTTCCCACACCCGGAGATATGTCGCGCCGTCACTTCATGCGACATATGGCTGGTGCTGCTGCGACGCTGCCCGCAATGAACTTCATCAGTCATGTGCGAGCCAACGCCGCCCAGGTCAAGAAAAACAAGAAAGCCTGTATCCTGATGTGGATGGGCGGTGGACCGCCGACGATCGACCTCTGGGATTTGAAGCCTGGCTCCAAGAACGGTGGCGAATTCAGCCCCATCGATACGGCTGCTCCAGGCGTTCAGGTCAGCGAGCACCTGCCGAAGACCGCTCAGGTCTTCGACAAACTTTCAATCGTGCGATCCATGAGTACCCGCGAAGCCGATCATGGCCGAGGCCGCTACTTTATGCACACGGGTTTCGTCCCGAATCCTACGGTCGTGCATCCGACGTTCGGTTCGGTTGTCAGCCACGAACTCGGGACACCGCGTTCCGAAAGCGGCGACCTTGAGATTCCCGCGTTCGTTTCGATTAACGCTCCCAGTGGTAGTCCGGGATTCATGGGAACGTCCAACGCTCCGTTCGTTGTGGATTCGAATGGCAACATTCGTAACGCCGACATGGGCGATCTGGGTCGTGATCGACTCGGACAACGTCTGCGGATGCTGGACGTGGTCGAGACCAACTTCATTCGCTCTATCCGAGTTGAATTGGATAAGGAGAACAAGTAGATCTACACGAAGGCCGTCAACTTGATGACCTCCGAGCAGATGAAGGCCTTCAAAGTCGAAGAAGAAGACCCGGCCACAATCGCGGCCTACACGAATGCGACTCCAGTTGGTGGTGCCGCTGGTGCCATGGGCATGGGTGGCAACGGATTCGGCCGCGGCCTGCTGATGGCCCGCCGTCTGGTCGAAGCTGGTGTGCCGTTCATCGAGGTCGGCCTCGGTGGCTGGGACCTTCACAACAACGTCTTCCAGACGTTGTCGCAGCAGCGTCTGCCAGTCCTTGACGCCGGAATCTCCGCTCTCGTCACTGACCTGACACAGCGTGGCATGATTGATGACGTCTCGCTCGTCTGGATGGGTGAGTTCGCTCGTACGCCGCGGATCAATCAGAATGTTGGCCGCGACCACTGGGCCGCGAGCTGGAGTGTGATGGTCGGTGGTGGCGGGCTGAACAATGGCCAGGCCGTTGGTGCCACTGACGCGGATGGCACGTCCTGCGTCACCAAGACTTATCTGCCGGGTGATATCTGGGCAACCGTCGCTCACGCGATGGGAATCCCATCCACGACCGTTCACACGTCGAAGAATGGTCGACCCATGAAGGTCGCCAATGGTGGTACACCGATTAAGGAGCTGATCGGCTAAGCCGAGCGGCCTCCAAACGGATAGAACTTCCACGCGGGAGCCGCTTTGGCTTCCGCGTGTTTTTTTGGCAGCAGGGCGCGGCCTGTGGACCAGTAGAACGCCGTGGCCTGCACAGGGATTTGACAACTGTTTCCGTGACGTCGTCTTCAGAGAGTTCGATTCCGTCGCGTCCAAGTGAGGAGTTCGTGCAGCTCTTCAGCAGGACCCAACGTCGGATCTACCTGCACATCCTCGGCCAGGTCGGCAACCCCGATCATGCCGACGACATCCTGCAGGAAACGAACGTCGTTATCTGGAGCAAGTTTGACCGTTTTAAGCTCGGAACGAATTTCATCGCCTGGTCTTTTCAGATTGCCAACTACGAAGTGCTGAAATACCGGGACAAACGACGATCCAACAAACTGGTGTTTTCTGACGACATTCTGGAATCACTCACAACTGAGTCTGAGGAACAGCAGGACGATCTTGATCTGAGACGTTCGGCTCTCCGAAAGTGTATTGAGAAACTGCGTCCCAGGGACCGAGAGTTGATTGAAACGCGTTATGCCCCGGGCAGTAGTGGTCGGGACCTGGCGAAAGATTTGGGGCGCCCCAGTAATTCGGTCTACCAGTCGATTGGTCGTATCCGAAAAACTCTTTTCGAATGCGTCACTCGACACCTTGCCACGGAGGCAGCCCGTTGAGCAGCCTGATCCAAGCACACGCAAATCTGATTGAGCTGCTCGAGCTGCAGCTTGAGAACTGCATCTCGCCCGAGCAGTTTCGCCAGCTTGAACAGATCATTCGCGATGACCGTGTGGCCCGGCAAGTTTACCGTGAGTACATGGACCTGCACGGCGTTCTGCATTGGGACACCGCCCGCATCGGCGATCAGCCGCTGGCTCCGCCCACAATCGCGCAACCGGCAGGTCCGCTCCGAACCAGGAAGACTGTGCTCGCGGCAGTAACCGTTGCTGCCGTCGTCGTCATCGCCGGACTGGTAACACTCTTCCAACCTGCCGATCCCTCAGAGAATCAACTCGCTGAGGACAATGGGTCAGCGATCGACGTGCCTGACGATCTCGACGAACCTCATACGAACGGCGATCGGGGATCCAATCCCGCGTCACTTACCTCGGCTGACAGGCATGAGGCTGTTATTGTAACAACGCCAGATTCACAACGACCCGACATAACTGCACCGGGTGAAACAATTGAGCCCGCTCGACCGTCTCTTGGACCGCCCTCTGTGGTCGTGAATCGCGAACCTGCAGGAGACCTTGGTTCTGTAATCGCGCTCATCAACACACAGATTCGCCAGACTTGGGCCGACAACGAAGTTTCTCCATCGGAGTTGGCTGATGATTCCGAATGGCTGCGTCGTGTTTACCTCGACATCGTGGGCCATATCCCCACGAGCGAGCAAGTCAGCCGTTTCCTGGCCGACAAGTCTGAGAACAAACGCAGTCGAGTCATTGATGAACTGCTCGACGACGAGGACTATATTCGCAACTGGTCGACTGTCTGGACGAATCTGCTGATTGGACGGTCTAACCCGCGTGGTGTCGATCGACCGTCGCTGCAGAGATATCTCCGTGACGCGTTCGCTTACAACCGGTCCTGGAATGACGTTGTCGCAGAATTCATCGCTGCATCAGGACGCCCGGAGGAAAACGGCGCCGCAAACTTTCTGCTGGCTCATGTGAATGACCAGGCAGTTCCCGCAACGGCCATAACCGCGAGACTGTTCCTGGGTTTGCAGATTCAATGCACGCAGTGCCACGATCACCCGTTTAATGACTGGAAGCAGAATCACTTCTGGGCGTTCAACAGCTTCTTTCAGCAGGTCGACGTTAAAGACACGGCCCTCGTTGATGAACCTGTTTACGATGCGACCTATTACGAAACCCGCCAGGGCATCATGCAGGCGACATATCCCGGTTGGAAAAATGTCAGCCTGGATTCGGACCTGAAGGGCGAAGACGTCAACCTGCGGTCTGAACTGGCGAGCCTGCTGACGTCTGGTGAAAAGCCACAGCTTGCCCGAGCTTTCGTCAATCGCATGTGGAAGCACTTCACGGGAGCGGCATTCACATCCACTGTCGACGACATGGGACCACATGTCGCTGTTTCGCACCCGAAGCTGCTTGATGGTCTGAGTCTCAGTTTCGTGCGAAGCGGCTACGACGTGAAGGGACTCATCCGCGGCATCTGCGGCTCGGACGTTTACAACCTGACGAGCCAGGCCACGGAAGACAATCGCGAACTGGATAATCCGTCAATCGGACTCGATCCACTCTTTACCCGAGCCTATGTGAAGTCGATGACGGTCGAGCAGTTGTTTGATTCGTTGTTGATTGCCACCCAGGCCGACGATGTCTTTGGTTCGGATTGGGACTCGGCAGAAAAGCGGCGACAGGACTGGCTGCAGCAATTCGTGATGGCGTTCAATACAGACGAGAACGACGAGGCAGACCTGTTCAACGGAACGATTCCTCAAGCTCTGATGATGATGAACAGCGACCTGGTTCGCCGCGCGGTCACTGGCCGGGGTGCCTATCTCGACAGAGTCTCTCGCCTTGGTCGAGTTAACGAAGATTCAGCCCTGATCGAGGCAATCTCTCTGGCCGCTCTGTCGCGGCGTCCGAGCCGTGAGGAATTAGCGACCGTTCGCGGGTTGATCGCCGAAAACGTGATTCACCGTCCAGTAGGAATGGACGCCGTCACCGCGCGCCGCGCGAGTATGCAGGACCTGTTCTGGGCTTACCTGAACTCGAACGAGTTTATTCTGATTCACTGAGTCGCTCGTCCGCGTCTTTGGTGGGTGACGCCGGACTCGGCGGCTTCCGTCGAAATCGCGCCAGCGGATCACGGCATTCGTCGGCCGGATTCTGGCACAGGTCACATGCCGAGCCTTCTGCGCCGGGCATGTTGTTGAGGCCTCCGCAGCTTCCGCGTAATCGTCGGTTGCTGAAAATGACTCCGACGGCCATCCCAATGATCGCGATGGCAAAGACGCATCCAACTGCAGCGATCGTGCGAAGCAGAGACGGGTTCCGTCCGACATCTGCGGCGGGAGCTGCTTCCGTCTGCGATAACAGCGCCGTAAAGCTCGCCGTTTGTTCGTCGTGCAGCCGGTCACCATCCCGCCGAATCAGTAGCGCCGCCACATTCTCCTGAACGGCCAGTTCCATGCCCGGCTCCGGCCCCAGAACATTGATCGCGGTTGCCAGAGCATCCGCGAGCATGCAGCTACTGGTGACGACTGTTACCGAGGCGAGCGAATGAACAACCGGTCGTCCGGTCTGGGGATCGATCGTGTGAGAATATCGCTGATCATCGACCTCGAAGAAATTACGATAGTCTCCCGAAGTGGCGATGGACTGGTCAGTCAGGCTCAAAGCTCGATGCACGTGGCGTGAAAGCTCGTCGGGCGTTTCAACACCCACTCGCCACTGCGAACCGTCGGGCTTCTGACCATGAGCCCGCATTTCGCCACCAATCTCCACCAGATGGTCCGACCAGCCGGACGCGTCGAGCAGCTTCGAGATTTCGTCAACGGCATAGCCTTTGGCAATCGCAGACAGGTTGATCTGCAGTTTCGGATCGTGCTTACGAATCGCCGGAGGATCACGTCTGACCTCAAGCTTTTGCCAGCCGCAATGGTTTCTGGCCACTTCGATATCAGCATCACTCGGGATCTTCCGAGTCTGCGATCCCCCATCGAAACTCCACAGTCGAATGAGTGGAGCAACGGTTGGGTCGAATGCACCCTGGCTTAATTGAGCAATCCGGAGTGCTTCGGTGACGACGACGACTGTGTCTTCCGACACGGGGAACCACTCGTCCGAGTCCAGGCAATTGAATTGCGAGACTTCGGAATCATCAATCCAGGTCGACATGCTTTGTTCGATTTGATCCAGTCGCTTCTGAATCGCCACCTGCAACGATTCGGGCGTACGATTTTCCGAGCCCAGCATGACCCGCCATGACGTCCCCATCGTCAGGCCATCAATCGCGGCGACACCTGGCGTTTGAAACGCACGGCCTGCGCTCGCCAGCAGCAGGACTCCGACCAATCCGATCAGAATTCGGTATTTCACAATCGCGTTCACCGACGGCGACGTCCTGGATTCAACTGCGGAAACAAGCTACTGCTGCATACGTGAAAGGATCCACGCGGCAATCGCGCCCGGGGCCAGTCCGAAGAATGCTATCACGAACAGCCACGTCGAGCCCGTCTGGATGTGAGGCCGTTTCAGAGGATGGAACAGTCGGCAGAATGGACGGGGAGTCACGTTGCCCAGCAGTGCAATCACGCCCCACCACACGGCGGACCCTGCAAAACAGATGCTCGCGACCAGCATCCAGTATTGCGGGATGCGTCGTGTGCGGAACGGAACAAACTCAACTTCCAGAAACGTCCACGGCTCATTGAGTTCGATCAGGATGGGAGCGCAGCCGATCGCCAGAGTCACGATAACGGGAGCAGAGAGAATCACGGCGAGCAGGCCCAGGTATCCGGGCGCGGCCACGGGAGTCACCAGCCACTGGGCGGGGCGAAAGCTCTTCCACGAACTGACGCGACCCATGATGCCACGTGCCAGTACGACTGACACAACTAAGAACACATAGCCGAGAATCACTCGTTCCTGACGGCGGTCGCCCGACAGCAGAACACCCGAGACCAGTGCCGCAACCGCAGATGCCGCCAGAAAAAACTCGCCTGCGTGCAGCCAGTCGAAAAACGTCCACAACAGCTCGTGCAACCAGTGCACCATGCGAACCAGCCCATTCCACAGCTGGGATCCGGTTTTTCGAATCCTTCCGAGCAGGCTCGGAGGAGTGGGGGGTTCGAAGGTGAACCCGCATTCCGGGCAGGATTTTGGTTGTTTGACCATGATTCACATTCGATACGCAATTGGCTCACGACGGTTCTCAAACCGAATATGAGCCTTAATAAATAAACATATAATCAGTTGACAGATATCGTGACGATACAAATCATTAAACTCCACGGTCTAGAACATACACAGTAATGATTTGGCACCTTTGAGGATGTTGCTGAAATTGCTGAACAAGATCGCAACAATTGTGAGTCTCGTCGTGTCCTGCGCATTGATTCCAGACGGCTCGGCGCGGGCGCGCCCGCAGTATCTTCGTGTCTTCAAGGACGTCTATCCGACATTTGCTCCACAACAAAAGAAACCGAATTGCGCGCTTTGCCACCCTACCCGTGACAAGACGAAGAAAGACCACTATGGAGCAGCACTGAAAAAAGAACTCGGTGAGAAGAAGGTGAAGGACGAAAAACGCATCGCCGAAGCTCTGCGAAATCTCAAACGGCAGAAACGCGCCACAGGTGAGTGGGGAGAGCGTCTCGAGAATCAGCTCGAACCGTGTACGTGTCGTGAGAAGTGCGACACATGTCGTGCGAGGAGTGTGCCGTTGTTTATCTGAGCGGCTAAGGAATCCACAGGAGAACGACCGGCCGAAAAAGCGCGGAGGATTGATTACACGGGCCATCCATGACGCAACAATTGCGAGTCTACTGTGCGGTGACGCATGCCGTGCGAAGGATGCTCGTCATTAAGCAATGAGGCGTGCGCGCGAGAACATCCTCACACAGCGGTCGACAGCGGCACGTCTTCGTTCACGTTTTCGACGCAATCCTGAACCAGATCGCTAACCGGGATACCTTCCGCCTGGCCGTCGTAGTTCAGCAGCGTGCGATGCTGCAGCACCTCGGGAGCGAAATGGCGAATGTCCTCATACGCGACGTGAGCGCGGCCTTCACTGAGGGCGCGAACTCGAGCCGCTTTGATCAGACCCTGCGCGGCCCGCGGACTGGCTCCCCAACGGACAAACTGCCGGACACGTTCCGGAGCAAAATCAGTTCCCGGGTGAGTCGCGAGGACCAGACGCACGGCGAAATCGCGAATCGGGTCGGCGACGACCACCTTCTGCAGCGTCTCACGAAGCTGCATGATGCGGTCGCCACTGAGGACTTTCGGCAGCTCGATTGACGATTTCAGAATCGTGCGACTGACGACTTCATTCAGCTCGTCGCGCGACAGAAACGGCACAACGACTTTGAACAGGAAACGGTCGAGTTGTGCCTCCGGCAGTGGAAATGTTCCCTCCTGCTCAATCGGGTTCTGGGTCGCGAGCACAAAGAACGGCTGATCGAGAACGTGAATCTTGCCGCTCGTCGTGACCGTGCCCTCCTGCATGGTCTCCAACAGGGCGGACTGTGTCTTGGGAGTGGCGCGGTTGATTTCGTCCGCCAGCAGGAGTTGCGTGAAGATCGGGCCGGCCTTGAACTCCAGCTGATAGCGGCCCGAATCGTCCGTCGACATGACGTTGGTGCCGACGATGTCGGCGGGCATCAGGTCTGGGGTGAACTGGATGCGTCGGAAGTGCAGGTCGAGCACGTGCGACAGCGCCTTGACCAGCTCGGTCTTGCCCAGTCCGGGCACTCCTTCCAGCAGAACATTGCCGCCACAGAAGAGTGCTGTCAGAACGGTCTCGACGACCCGGTTCTGGCCGACGATCACTCGACCGACTTCTTCGCGAACCTGCTGGAACATCGAACGAAAGTCGGCAGCTTCGGCCTGAAGATCAATGGTGTCGGTCATGCTGGCGCAATCTCAACCACAGAATCAGAACTGCAGCAGCAACTTCGTGCCGCCACTATCCCGTGGTTATATGAGCCAGCTTTCGGTCTGCACAACTGCCCGTCGCCTGAGAAAACCGCGGCAGTCGTTACTGCCGAATGACCGGGTCGGCTCCCTGACTCGGATCCCAGCCGGCGATGGCTGCGTCCGGAGCCAGAACGAAGATCTCGACACGGCGATTCTGACTGCGATTCTTGTCGCTGGTGTTCGGCGCGACCGGTTGGTGCATGCTGTATCCGGCAGCGCCCATGCGCGATTCCTTGATGCCATAGTTACCCATCGCCACAACCACTTCGTTGGCCCGATTCGTCGACAGGTGCCAGTTCGACGGGTGTTTCGATGCCGTCGAGCGTCTTGCGATGCGCCTATCGTCCGTGTGTCCGACCACGAGGATGTGCAGGCGCTGAGCATCCGAGGCGTTCATGATCTTTGCGAATTCCTGCAGCAGCGGTTTCGCGGTCGACTTGATCTGAGCACTGCCCGAGTCAAACAGCAAATCCGAGGAGAACTTGCTCACGCCGGTTTCCGGATCGAAATTGAATCCGGGATACTGGCTTTCGAGATCAGCGAATTTCTGATTGGTCGACTGCGACAGTGGATTGTCTTGGTCCTTTGCGCGGTCGAGCAGACTGATGTATTTCTGCTCGATTTCGGACCGCTCGTTCTGCAGATTTCCCAGCCGTTGGGTGGCAACCTCGAGCCGCCCGCGCAGCTCTTCGTTCTGCTGATTGAGCTGCGAAATCGACTGGCCTGATGAGGCCAACTGTTGTCCAAGCGACTCCTTCTCCGCGTGCATCTGCTGCATGCGAAGCTGGCTTGAGCGCAACCAGTTCCTCGGGACCATGTGGCAGCCCGAGACAGTCAGCGCAGTGACGCCTGCGCACAGAACAAGTGACAGTCGCATGGAAACAGGCATGGGGGACTCCTTTGTAGACCGTCTGCCCGGAGAAAGGCTGACAAACAGGAAGATCGGTCGACACCTCGGCCTGCGGGAAAACGCCGGGCGCGTCAATGGGTGAGATACAGATTTGGGAGGGTGGGAATGTGTGTCCGATTCAGTTGCGAGCGGGGATTGCTCACCGGACAAAGGGGAGAGAGTGTGATCTGAAGTGTGGATTCAGGACGAATCCCAAAGTGAGGGGCGACGGTTTATAGACAAGCCCCGCCACAGCTCAAAGACCATTCTCAGCGAAAAAATCCGTGTTGATCAAAGAGACGACGAAATGAGCGGGAACAGGAATTCACTCGTAGCCGAAGTCACAAGACCTTGGTCGGGAAACGAACCTCTGGCGGGATCGGCTACGGCAAGTTTTCATCTGCTGCGTACCATTAGCGCAGAGCCGATCGCATGAGCGTGTGTAACTGTCGGAGAGAGTGCTCGAATTCCGCCTCTCCAGCCACATTGACAGTTTCGCGAGAGTCGCGATCGTGGTCGTACAGCTCCCGAGCGACGATCTCGTCGGTGTCGAACCTGCGCCATTCGGTGTAGCGGAATCGGGCGGTACGCATGGAGTGTCCGATGACGTCCGGGTTCTTACCCGCAGGTGGATAGGCTGGACGGGGGTGCCAGGTGAAAGCCGATCGTTTCACTCGGGCCGTGGGGTCGTCAAGAACGGGCTGCAGACTTTGACCCTCCAGATGATCCGGCATCGGCAGTCCGCAGAGATCGACCAGAGTTGGATACACATCAAGCAGTTCGACGAGGGCGTTCGTCTGCTGCCCGGTTGTGTGTTGCGGTGCGACGATGATGAGTGGCACGCGCGCGTCGAGTTCGAAGTTGGACGTCTTCGCCCACAAAGAGTGTTCGCCCAGGTGAAAACCGTGATCGGACCACAGGACGATGATTGTCCGGTCTCGAAGTTTCTGTCGATCAAGCTCCTGCAGTACACGTCCGACCTGCGCGTCGGCGTAGCTGGTCGCCGCGTAATAACCATGACGCAGTGTCAGCACCTCGTCGGCCGTTGGGCGGCTGTTCGGACGAGAGCGAAAACCACGCAGGATTTCTCGCGAGTCGTGCAGCGCAATACTCGGCACGTTTTTTGGCGCAGCGGGATTCGTCGGTGGCTTGATGTCCGCCCGCGAGTACAGGTCCCAGTATCGCTTCGGAGCATTGAAGGGGGAGTGCGGTTTCCAGAAACCCACAGCGAGGAAAAAGGGCTCCTCTCGCTGGCTGAGTTGCCGCAACGCCGCGACCGCTTTTGACGCGATGCGTCCGTCGTAATAGGCCTCGTCGGGAACGTCTCGTATTTCTGTGCGAGGAACGCCCGACTGATCCGGAGGAACGAGACCCTTCACCACAGGCGCGTCGGCACCGTGTGTCGCGTAGTGCATCACGGCTGGTACGCTCCATGAAGTCGCATCGCCCTTGAAATCGTCCTGGCGCCAGTTGTGGAAGATCTTGCCGATGTTCTGCGTGAAATAGCCATGCTGTTTGAAATGCTGCGGTAGTGTGACGATGTCCGGTCGGCGCTGGCGGAAGTGTGTGGGCAGGTCCCAGATGCCCAGCGTCTCGGGCCGCAGACCGGTCAACAGCGACGCTCGCGACGGATTGCAGACCGCCTGCTGACAATAGGCTCGCTGGAACAAAGTTCCCTGTTCGGCGAGCCGGTCGATGTGCGGTGATCGGACAATCGTGTCGCCGTAGCAGCCCAGCTCCACGCGCAGGTCATCAACGGCAATGAACAGCACGTTCGGGCGAGAGTCGGTCACGTTTGCAATGTCTGCGATCGCAAATTCGCATGTGATGAAGCACATGGCTGCGATGCCAGCGAGTTCGAGAGTGCCAGGCTGGCCTGTCGATCGGGTCATCGATTGCTGCTCCAGCAGGATTCATCATTCGTAAGGTCGAGGGCATCGACCGGATTGAAGCGAGTTTCTGCGGCAAGCGGAAGCACAACAACAATGGCACGGGGTCCCGCAGATATCCCGCAAGTTACACAACTGGAACAATCGGAAGAATTGGAAATATCGGGTGTTTTGCGAGTTCGAGCAGGAAGGGTAGAACGCGCTAAGACCCATTCCGGTGCATAGCCGATTCATCAGGAGAGATCCCAATGCGTCCGGCATTCATTGGGACTGCTGAAACTGAAGTGACCGGTGTACTGAAGACACAGGGTTGAATCGTCATGAACCGACCTCACATGCGATCGATCGTTTGCGCTACGGCGGCAGGTGCGTGCATCTGCTGCGGAATCCTCGTACAGGCGGCCGGCCCCATCGGTTTCGTCTCGCGAATCTGGAAAGAGCGCCCTGTCATTCTCAAGACGAAAGAGTCGCGTCTGAATCCGATGAATTGGTTTGGTGGCCGCAAGGCCGACAAATCGAACGCGGGCGAGGCAGCAGATGATCCTCAGACTCTCGTACGCTCGAATTTGACGCACGATCCGTTTCTGACCGAGTCGGGCCCGGAAAGTTCAGATATCGACACGGGGAAGACAACGGATTCCACGCCGCCCGACTCGAACATCACCCGGGCGCCACTTGTAGTGGAGCAGAGGACAGTATTGTCAGCGACTGGTCTGGAAACTGCTGAAACTCCGGTCGCCGAGCTCAATTCCGCGACCGATCCCGACACGGCCGCGGCACAGCAACTGGAATCGCTACTGCCACCGAGCCGTCCTGCACCCACGCAAGCCACTTCGGTCCAAAGCCCGCAGCAAGCTCCTCGACTGCCCGAACTCGGCGTCGGTTCAATTGAATCGACGCGAACCGTCGGACAGGCCGACCGTCCGGCAGCTGACGCTCCGCAGACTCAGCCAGTCGGACTGCAGACCCGGCAGCCGGACCGTGGCGTGAGAGGCAATCGGTTTGTGGGCGGTTTTGACGCCGAATTCGCGAAACTTGTCCAGAGTGTCATCGCCGAGACAGAAAACGGTACGGTCCAGGCACCAACCCCTCGCCTGCCGGAAACCGGCACACCGTCAGCGAACGATGCATCCCCCTCACTGGTGGGCCGTTTACCGGAGACGCAGTCGGCACAACCATTGCCGCAATCGGACCGTTCCGGGGCACCTCTACTCCCTGGACAGCCAATTCAGTCCAGCACGGCATCGGTCGATTCGACATTCGGGGTGTCCGGCGTGTCGTCCGAATTCAGCATGGAGAACGAGCGGGCCGATTTCGCTCGTTACGCCTCACAACTGACCGGACAGTCTGTGAGTGATGTCATCGAATCGTCACGACGCCGGATTGCCGACACGCCGCTGGCTACTCGTCAGAACGTGACTCGCGAACAATTGACCGCCGGTCAGGGAAACCTCACGCGACAAGTCCAGCCAATCGACTCGACACGGCCCAGCATCGCGTCGGACTCGCAGCCGGACATCCAGCGCAGGGCAACGATGCAGATCACCCCCGGACGTGCAGGGTCCGGATTCATCATTGAATCGCCTGATTCCCGACCGATCCAACCGCGTGTCACACCGAATGGTGCACCCCCTCGCTCGGTGCCGGATCACTCGGAATTCGAGCGCCTGTCGTATCAAACCGACGAAGACCAGCACGGTGACCCCCTGGTCGACGCTGCGGATGGTCCACTGCTGATGCTGCCGAACGAGCATCATCCCCCGGGTCAGCACTTTCTTGACCCCGCGGAATCCGATGCCGACACCGGCGATGCTGCGGCAAAGATCGCTGATTCCTCGGCGAACTGGTGGCCCAACGAAACGGACACCGCCGCCGACGAGCCGGGATCGGGAGTTGGCTGGGTGTTTGCCGTCCTGTGTCTCATTCTGACCGTGATTGCGGCAGGGTACGCGGCCCGCAGGAAGTTGCAGATCGATTCATTCGATATCACCCGAATCCGTCAGCGCTTCGAAAAAGACTGAATTCCCGCGATGGCAGCCGAGTGTGACTTATTGTTGGGCAGCCGGTTCCGTCATGCCGAACAACGTTCGGACGGATGGCACCCCGTCAGGTCACATTCAACTGGCAGGCCGATTCTGAATCGCACACTTGAGGACGTTGAGAATCGAACCGTTTCATCTGAATCAATTGATCAGAGCCAGACTGCTTCGCAAAAGGATTCCCAGATGGCCGTTGATCCGTGGAGTCGTCCGACGCTTGATGATTTGAGACTGGTTCTGGAAAGCATCGGCAAGACCGATGCCGTGCACGACCGCGCAGCTGAACGACTGGACTTGTCCGTCCCGGCGGAGATTGTCACTCATCGAGGCAGCACGGTTCCCGCGATGACTCGCGAGATCAGTCGTTTCGGCATTGGCCTGCTGCACCGCGGGTCAGTTCAACTGGGTGAAGCCACCGTGAAGATGGCCAGTGATACGCGCAAATACAAATACCTGGTCAAGCTCGAATTGTGTGAACCGTGCGAAAACGGCATGTTCATCAGTGGCGGGCAGTTTCTGGGTAAGCTCGATGATTAGAGCAACTTACGAAAACCCGTAATCGCTGCGGGGCGGGGGAGTCCTTGTTTCAAACGCTCTCACATGCCGCTCGCGACGATGGAACGTAGCCGTCCGGGCCGCATGCATGTGACGCCGGGAACAGCAGTGATTCCCCGCATTACCTCACGTTTGGGCCGCAGCCTCAACAGGTTCGCCCATTCTGACGGTTATCGCGATCAACGGAGATTCTCCCGAATTCTCCGTGCGGGCATCCGCTCAGTTGCAGGTTCGACTACTGACTCGGGCCGCATCTGTTCGATGTTGAGACCAATCGGTGCGCCTTGGCAACTCCGAAAGGAGACGAAACGTCGCCTCAATCTTCAGTGGGCCCCTGACTTTGCGTCCGAAACCGGACATCTGGCACGGAATCGAGATGGCGAGGTTGGTTCGAATCGCGTGATTGATTGCACGTCCGTTTCACGGTGGCCGCTGTCCGGTACAAACAACAGAAGGCGATGGGTTTGGTTTCACGTTTCTATCAGCGCCACAGCCGTCTAATTGTCGTTGGGATGTTCGTCTCTCTGGCCGTGCTCATTCCGCTGGCCGAGACGATTCCGCCCAACAACAACACGGAAACCTGGCTGTCTCCAGATACCGACGTACGTCGTGTCTATGATGAATTCCGTGCTCATTTCGGCGGCGAAGAACTGATTCTTGTCGGCGTCGAACGGGAGAAGCACTCCGACGAATTCGTCGAAGCTCTCTGCCGGCGACTCGAACGCCTCGACACGGTTCGGCAGACATGGTCGCCGCAGCGGCTGACAAAGCTGATGGGTGAATTTGGCCTCGAGGCTGACGAGATTTCCCGGCGACTCGAACGCACTTCCATCTCGCGAGACGGTCGGCTGGCAGGAATCGTTGTGCTGCTGACAGACCCGGGACTGGAAGACCGCGCCGGAACAATGCGGGAGATTTATCATGTCCTCGACCGCTCACAACTGACGGCCGATCAGCGCCGTCTCACGGGAGCGCCCGTAATTGTTGCCGAACTCAATCGACTCGGCGGGCGCAAGGCCAACAAGACCTATTTCATCTTCACGATTGGAATCTGCCTGACCCTGTTGTGGTACTGGATTCGTGAACTCAAGACCGCATTCCTGATTCTTGTTGAGACAATCTGGGCATTTCAACTGACGCTCGCTGTGGTCAAGCTGACCGGCGGAGAGATGAACTTCATCCTGGGTTCGCTACCCGTCATGGTGATGGTGTTCACCATGGCCATTGCCATTCACTTTCTGCATCACTTTGCTGCCAGCATGCAGTCCGGTGATGCAATCGGTGGCACTCTGCGTGAGATTCTCTGGCCCTGTGCGCTGGCGACCGTCACAACAGCCATCGGCCTTGCCTCTTTGAGTATCAGTGAGATACCGCCGGTTCAGCAGTTCGGGATTGCAACTGCGGGGGGCACGCTCGCAGCGTTTATCGCTGGTATCGGCATCACTCCAGCGATTCTCACACTGTGCCCTCCCGTGCATTTTCGTCCTGCCTCGTGGAACAGGGCGTTTCGATCACTCGCCGCACAGCTTTACCTTAAGCGGCAACGTATGACCGTAATGGTCTGCGCACTCGTGCTTTACTGCGGTTGTGGCTTGTACTGGGTTCGTGCGGAGTTCCAGCCACTCAACTTTCTGCCTACGAGTTCCACAGTCTTGCAGGACACAGAGTATCTCGCACGGGAAATGGCCCCGACAGACTCCGTTGAGGTCATCGTCGACTTTGGAACAAAGCGGCGGTCGCGTCTTCAGCAGGTCCAGATTATCCGAGAGTTCGAACACGAGTTGAGCATCCTTCCCGATGTCCCGGCGGTCACTTCCGGAGCGTCATTTCTGCCCGACCCACTACCGCAGAATCTGACTGACCTGGCAGGACTCAGTAGCAACGATGCTAACAACTACATCGCGGACGGTGGTTTCAAATGGCGCGTATCAGCCCGGATCGCGCCCGATGGACTTGTGACCCGACAGGATCTTTTTGCAAGGATCCAGGCGGCGACGGAAACCGTCGCTTCCCGACATAACGTGTCTGTTGAGTGCACCGGAATCTCACCGCTGATCGAACGTGCTCAGGCCGACATCTTTACCGGTTTCTGGAAGAGTGTCGTTTCTGCCTTCTGTCTGATCACCGTGATTATGATCATCTCGCTGCGGTCACTTCAGACCGGCGCGGTCGCGATGTTGCCCAACATCACGCCAATTCTACTCGTGTTTGGAATGCTCGGCTGGATGGGCGTTGCCACGGACATCGGCACAATGATGACGGGCAGCATTGCCTTGGGCATCGCGGTCGACGGAACGTTTCATTTCCTCACTCGCTACCGTCGGCTCTTCGAGGAAACGGGTAACAGCGTCTACGCAACTCGGGTCGCACTGGAAAAAACGGGACCCCCGATCGTGCATGCGACACTCATCACTGGTTTGGGCATGCTGGCCCTGGGCTTAAGCAATTTTGGTCCAACAATTCGCTTCGGTGTCCTGATGACGACATCGCTGGCGGTTGCCCTGATCGGCGACCTGATTCTGTTGCCCTGTCTGCTCTACCTGCGCCCGAAGTCCCGCCATCCTCGACCCTCCCGTGAAGAAAGCGTGACCTCGCCCGGACCACAGGACGCAACGACGGACGAATCAGTCACCAGATTGCCGCCGCCACGGCCGCACGTCACATACCCGAAAAAACCGACCCCGTTTGTCCCGGGCAGCACGGACATCCGGTGATGGAACCACGAAAACGATTCCACGTTTCGTGTCTTTCGTGGTCAATCTGCAGAACTGGTGTGTTGCATGTGACGGGCGAGTGCCTGTGCGGTGTGCCCTTCGCTTGCGCCCCTGGCAACCTCCGCAGGTTTGCCAGCGACAACGACCTGGCCTCCGGACGAACCACCGTCGGGTCCGACGTCGATCATCCAGTCGGCCGCCGCGATCACATCAAGGTGATGCTCGACCACCAGCACGGTGTGTCCCTGTTTTAGAAGGCGACTCAGTACGTTTAGTAGTCGTCTGACATCGGCCGGGTGCAGACCGGTTGTGGGTTCGTCGAGAATGAACAGACAACGTTCTTGCCCGCCCTTGCTGAGTTCTGTCGCCAGCCGAATGCGCTGCGCCTCGCCGCCGGAGAGTGCCAGCGCTGACTGTCCCAGTTGCACATACCCCAGACCAACTTCCATCAGCACATCGAGAACATCCTTCAGTCGCGGGATGTTCTCGAAAAAGTCGGCAGCTTCATCGACGCGCAGTTCCAGAACATCGGACAGGTTCCTGCCGCGGTAGCGGATGCTCAATGTCTGTGAGTTGAATCGCCGACCGTGGCAGCTTGGACACTCGATAAAGACGTCGGGCAGAAAGTTCATTTCAATCCGCTGCGCTCCACGGCCGAGGCATTCCTCGCACCGGCCATCCTTCGCGTTGAAGCTGAATCTTTTCGCGCGGAAGCCTCGCAGTCGGGCATCACGGGTCTTCGCAAACAGTTTGCGGACTTCATTCCAGATACCGGTATGCGTCGCCGGACAGGCGCGGCCGCTGCGTCCGAGCGGTGACTGATCCACAGTGACCAGCCGATCGAGCGTTTCGAAGCCGCTCAATTCTGAGCACGCCAGTTCCGTGTCGGACAGGT
The DNA here is from genome assembly GCA_964431285.1 of uncultured Planctomycetaceae bacterium. GTDB lineage: Bacteria > Planctomycetota > Planctomycetia > Planctomycetales > Planctomycetaceae > CAUZFZ01. The sequence goes on from CAYSJO010000251.1 coordinate 17,568, forward strand.
CGATCGATGCCGGGTTGCCCTCGTGTCGGGGTCGTTCCTGAAGTGCGTGCTTAATTGCGGGAATCAACGTGTGTATGACGAGCGACGTCTTGCCGGAACCACTGACTCCGGTCACCGCAGTCAGGACACCGAGCGGGATCTCAACGTAGCAATCGCGCAGGTTGTGTCGGGTTGCCCCACTCAGACGCAGCATAGGCTGACTTGCCGTCGCAACCTGGTCGTCAGTCTGTACTTCTTCGCGGGCGTCCTGAGCACTGTCTTCGCCTGCGAGAACACGAGCCGTCGGCGAGTCACCAGTGATCGCCGCCAATGGAGCACTGGCACACAGCTGGCCGCCTTCGCTGCCTGCGCCCGGTCCCAGGTCAACCAGCCAGTCAGCCTCTCGCATCAGTTCAACATCGTGCTCCACCACCACTACGGAATTACCTTGATCCCGCAGTTCGCGAAGTACGGTCAGGAGTCGTGTCGTGTCACGCGAGTGAAGTCCAATCGTCGGTTCATCCAGAATGTGACAGACGCCGATTAATCCCGATCCGAGGCAACCCGCCAGGCGAGCTCGCTGAAACTCACCCCCCGACAGCGTCGGCGTCGGCCGATCCAGTGTCAGGTAATCCAGACCGACATCGGACAGAAAACGCAGTCGTGACTGAATCTCCGGGAGTATCCCGACGGCCACCTGACGCGCTTCCGGCTCAAGGCCTGCCAGCCCAGCGCCGGACTTCGTTTGCAGGTGAGTGATCAACTCCGCGGCCTCGCGAATATTCAAGGCAACGAAATCGTGAATACGTGTACCGGCGAATGTCACGGCGCGGGCAATCGCGGACAATCGGGCGCCGCCGCAGTCATTGCAGACGGGCAGTCCAGTCATCTGAATTCGCAGTTGCTGACGGCTGGTTCGTGTGTCTGTCGGGATAACCCTTCCCAGTCCCCGGCACGACACACAGGCACCATACGGACTGTTGAAACTGAACGTGCGAGGCTCCAGCGGCGCAAAGCTGTTTCCACATTCCGGGCAGCAGAAGCGGCTGCTGTAGAGCCGGTCACGCCATTCGTCGCCCTCCAGTTCACTGATCAGGCATGAACCATCCCCGTGCTTCAACGCCAGTTCCACCGATTCGCGCAGACGTTCCCCAATGCCGGGCTTCACGACGATCCGATCCACGATGGCTTCGATCGTATGGGATTTGCCGCGTGGTAGATCGGGTGGAGAGCCCGCGTCAACGAGCTCGCCATCAACCCGGGCCCGGACGAATCCGGACTTGCAAATCTTCTCAAAAACGTCGCGGTGTGCGCCTTTTCGACCGACGACCAGCGGAGCCAGAATCATTACCTTCCGGCGTTCTTCCAGATCGAGGATCCGTTCGACGATCTTTTCGACACTCTGCTGAGAAACCGGTACGCCACAGTCAGGACAGTGTGCCTGTCCCGCCCGGGCATAGAGTAGGCGCAGGTAATCGAAGATCTCTGTTGTGGTCGCCAGCGTGCTGCGAATCCGCAGCGAACCGATCCGTTGATCAACACAGATCGTGGGCGGCAGGCCAGTGATCAGGTCGACATCGGGCCGTTCGAGCTGACTGATGAACTGACGAGTCCGCGCGGACAGAGTGTCGAGATACCGGCGTTGCCCCTCGGCAAACAATGTGTCGAAGGCGAGTGAGCTCTTGCCACTGCCACTGACCCCGGTGATGACCACCAACTGGTTACGCGGGATGTCGACGCTGATGTTCTGCAGATTGTGAACGCGAGCGCCGCGGACTCGAATCCAGTCGTCAGCAGCAGTTGCAGCGCTGGGTTCCGCGGCCATGCCTGATTTCGATCGGGAGCAGAGTCACTCTCCCAATTAGGGAGAGGGATAGGGAGAGGGGCGTCCAGTTCCAACTGTAGGATGCAGGGTTGAGGGACTACTCGCCGCCGGTACTGGATGCCTCGGCGTTGTGCAGCAGTGACCGTCCATGTTCAAGCAATGCTTCCAGGTCCCGGGCACACACCTGCACCGAACGCACGGCCATCACGAAGTTCGAGTGCTCGGACACTTCGAATGCATCCCGTTCGAATTTCACGACTGCAGTTTTCAGCTTGCCGATTTTCTTGCCCAGCATCTTGAGGTAGCCAGCCGGATCATCGACCCGTGTCTCCAAGGCTCGCGACGCATCGAAGACACTGCGGACGATGCCCATCAATCCATCCAGTTCCGGAAAATCTTCAACCTCTTCACTGTGCTTGATGAAGGTCCGCACCATCCACGCGTGAGACATGATTTCGTCACAGCGTACGACGACTTCCGAAAGAGTTGCGGGATCAGGCATGCGGCACTTCAGTCCTCACCGTCGTATTCGACCAGGCTGAAACATTCGACGGGCGCCAGTTTCTCTCGCCCGTTGAGAAACGTCAGCTCGAGCAGGAACGCGCAACCGACGACCTCGGCCCCGATCCTCTTCGCCAGTTCGACGCACGCATCCATCGTGCCGCCGGTTGCCAGCAGATCGTCGACCATCAGGACGCGATCGTGCGGCTGCAATGCATCGCTGTGCATTTCCAGAGTGTCCGTGCCGTACTCGAGTTCGTAGGCGAACGACTCGACGTCGAACGGCAGCTTTCCAGGCTTGCGGATGGGGATGAATGCCGTATTCAGTTCGAGCGCGAGAGGCGCGGCAAAAATAAACCCACGTGCCTCTGCGGCGCACACTGCAGATACACCTGCGTCGCGGTAATGGTCTGCGAGTTGCTGCACGGCCGAACGCAATGCATCCGGATTAGCGAGCAACGGAGTGATGTCTCGAAACATGATGCCCGGCTTTGGAAAATCGGGGATGTTTCGGATGAACTCTTTTAGTTCGCTCATAGATGAAGATTCTGCCGAGTTTCGTTTTGATGCCACACAAACTGTGCGTATGGACCCACGTTAGCATCTGGACGCAGGCGGCGCGAATCGATCCGACCGGCGCGGGGCCAGCGACACGCCACCTATGTCCTGACCAAACCCTTCACACTTCAACAATCATCAGTCGACAATCATCTATCAATTGTTACGCCAGCGGGTGCTCACGATTCCGCAGTGGAATACTCAGCCTGCGGCCGCCATCCAGGTGCGATGCGTAAACGCCTTGGACGATTTCTGTGATGAAAACGGCGTGAGCCAGAGGCGAAAGCGGATCTCGCTGCCGCTCGATCGAGTCGACCAGATCCGTGGCCAGTGTCTGGTTGCCCAGATGCAGCCACTCCCGCCGCAACGGGCGCGGCTTGTGATCCGGCGTGAAGTGCCAGTCCTCAATCCATTGCTTCTTCCATGTCAGTTCTTCGAGGTCGGGCAGTACTCGTGGAGCGGGATAGACAAACACATCACCCGGCTGTCGCAGCATTAATGCGGCGTGTTCGCATTCCAGGAACAAACCATACAGCTCGGCAAAACGACGATCGGGACCGGGCGAAAGATTCGCCGTCGATTCGAAGTATCCGCGGACGCCTTTGTCGAAGCCGATTGTGGCCGAGATCGAGTTGCCCGCAATGGGGCCGGTCGGCTCGGAACCCTGACGACGATCCTGCTGAGTGATGTCGCGTCCGTCCGCGGCGACATGAGCGCTGACCCATGCAGGCGGACCTGCGAAGGCCAGCATCATGTCGAACAGGTGAGTGCCGTGAACGAGCAACTCTTCACCACCTCCTCGACGATCGTCCTTGGGTCGCGCTCGCACGCGCAGCAGTCGACCGTACTTTCCAGCCCGAACATCACGAATAGCCTGCTGCACCGGTCGCATCGCACGCCATTGATGAGCCATCTGCAACTTCACACCAGCTGCCTGGACGGCGGTGTGCATGGCATCGGCGGCGGTCAGTTCTGCGGCAAACGGTTTCTCGCAATAAATATGACACCCGGATCCGGCAGCCGCTTCGACCATCGCCTGTCGGTCTGTTATCCAGCGAGGACCGATGCAGACGATGTCGAGCTGTTCGCGATCCAGCATCGCGCGATAGTCGGCATACAGTCGATCGACTTTCAGACGCTTTCCGGCCTGAGTTCTGCCGGACGCATCGCTGTCCGTCACAGCAACAATCTTCGCCGATTCGACTTTGCTGAACGCCGTATCGAGACCGTGCCCGTAGTTACCGCGACCGGTTGAGCCGATGATCCCCACTCGCTTTTTTTTCATCGCCAGCCCCTCTTCCTGACCCTCTCCCCCGCGGTGAGAGGGAACCAGTCAGACGAGTTCCCTCTCACCGCCGGGAGAGGAGTTTTCGAGATGGAACCACTGAAGACCATCTCAGAAAATGCTCAAAAATCACTGATTCCTCGCAGTATGGAGGCGTGCACAACACAAGGTTGCCGAACACGCCATCGATCAACTGAAGCGGTGAAGACGTTGCGTAGTTGTTCACTTGCCGACGTTACGTTCCTTCTTCACGGCTCGTCGAATTCGCTCCAGCCAGTCCCTCTGTTCACGTTCGACGTCTTCAAGCCAATGGTTAACGCTGGCTGGCGGAGTCTTTTGGTCCTTTTCCATCTGAGCACCGATCTGGACCTGTTCCAGTCCCGCTTGCGGCTCGTCATTGCGATACAGCGACAGGCCCAGAAAGTAGCGATAGAGCGGTTCGCCCGGTGTCTGCCGTACGGCGGTAGAAAACAGCCGAACCGATGATTCGACTGAACCTTTGCGTCCGGAGACAAAGGCGCGACAGTAGGCATCCTTGAACAACTGACGGGCGCGTGGTGCGTTTTCAGCTTGAGCAGGCTGCGCTTCGACCTTTGGAGGACCGGGAAGAGACAAGCCGTAACCCAACTCCTCAAGTTGACCCTGTACCCGTGCGTCCTTGCTGGACTTTCGCTGCCGGACGAGAACGGCGATCAGAATCTGATTCAGCGAGTCTGCGTCTCGGCGTAACATGTCGAGTGTCACTTCCTCGCCTGATTCCAACCGACGCCGAATCTGTGCAAGTTCCGTCGCTTCGGGTGCCAGGTCATTCCTGTCTTTTTCACTGAGTCCGTCCTGTGCCGTGGGACTCAAGGCTGCCAGCACATCCTCGTGGGTCACGAGCAAACTGAAGATGACCTGCCGCTGTGACTCGATGGCGGCGGTTCGTTCGCGTTCCTGCTCCTGCCGTTGCCGCCGGCTCTCATCGTCCAGCAGATTTGCCTGTTTCGTGATCGTCCTTCCGATGTTCTCCAGTTCGTTCGGATGCCTTTCGTTCCAGATGGCCTCAAGTCGTTTCTGGTGCCGTGCTGCAATCCGGACGGCTGACTTCGCGGACTCCAAAAGGCCAGCCTCACGCCAGATTTGAGCGGCATCCAGATACAGCCGGTGCGCGTAAAGGTGATTGCCGTCCACTGTCGCAAGTCCGGCTTCGAATTCGAGATCTTCCGCATGAAACCGCAGTCTCTCGACATCGGGCTCAACCGGGTTATTCGCGGACGGCGGCGAAGGAGTCTCGGTTCGTACTGTTGCCGTTGAGGAAACCGCCGTGTTGGCCTGGGCAACAGAAAATGTGGTCAACTCAGAGAGCTGCCGTTGCAGACATTCCAGTGCGTCAGTGAGTTCCACCGACGCGACACCTGTCAGCAACTCGTTAGTCGTTGCCTTCGCCCGCGACAGGTCGGCGGCTTCGAAAGTACCCTCGTTCAAAACGGCCCAGACAGCCTTGAACCAGTGGGCTGTCGCACTATCGGACAAACGCGGCGCATCTTCAGCGTTTGGATCAAAGAACGGCTTCCGTGAATCGAATACGGGCGGTGCTGCGGGGGCCTGTTGTAGCGCGCTGGTCGCGACCGAAGGTTCGTGAGAGCTGTCGATCGACTGGTCACCACTGGCTTCGTCTGCACGTTTCCCCGAGCTGGAATCGACGGACGCATCCGCTGGGCTGATCGCTGGTACAGCCACTCGGTTTGAAATAATGATCCCGCTGTCCGGTGAATCGGAATCAACCTGTTTCGGCTCACCCTTCTCGTCATACAGAATGTCCTGACTCGCATCGTCCAGCACAGTCGCCGGGGACTCTTCCGAGACACCTTCAAAGAAGCTCTCACTGAGCAGGTCCTCGTCATAGTTCAGCGTTTCCTCGCCGGACGAAGTCAACTCCTCTACGACTGCAGGCGCGTCCGCCGCTGGAGGTCGAATGCTATCGCGACCCTGTGCTGGTCGATCGCTGGCTGCTCCAACTTCATTTGTTGAGGCAGTGAGCCACCGAGGCGAATTGGCGGAAGCACCATCAGGATCAACATCCAACCGTTGCGGTTTACCAATGCCGTGACGTGAGTCTTCAGAGACGTCCATCGACTGATCACGGCTCAAGTCCGACATGGAATCGTCGTCGTTGGTCTGCGCGACCTCTTCGGTCGGTTCGGGCTCCTCTTCGTCTAACCTCTCCAGCTCTTCCTGCGGTGGTAACTTCGAACCAACTTGTTTTGGTTTCCCCAGCACGAACGAGGCGTCCCGGCTGAAATCGGCCGACGCGTCATCGCTGAAGCCCTCAATGTCCTGATCGTCCTGAGAACGATCGGCCTTCGATCCAACCCGCTCATCGATCAACGCTTCGTCTTTGGCCGATCCGCCGTCACTCAACTGCTTCGCGCGTACTCGCGACTCCACACCAGCTTCCGCCGAGCCCTCATGGAACTGACCGGCACCTTCGCCAGTATTAGACGATTGATTTATGGAGGAATCAGAATACTGCCCACGCTTCGGATTCCCTTTGCGTGAACCTTTTGAGTCACCGGGGTCCGATTTTGACGTGTCGGTCATCGTTAATTCTTGATCAGTTCGTTCAAGGCCACATACTCGGCTGAATCTGCGAAAACGTCACCGGCTTTTCAATTCTGGCAGAATCAAATCGTTCTGGTGCAAGAACACATCGCCTGCCGGATAACAGCGTGAACAAGGGAGCGATGACGCATCCACGATTTCCCGCCTGATGTTGTCGAGTCCGCCACCCGACAACAGCCTGTCGACCTCGTTTCACTTCTTGCCGATCTTCTGAGCGATGAATTCTGCAGCCGCCGTCGCATCGGCCTTCAGGGATGGAACTTTCATCGCGTCCGTCGCGAGCTTCAAACCGGGAGCGCTCGGATGGATTTTCAAAACGTCGAGGACCAGCTTGCGCTCGGTCGTCCGTTTTGTTGCATTGATTGCGTTTCGGCACATCTTCGCCCTCGCCTGATGCGACATTGGAAACTTGCGCGCTAGGCCGATGTAACCTCGCAACGCACGGATCCGGTATTTCTCTGCCGGACCTGTCTTTGCCAGGTCCAGCAGGACAGGCGCGGCATCAAGGCTGTTCCATGTACCCAGCAAGCGACTACCCGCATCCTGAAGTTGGGGGTTATCGCCTTTGGATGCTGTTGCCAGCGTTTGCAGAGCGGTGGTGCCTCCAACGGCACTGATGATTTCCAGCAGTGTCGTTTTTGCTGCGGCCGGCGAACGTTGAAGGGCCACCGTCAGTTGAGCGGCACACGCCTCACGGTCAGGCATGCGGACGCTGGCGGCTTTCAATGCCTGTTGTGCCACCGGTGCATCTTCCGCATGTCGCGGCCGGACAACCTGCGCAACAAGAACGGACAGCTTGTTGAGTGGGACGGTTTCTCCCAGCGCGACTAACGCCGCACTCCGCACCGCGCTGTCAGAATGATCCAGCGCCTTTTCGATCTCTTCGACCACATCGCCGATGCGCCTTTGGCCGACAAGTTGCAAAAGTATCCTGTAGCGATCTCCGGTGGCTGACGGCAGCAGCACTCCGATTTCACCATCGACGTGCTGACCAGGAAGCACAGCGAGCGTCTCTTGAGAGGCCGTCGCGAGTACCTCATCCGAGCCGATTGCGATCTCCAGCAACGCCGACAGACACGAGTCATCGCCCACGCGTATCAGTGCGTCGATGGCCGACATCCGCACCTGTTTGGGGCCTTGTTCCGCGGCTTTCAGCACTGCGGGAAGAAGGACAGTTTTGGGCCGGTCGGCCATGGCCTGGATAATCAGAGCCGCCCGATCGGGTTCCACGCGAGATACTTCGTCCGCCAGAAACGGGTCCACCGTGTTGCCCCGATACTCGCGAGCCGTTCCCAATGCCAGTTGGAACATCGCCTTGTCCGACGACTGAAACAGCTCGAGCAATAGCGGGATGCCCTTCTGGCTCCGAGCGAGAATCGCCCCGCGAGTCGCCTCCAGAATTCTCTGTTTGGGAACATCGGCGTTGCGGACTTCGTCGTAGATGTCTGCGGCGGCCACCGATTCGCCTGCCTTGTGCAATCGCTCGGCACACAGCACGCACCCTTCGGCGACGGCTGATCGCACTTTGGCAGGGGCCGCAGCCAGTGCAGCCCGCAGCGATTTCGTGGCCACGTCATTACCGATGTGCCCCAATGCGACAGCCGCGGCAGACGCGACTTCCGCGTCAGAGTCCTGCAGTTTCGCCGTCAGCAGATCGACCGCCTTCGCGTCCTGGCGGACGCCGATCGAATTGATCATGCCAATCAGCAGTCGGCCCTCGAGCGACCCGGCTGCTTCCCGCAATGCTCCGTTAGATGCCTCGCCTGGAATCGCTTCCAGCGCGATTCGGGCCCACGACGATAACTGGGGATCCGGCAGTAGCTTCGCCAGGTCAGGAACGGCCGCTGCTGATCCGTAAATGGCCAGACCTTTACAGGCAATAGCTTTGTCAGCGTCCGCTGCTTCGGAGCGCAGCACTTCCAGCAACTCGTTTTCTTTTTCGGGAGAGGTGTCCGGCCCATCGAACGCTAGCGCCGAAGTAGTCGTCACAGCGATCAATGCGGCAAGGAGAACAGCGAAGTGTGAGAAGTACTGAATGGCTTTCGTATTCATGAGATCAGTCCTGAATCGTGAGGAGTTGAGGAAGACTTTGACTGCAGGTCGAGCATGGTTTCCTGCCCTACAGTCTCCACGGTTCTCTCAGTGCCTCCGATCGCAAACGATTGGCCTGTTCATCGTTTATGAATGTGTTTGTGACGTTGTCGAATTTGACCTGACGATCCAGCAGCAGGGCGATGTTGGCCGCATGGCAGGCGATGTGTGCGTTGCACGCTGCCTGGGCATTGCCTTTTGGTTGACGTCGAGTCTTCACACAGTCCAGGAAATCGCGGACGTGGAAGGTTGCCGGATAGCCACCGATCTCTTCGACCGATCTGCCGGCCAGCAGTGCCGGAGAACTCAAGACGATCTTGCCGCTGTCGCCGGCTTCGACCCAGCCGGTCTCGCCCTCGAACCGCACGGGGCACGAGCCCAACGGGATCCAACCCTTCTCACGGAAGATCAACTGCGTGCCGTTTTCATACCGCGCCATCAGTTCGCCGTCTTTTCGCGCGTTGTACTCGACGGGAGGCAGACAATCGTCGACCGCCCACTGACACAGGTCCACACAATGGGAACCCCATTCCAGCACGCCGCCGCCCCGGAACGCTCCAACAAAGCCGCCACCCTTTTCAAAGTTGAATCCGTCCAGCAGCTTCTTGTTGTAGGGACGCCACGCCGCCGGCCCGAGGTACATGTCCCAATCGACGACGTTTTTGTCCGGTTCCTCTTCGGGCACCAGCCAGCCGCTCATCAAGGCCTGCATCCCAGCCGGGTGAGCATAGACTTTCTTCAGCGTGCCCAGCTTGCCGGTGCGAGCCAGCTCACAGGCGAATGCAAAGTGCGGCAGGTTGCGTCGCTGAGTTCCCGCCTGAAACACTCGCCCGGTGCGCCGCATGGTGTCGGCCAGAATCAGACTCTGACTGATATTCTTAGTAACTGGTTTTTCACAGTACATGTCCTTGCCCGCTTTGGCGGCCGTCATGGCGGCCGTCGCATGCCAGTTCGGCCCAGTGGCGATGAGGACGGCATCGATGTCCTGGCGATCCAGCAGTTCACGAAAATCGCGATACGTATCGCACTTTTCGTTGCCGTAGTGCGTGTCGACAATCTTCTTCACTTCACCGCGACGTTTCTGTTTGATGTCGGCAACCGCCACGAACTGAACATCTTTCTGCGGAAGAAAGCAGCTAAGGTCGTAACCCCCTCGACGACCGATCCCAATGCCTCCGACAACGATTCGCTCGCTCGGAGCGACAGCACCGTCCTTGCCCAATGCCGAACTGGGAATAATCGTCGGCGCCAAAGTTGCAGCTCCAGCGGCCGATGCTGCGGACTTCAAGCACCGACGCC
>CAYSJO010000252.1:0-40085 GCA_964431285.1 uncultured Planctomycetaceae bacterium
TAGAAGTAGTGGTCTACGGAGAGGCACTTGCCTCGCTGTCCGTATTCGACATTTCGTTCGGATATGTCAAAATTTGCCTTTTGTGTGAGGAGTCATCGCTGACGGCATCTCTGTCGTTGGCAAGCTCACTTCTTGACCCCAGTCTCGGCAACCAATGGATGGGCATGCAGGGATGCGACCTCGCATGCCGGGATTCTTAACAATCACAATCTCCCCTTTGGGATAAATATGCGCGCGGACCTGACCCGCTGCTCGTCGGATGCTGCGCGGAAAAAATCCAGAGTGAAGGTGTGTGTTGGATGCAGACTGGCAAAGGATGCTGAGCACGAAAGTGCCATGGGTGGATTCGTATGGTGATCGGCTTCACTTGGTGAAGGCGGCATCGGCAGTTCTTCATGGAGGCCCAGGATTGGGCAACGGGAAACCAGGATGTTCAGATTTCGTGTGAACTGATTGCAAAGGGAATGCACAATGCATCGCAGCAAGGAATTCTTTGGCGACGATTATGGTGAAGACATGCAGGACGGCGGACGCACAACGGTCGTTTCTGAGGCCAGCCCGATGACGGTCGAGCCATGTTTCTGTCCCGAAGGCGTTGACCCGTTCGATACGGTCGAGTGGGAAGAACGAACGGCACAGATCAAGGACGAGAACGGAGAGATTCTGTTCGAGCAGAAGAATTGCCAGATCCCGAAGTCGTGGAGTGCCCTCGCGACAAACGTTGTGGTCAGCAAGTACTTCTACGGCGAGCCGGGAACTCCCGAGCGAGAGTTCAGCGTCCAGCAGGTGATCCATCGGGTTGCCCGGACGATCGCGGACTGGGGCACTCAAGACGGTTACTTCGCTAGCGAGGAAGACGGTGAGGCGTTCTACCGTGAACTGGCCTGGTTGTGTCTGCACCAGCATGGTGCGTTCAACTCGCCTGTGTGGTTCAACGTTGGCCTGTTCCACCAGTATGGAGTCAAGGGTTCACGCGGCAATTACCGCTATGACGTGAAGACCCGCTCGATCCGCCGCCCGGAAACGCCGTACGAGTTTCCTCAGGCATCCGCGTGCTTCATCCAGTCTGTCGAAGACAACATGGAAGACATCATGCGGCTGGCCCGCAGTGAGGCCATGTTGTTCAAGTTCGGTTCCGGAACCGGCACCGATCTGTCCACGATCCGCAGCGCCAAAGAAAAACTGTCCGGCGGTGGCACACCATCCGGACCACTGTCGTTCATGCGGGTGTACGACCAGATCGCAGCCGTCGTGAAGTCGGGCGGGAAGACACGCCGCGCCGCCAAGATGCAGAGCATCAAAGACTGGCACCCCGACGTAATGGACTTCATCCGCTGCAAGTCGAAAGAAGAGAAAAAGGCTCGAACGTTGATCGACAGCGGTGAGTACGACGCCAACTTCAACGGCGAAGCGTACAGCTCGATCATGTTCCAGAATGCGAACCTGTCGGTCCGCATTTCCGATGAGTTCATGCAGGCCGTCGAAGAGGACGACGACTGGACGACTCACTGGGTAACGGATCCATCGCAGGCGGGACCGTCGTTCAAAGCCCGCGAAATGATCGGCGAGATGGCGGAAGGCACCTGGTTCTGTGGAGACCCGGGAGTCCAGTACGAATCGACGATCAATCGCTGGCACACGTGCAAGAACACAGGTCCGATTAACGCGTCGAACCCGTGCTCCGAGTACATGTTCCTGGACGACACGGCCTGCAACCTGTCGAGCATTAATCTCCGTAAGTTCCAGCAGGAAGATGGAACGTTCGATTTCGAGCGTTTCCGTCGCGCGGCGGCGATTTACATCACCGCCCAGGAGATCCTCGTCGATCACGCGAGTTATCCGACTCCCGCCATCGCCGAGAACAGTCATCGGTTTCGGCCGCTGGGGCTGGGTTATGCCAACCTGGGCAGCCTGCTGATGTCGATGGGCATCCCGTACGACAGCGATGCCGGCCGCGGCATGTGCGGAGCGTTGACGGCACTGCTTAACGGGCAGGCTTATCTGACTTCCAGTCGAATGGCCGGTATTGTCGGGCCGTTTGCCGGGTATTCGGAAAACGAAGAGTCGATGCTCGAAGTCATGAAGATGCACCGCTCTGCGACGCAGGACATTAATGAAGAGTGTCCGGCGTACCTTCGCAAAGCGGCCAGCGATGTGTGGAATGAGTGTCTCGAATCTGGACGCCGATTCGGATACCGCAACGCTCAGGCAACCGTGCTCGCTCCGACCGGAACGATTGCGTTCATGATGGATTGCGACACAACCGGTATTGAGCCGGATATCGCACTCGTCAAGTACAAGCAGCTTGCGGGCGGTGGCATGATGAAGATCGTCAATCGCACCGTGCCGCTGGCCTTGGAAGCACTTGGATACTCGAGAGAGCAGTCCGGCGAGATTATCTCGTACATTGATGAGCATGAGATGATTGAGGGCGCTCCGCATCTGAAAGACGAGCACCTGCCGGTGTTTGATTGTGCCTTCGTCCCGGCGAACGGTACGCGGTCGATCAACTGGCGGGCGCATGTGACGATGATGTCGGCGGCTCAGCCGTTCCTGTCCGGAGCGATTTCGAAGACGGTCAACATGCCGAAGGAATCGACCGTTCAGGACATTCAGGAAGCCTACAAAGAGGGCTGGAAGCTGGGCCTGAAGGCTCTCGCGATTTACCGTGATGGTTCAAAGCAGAGTCAGCCTCTGGCCACGACGAAAGAGGGTGACCGCAATAAGACTGAAGATGAAGTCGCCTCAAGTGGGCCTGTTCGGAGGCGCCTGCCGGCAACTCGTCAGTCGCTCACGCATAAGTTCTCGGTTGCCGGGCATGATGGGTACATCACTGTCGGCGTGTATGAAGATGGCACGCCCGGTGAACTGTTCATTGTGATGGCTAAAGAGGGTTCGACCATTGGCGGCCTGATGGACACGATCGGAACATTGACCTCGATGGCTCTGCAATACGGAGTGCCGATCGAAGCTCTGATCAACAAGTTCACCCACATGCGGTTCGAGCCCTCCGGCTGGACGGGCAATCCGGAGATTCCGAACGCGAAGAGCGTCGTGGATTACATCTTCCGCTGGATGGGGATCCAGTTCCTGGCTGGCTACCGCGAAGCGAACACACCGCAACGCGACACACCAGTACCGGCGGCATCGACTCCGACTGTGGTTGCCACGAAGGTCGACTCACCACTGAAGCTGAGCGAAGAAGTGGCAACACTGATCGATACGCACCTGCCAAAGGCGGCTTCGGAAAACCGAAACGGATCGTCGATCCCGGGAGTCACACTGGACGGTCCGCATAACCGCAGCGAACAGTTCGCGGATTTCCAGTCAGACGCTCCGGCGTGTGACGGTTGTGGAGCGATCACCGTCCGCAACGGCAACTGTTACCTGTGCCATAACTGTGGAAACAGTATGGGCTGCAGTTGAAGGATCAACCGGTCCATTTCTGGACGCACCCCGGCTCAGCAAAGGGCCGGGGTGTTTTTTGTTGGATGCACGTCTTTACTCTTTCTCATACTCTTATGGGGAATCACATGACGCCAGGTATTCAAAGAATCCGTCGAATGAATCACACAATTTGAATGACTGGTCGAAACTTCTCAACAGGACTGCCCCATTATCGACTCCTTTACCGACTACAAGAATCAGAAGGTATCCGCGATATGTGTGTCCGATGGGAACAATCGTACGCGGTTTGTTTCCATCAAACAGGTCAAGGTCATTCCCGAGCTCTACACTCTTATGCGACGCACCTATCCCATACAGTCCTTCCAGAACTGACGGGGGACAATCGACGTCCCCAACAGAAATCAAAGGGCCTTCGGAATAGCCGCCATTGTGCGTCATCAGAAAGTTGCGATACGAATCGGGAAGAGTAAGGCGATTTCGTTTCTCGAATTTTACCACGTCGCTTGACGGGAACTTCAGGAAACCGCTTCTGGCAGTATTCCTCGTATATCAAGTCAATGCTCATTGATCATTCCCATTGAGTTGCATCTTTCCCATTGAGTCAAAACAGCATTTTGAAAATCGCGTATGGTGGATAAATCGTCGCGAATTAATGGATGGGACGCCTTTTGACCATTCCGTGTGGCATGCTCGTTGCCAGGTGCCGTACGCAGGAATTCTCGCTCTATGTGAAGAAGTAGACTCGCTCTGCCGTTTTCCTGAGCAGCCATTTACGGTCGGCCTCTGACAGGAAATCGATTCGCTTCGTAATCAGTTCGACTGATGCCGCGTACGTGTTGTCGCCGCCAAGCTGGTAAGGGCAGTCGCTGGCCCACATCAGTCGCTCGGGACCGAAGGCGTCATAAACACGATGGATCATCGGGATCAGGTCGTCGTAAGGCGGCTTCTTCTTGCCGAGTGCGTAATAGGCCGAAATCTTGACCGAGACCTTCGGGTGTCGAGCCAGGTGGCACAGGTCTTTCAGCTCGTTTTCGTGAATCGTGCCATCGGCACCGACGCGAGCGAAGTGGTCGATCGCGACTGATGTGTCCGGGTGCTTGCCGCACATGCGATCGACATCCGGCAGGTCGGACGGGTTAATCAGGCAGCACATTGCCTGCCCTGTGTCGGCTCCCGTCCGCCACATTTCGGCCATGCCTGGCGTGTTCAACCAGTCCTTGCCCAGGCGGAACGGTGTGATTCGAAACCCCGTGACACCCTGCTTGAGCAGTTTCCGCATTTTTGCGCCGGAACCATCTTCGCGGGAATCGACCATGCCAACCACGCGAAATCGATTCGGGTGTCGTTTCCATGCGTCAACCAGATACGCATTGTTGAATCCGTGATACTGATTGTGCTGGATCAGGACGACTTGTGTGACGCCTGCGGGCCGGGCGATGGCCATCAGCTCGTCGTCAGTGAAGCTGAGCGGTTTCAGATCAGCTTTCGTGAGACCCGGTTCGAGCGGATACTGTTTGAGATCTGGAGTCCAGATGTGCGAGTGAGCATCAATGAAGCCGTTCTTCTTCTCGGCGGCGAGTCCGGTTGATGCTGTCTGCATAATGAGCGCTCCTGCTGCGACCTTCAGTACGTCTCTGCGATTCAATTCAGATGGCTTTTGCATGGTGATGGCTCTCCGACTGACGGGTTGATCTGTTCCGATCATATGCCGCTTGATCGGAAAACGGGACGCAACGGTCAAGCGGGGCGTACAGGTGCCCGCTGAACCCCGTTGCCGATCATCCGGACTGTGCGAATTGAATTCTGTTGAGAACGTTCGCGAGTATCGAATACTCGACGCACAGTTCCGGAGCCGTTCCGAAGCTATGATGTGATGCTCCAGTTGTTTGTTGATCCACAGCTATCCAACCGCAAAGCCTGAATGAGTTCCTCTAATCCCTGGTACATCTGCCGCCGCTTTGCGGCTCAATGCGATGGGGGCGCGCGTAGTTCCTGGGGCTGTCGCCCCAGGCTGTTACCTGCCGCCGCTTTGCGGTTTACCGCGTGGCTTACGGACTCCGCCATCGCGCAAAACGGAATGATGCTGGCAGTTCTCGTCACACTGGCAACGGCGAATTCTGGCGTGGCTGGTGAACCGGACCCCGTTGACGCAGCTCAGGAATCCATAACTGCAAGCGAGCTCAAGAACCACGTCAACTTTCTGGCCAGTGACACACTGGAAGGACGGGAAGCCGGGACTCACGGTGGTTATGCCGCAGCTGCGTATATCGTGCAGGAGCTGCGTAAGCTGAAAGTGGAACCTGGTGGTCAGGAACGTGACTTTTACCAGTACTTCCATCCCAACTATCGCAATGTGCTGGCAGTGCTGCCGGGCTCGGATGAGAAGTTGAAGGACGAGTATGTGCTGATCGGAGCCCACTACGATCACGTGGGATACGGCAATCGAAGAAACAGCCGGGGCACGATCGGTCGCATTCACAATGGAGCCGATGACAATGCCAGCGGCACGGCTGGCATTCTGGAAGTCATCGAGGCTCTGGCTGGTTTCGACGAAAAACCCAGGCGTTCGATTCTGGTGGCGTTCTGGGACGGCGAAGAGGAAGGCCTGCTGGGTTCGAAGTTTTATGTTTCGTATCCAACCGTGCCGCTGCGGCAGATTCGCCTGCACGTCAACATCGACATGATCGGTCGTTTGCGGCCAGAGAGCTTCCAGGTGTTCGGGTGGCGAACAGCCCCGGGTATCCGTCGAATGATCACTCGTCAAAACGAAGGACTGCGAATCAAATTCACATACGACTATCTGGCCGACAGCGACCACTGGCCGTTCTATCAACACGCTGTCCCGAGTCTGATGCTGCATACCGGCAAGCATGACGATTACCACACGTCCCGGGACGATGCGCCTCTGGTCAACATCAAGGGACTGCGACAGGTCTCGCAATATCTACTGCGAGTTGTTCTCGACGCCGCGAATGCCGACACCCTGCCTGATTTCCGCGAGCAGTCATGGCACGAGCTTGAATCAGTCACGCACTTGCCCGAGCGACAGGCTGAGCAGGAGCGCGCCCCATCACGTCTTGGCATCAAGTTCGACAGCGAACTGTCGGACCAGAACATCGTGCGTTTGACTCGCATCACGCCCGAAGGCCCGGCCGAGGTGGCCGGGCTGAAAGTTGATGACGAGATCATCGAGTTCGCCGGAGTCCGAGTGTCGGACGTGCCGGACTTCCGTCTGCTGGTGACCGCCGCCAACAGCCCGGTGTCCGCTCTCGTTCGGCGTGACGAAGAGGAACTGGAATTGGAGATCCAGCTCCGTGGCGAACCGACCGAATGGGGATTCGAATACCGGCGAGATTCCTCGGAACCTGACTCGATCATCGTGACAGCGGTGACGGCGGCCGGACCCGGCGAGCTGGCTGGACTGAAACAAGGTGACCGCATTCATGCGTTTTCGCAGGAGTTTCCCGAAGACAACGCCGAACTCAAACAACTGTTGAGTGAAACGGCCGGGCCGCTGAGTGTCGACATCGAGCGCAACGGAAGGCTGTCAACGCTCACGATGCAGCGTGTCGTTGTGGACGACTGAGCAGTCCAGGCCACTCCAGCCGCAAGTCGCTTTCTTTCCGGTATCGGGTCACGACGACCGTTGTGTCGGATACCATTGAGGCTTCAGAAGTTGCTTCCATTCTGTTGCCTCTCGTGACGACTGCACATGGCTCGCCCGAAACCCCAGAAAACGCTGGCTGACTACCTGGCGATTGCTGTCACGCCTGTGCTGATCATGTTGCTGGTCGGCAGTCTGGTCTTCTTTCTGAACGAGCTGTTTCAGACCGGCCGTTACGCGAGTCGGATCCGTTGGATTCTGTTCTGGTTTGTGCTGGGCATGGTGCTTGTCGCCCGCATCGCGATGGAAAGCGGGCGCGCCCAGGCCAGCATGTTCACACTCGCCTTGGGTGCTGTGACGTCGCTCGCCATTTTCAAATTCGTGCCCGATTCGCCGTGGGTCCCGATTGTCTGTCTCTCGATCATCTGGTGGTGCGCCGACAAGCTGACATGGGACTGTTCGCTGATTGACGATTCCGAGGACGCATCGGGCGAAGGATTGCTGCAGGTCGCCGGCGTCGCAGAGGAAGCCGAACTGAAAGAGGATTCTGACGCGTCTCCGACGACTGAGGCGGCGGCGCGAGACGCGTCGGTTGAGAGTCCTGACGACCAACCCGAACGAGTCCTGTTCTGGAAGCGTGTTTTCTCCAACACCTCCGAGCGGGAAGGCAAGCCTCATGCTCCCGGGTTGTGGGTTGTCTACTTTTCGCTTGCAGCCCTGCCACTCTTTGGCTTCGGCCAGCTCGCAATTCCGTCCACCAATGAAGCTTCGCGTGATTTCGCGTTTCGGTGTCTGCTGGTTTATGTGGGCGCGGCACTCGGGCTGTTGATGCTGACCAGTTTTCTCGGATTACGTCGGTACTTGCGGCAGAGAAATCTGGAGATGCCGGCCCGGATGGCGGCCACGTGGGTCATCATGGGGGCCATGATCGCCGCTGGAATTCTGGTGACTGCGCTGCTGCTCCCGCGACCGGACAGCGAGTATTCGGTGACCGCGATGATCGACTCGGCGGCCGACAGTCTGCAGGAGGCGTCGGACCGCGCATTCCTCGACGACGCGGGCGGAGAGAGGGACGGCCAGGAAGGCGGCCCCGCCGATGAGCGCGCTGAGCAGGGTGATGCCAGTGACCCGAATCAGTCGGGACAACCGGGAGGTCAACAACCAGGTCAGCAGACCGCTCAGCATGCACAGCAGGACGGCCAGGCCGCCGGCGACAAGGAACCGGGGGACGGCCAGGATAGTGACGCGCAGGGTCAGCAGAACAACGGAAACCAGACGGCGCAGCAAAACGATCAACCGGGACAGTCCAACGACCAGACAGGTCAGAATGATCGGCAGTCCCAGTCGGGGCAGCCGGGTGATCAGACAGCGCAGAACGATGCCCAGGGGTCGCAGAAGCCTAGTGGCGATAAGAACGCTGCCCCTGGTGAAGAGGGAGACGCAGACGAACGAGAGCAGGACGAGAACAATGCGGGTGAGCAGTTTGCTCAGAATGAGGATGCCGAATCAGAAGACGGGTCTGAAGAAAGTGAGGACGCGGCTGAGTCGTCCGCAGACTCGGGGTCTTCGTTCATGGATTCCGTGATGGAGATGATCGGCACACTCTTCAAGTGGATTGTGTATGCAATCGTAGGCGCGATTGTTCTTTATTTTGTAATCCGCAACTGGAAGTTGGTGGCCGATTTTCTGCAGCGATTGTGGCACGAATTTCTCAGCCTGTTTGGTCGACGGCCAGAGCCGGAACAGGCAGTCGCCGACGAAGTCGAGGAAGAGGCGGGAGCTGCACCGCGACCGTTCTCTGCATTTCGAAACCCATTCCGTTCCGGAGCCGCCGCTCAGCATTCGCCGACCGAGCTGATCCGTTACACGTTTGAAGCACTCCAGGCATGGGCATCGGAGCAGGGCTGTGGACGCAGCCCGGATCAGACACCCATGGAATTCGGCCAGCAGTTGCGTGTACGTCGGCGTGACGACATTGGGCCAGATGCACACCAGCTGAGTCAGCTTTACGCGCAAGTTGCTTATGCCGGTCACCGGCCGAAGGACGACAGCTTTCCGTTACTTGAACGTGTTTGGCGTCGGTTATCGCAGGCCGGATGAGCGAGCTACCTCCAAAACCCCACAAGAGAAGAGCCTTTCGCACGCGGGCACGTCGAACAGAAGCTGACTATCATGACGTTGCCAGGTCCAAATGTGTCCCTGGCACCTTCTGTTGAACGTCTCTTCCCGGATTTGTGACCCACGACCCATGGCCAAGTCGCTTCAGGAATATGCCGCGTGGCTCGACGCGCGAAGTGATCTGATCTGGCCCCAGCCGCCTCCATTTGTCTCGGCCAACGCCAAGCCGTCTATCAAACCCGTCGCGGGAATCAAAGCGGTTGCGTGGAACCTGTATGGGACGCTGGTACGGATTACTGATGGGAGCCTGATGCTGCTGCACTTTAACGAGCTGCGGATGCAGGTCTCGCTCGAAAAGACGATCACCGAATTCAAGATGTGGAACAGCATGACACGACGGCCGGGGGCTCCGTGGGAGTACATGCTGCAGAAATACCGAAGTATTCTGGAAGACATGGAGCTGGCCGGAAACGTGCAGCCCGGTGATTTTCCACAGCCCAACTCCACGAAAATCTGGCGACGTCTGCTGAGTATGCTGGAGCAGAAAGAGTACGAGTACGACCAACAATTCTACGGCGACATGGATGAGCTGGCCGAAAAGGTTGCGTACTTCTTCCAGTCGTGCCTGCAGGGAGTCGAAGCATCTCCGCATGCGGTGAATGCGCTGACAAGGGTTGCCCAGTCGGGACTTGTTCAGGGGCTGCTGGCAGACGCCCAGCCGTACTCATTGTTGCAGGCGTTGCGGGCGTTTGGGGCTCAGGATAAATTGCCGCCACTGAACAGCCTTTTAGCCCCGGCATGCCTTGTATTGTCGCATCAGATGGGAGTCCGTAAGCCTTCAGCCTCACTCTTCCATTCGTGTGTGCAGCGATTCGCAGCCAAAGGCATCCAGCCGCAGGAAATCCTGTACGTGAGCAATCAGTTACAGGGTGACCTGGCAATCGCGAAGCAACTCGGTATGCGTACTGTGCTGTACGCCGGCGACAAGACAACACTCAAGGCGACCGGACCGGAGATTCGACATCCGGAACTGCGGCCCAAACGATTGCTGACAGACCTTGAGCAGATTCACCTGTTGATTTCCGGCTGAATACCCGACCCCAGGTCGTTGAACGCGGAGTTTACTGATGCGTCCCGAGCCGCTTTTTGATCTCGAACAGCTCGAACTGGATTTCGACAACCCACTGTATGACCTGGAAGAAATCCGCAATGTCAATCCGCAGCGGCACGAGATGGAGCAGCTCTCAGGAATTCTGCTGGTAGACGAAGAGACCCGCGGTCTGGTTGGATTCAAAGACATCACGGAGAGCGAGTTCTGGGTTCGGGGACACATGCCCGACTTCCCCTTGATGCCCGGTGTCGTCATGTGCGAAGCGGCTGCTCAACTTGGTGGATTTTACGCTCGCAAGTTCAAGCTAATTAAGGGCGACTTTCTGGGTTTTGGTGGCATGAACGACATTCGCTTCCGGATGCCGGTCCAGCCCGGACAACGCCTCGTCCTGATGGCCAGAGTCCTCAATGTGCGCGCGGGAAAACGCTGCGAGTTCGAGTTCCAGGGCTACGTCGAAGATCGTCTGGCATTTAGTGGGACGATGATCGGCGTTTCGATCACGCGACCTGAGTGAATCCAACCGCTCAGTTTCTCGCCCTTACGTTGTTGCAGCTCAGTGATCATCCTGCAGGACATTCCGAAGTGACGTGCCCCGCTCGGACAGTTGCCTGACGTCGTGCTCCCGCAGATTCACATCGAGGATTAGAAGTTCGTCGACTGCTCCCACGTATCGTTGCCCCAGTCCGATTGTCAGAGCATCGATGTCCCAGGTCAGTTGGTGGCGGTAGCCCTCCATCGTGGCCCGTCGCACACCGTCAATGTAGACCGCCGCCGTGCCGTCATCCTGACCGCTGTTGGCGTTCTGCCAGGTGGCGACGATGTGATGCCAGTTGCCATCGTTCCAACCCAGTTCGCCCACGACCAGCAACTGCCCCCCGACAAACATGTCCTGAGCCGGACTGTCGCCGTAGATGCCAAAGCGCAGTTTGCGCGGCGATCCGTAACGCCAGTCATTCGGTCGCGTCAGGTCCAGGTAGAACGATCCATCTGCTGCGTGGCGGCTGACGTGAAACGGATCGACCGGAAATTCGTCGTTGAGTTCTGCATCCGGATCACCTCGCAACCACATCGAGACTGTTCCGCCGAAGCATGTTTCGCGGTATGGGAAATTGTCGCGCGCGGCGAATGTGAATTCGTCTTCGGCCCAGCCATGGTCTTTCGCCCCAAACACCAGTCCGCCACCACAGCGTCCGGCATCGGCGACGTGACGGACCACGTCAGAGTTAATCGTCGCTCGACCATCGCCCCGACTGACGTCAGCATCCGGTCCATCATCGAATGAAGCGTACAGGCAGGTATAATCCCGCAGCAGACTGGTCAGTGAGTCGGACATGCTGATTCCTTATCGTTCGTCGTCGAAGCTATTTCGGATGGAACATTGTGATCAACCGAATTTGTAGTCCCGATGCCGAGCTCGGGGAACGCACAGCGATCATCGACGCTGGCGGTTCATTCTCGTATTCACAGTTGCAGACCGAGTCAGCGGCCATGTCGCAGCGCCTGCTGGACGGATCGGCCGATCTTGAAGAAGCTCGAATCGCATTCCTGATGTCGCCCGGATTCGATTACGTGGCAACGCAGTGGGGAATCTGGCGAGCTGGTGGGATTGCCGTTCCACTGGCATTGATGTATCCGCGGGCCGAATTGGAGTACGTCCTCGACGATACTCAGGCCGCGACCGTCGTCGTGCATCCGGAGTTACGGGAACGCGTGGAACCACTCACACGTTCGCGATCGATCCGTCTGATCGAGAATTCGTCGCTGGCTGGTGCGCCGACTGCTCCCGATCTGGAAATCGATGCCTCACGTCGCGCGATGATCCTCTATACCAGCGGAACGACGAGCCGGCCGAAAGGTGTCGTGACGAATCACGCGACGATTCAGGCTCAGGTGGAATCGCTCGTTGAGGCATGGGAATGGAGTCCCAACGATCACATTCTCAACGTGCTGCCGATGCATCACATTCACGGGATCATCAACGTCCTGAGTTGTGCGCTATGGTCCGGTGCGATGTGCGAGTTTCTGACTCCCTTTGACGCGAATCGGGTACTGGATCGGTTTGTCGATGGCGACCTGTCACTGTTCATGGCCGTTCCAACGATCTACTCGAAACTAATCTCTGCGTGGGAACAACTTGACGCCGATCGCCAACAGGCAGTGAGCGAAGGATGCCAGCACATGCGTCTGATGGTCTCGGGCTCAGCCGCGTTACCCGTCAGTACTCTGGAACGCTGGCAGGAGGTCAGTGGGCACATCCTGCTGGAGCGATACGGCATGACCGAGATCGGCATGGGTCTGTCAAACCCGTTGCACGGGGATCGCATGCCCGCTCATGTCGGTCATCCGTTGCCCGGAGTCGAAGCTCGACGCTCAGACGAATCAGGCCAGGTTGTCACCGACAATTCGATGCCCGGAGAAATTGAGGTTCGTGGCGACACCGTGTTCCATGAGTACTGGAATCGACC
The DNA here is from genome assembly GCA_964431285.1 of uncultured Planctomycetaceae bacterium. Classification (GTDB taxonomy): domain Bacteria; phylum Planctomycetota; class Planctomycetia; order Planctomycetales; family Planctomycetaceae; genus CAUZFZ01. The sequence goes on from CAYSJO010000252.1 coordinate 12,707, forward strand.
TGACGCGACCAGCGATGCCTTCCGGGACGGCTGGTTTCGAACGGGTGATGTGGCCGTGGTCGAGGATGGTGCGTACCGCATCCTGGGCCGCAACAGCGTGGATATCATCAAGACCGGGGGTTACAAGGTTTCGGCGCTTGAGATCGAGGAAGTCCTGCGAACTCACCCGTTGATTCGTGAGTGCGCGGTGATCGGCATCCGGGACGACGAGTGGGGTGAACGAGTCGCGGCCGCAATCGTGACTGACACCGAAAACGCTGGTCTCGAACTGGATGCGCTGCGCGAGTGGGCTCGGGAGTTGCTCGCTCCTTATAAGCTGCCGACGCGCCTGCAGGTTGTCGAGTCGCTGCCGCGTAACGCGATGGGCAAAGTCCAGAAGCCGGAGATTCGACTGCTGTTTGGAGCCTGACCGGAACCAACCCTCTGGCTATGCGCCAACTCGCATCCGCAGCCTGCATTACAGCCAGAAGTACTTCTGCACGAATTCGACGACGTCGCCAAACAGGACGTACCCGAGCGACATTTCGGTGCAACTGACCTTCGCTCGGACGTCGGCTCCGATGCGCGGATCGCGCGGGAGCTGCGACTTGTCAAACGACGCGAAGACCATCACCACGCTGCCGGCTTCTTCCGACGAATTGACGCGTGTGTCGACCAGTGAGAGTTTGCCGTCAAAGGTCGATTCGGCATCAGTTGCAAGTACGAACTCCACTGGCAGGTCGAGTGCATCTCGCTTCGAACGCAGTGCATCCAATGCGGCTGATGGTGTTCCTTCGAGGCCTGCTTCCGCATCGAGGAACTCGCTGAGACTGTCAAGCAGTGCCTGGCGTTCGCCGAGTTGCTCCGGCAAAATGAGCTTCCCGTCGACGGTGAGCCGCTTCAGTTCACTCGTGAGCGATTCCGGTGCGTCCTGCAATGTTCCCTGCTCGATAGCCGTTTCGACTTCTGTGACCAGTTCTCCCAGTGCCTCCTGCTGGGCGTCGAACAGATGCCCCATTCGTTTTTCTTCGATGTCCAGCTCAAGCTGCCAGATACCGCCGTCATCCTTGATTTCGAGCAGAACTTCGCCTCGCCGAACCGGTCGATTCTGCAACAACTGTTCGATCTGGAATGTTGCGACAGTGCCGGAGATCGGAGCTTTGACCTCCAGTGACTCGATCCGTGTCTTGAGAATCTTGAGTTGCTGGTCCAGAGAGACAACTTCCGTACGAGTTTGTTGCAACTGGCCTTCGACGTCTTCGATGCTGCGCGATTCGTCTCGGCCTGTCGCTCGTGAGAGTCTTGCCAGTTCGATCGCGAGTGTCTCGAACAGCACTTTTTTTGTTTCCAACTCGCCCAATGTCGCCCGGTACTGCTGCGCGAGATCGGGATTCTCGAGTACAATCATCGTCTGCCCGGCTTCGACTTTCTTGCCGCTCTGTACGAGGATCTGCACCACCTCGCCGTCCCAGGGTGCAAATACGTCCTTCTGCACGACCGGCATCATGCGGCCTTCGCCTTCGATGCGGTATTCCCATGGGACGAGCACCATGCTGGCAATGAGCGTTCCGATCAGCATTACGATCAGTGCCGCTTTCACTCCGTTCCGGCCTTCCAGAAACGCGAAGCACTTGCCCATCAGTTTCCACAGGGGCATCAGGAACAGCCGGTGGTGTGTTTTTGCATTGAAGATGGCAGAGCCGACGTGATCGCCAATCAGATTTGCTTTGTCCAGGACACCCGGTTTGGGCTGACTCTCCGCGACCTGCTCGATGATGAGTCCGCCCACCGGTTTGCGAATCTTCTCTTTGGGCCGGCTGGAATCGTCTTCCTTTTCCACCAGGGCGTCCGGGCGGAACACGGGAATCACGGTCACCATCCGCGATCCACTTTCCTGGATGAAATCAGCCAGCGCCTTTTCGACTTTGGGAGCCAGGTGATCGACCTTGCCCGTGTATTCCGTTGTTTCTTTCGTGGCGATGACGCGCGACGCCAGCTTTGTCATGCGGCGCACCAGGTTCGCCCGCTGATTGACGCGTTCCTGTCCGCTGATCGCCCGAATGACCGTCTTCCGGCCATCCAGAACAGCAATGCTCATGCGGTCGCAACCAACCAGTAATCGTCCGTCGTTGGCAGCGGTAAATGCCACTTCTTTGAAGTCCAGCGTGTTGTGCAACTGCAATACGAACTGCTCGAAATCTTCTGCGACTTTCGAGACGGCAGCCGTGGCGGCCTCAGGCTTGTCCTGTTCAGACTGGTTTTCGAGATAGCGACACGCATAACCGGTCATCTGCTCGACGAATTGCAGGAATCCCGGCCGGGCGGCGGGTGGAGTGTCGTTGCGTTGAAAGACCTGGACGACACCGACGACTTCTTTGTTCTGTTGCAGAGCCGCCAGCACGACCATGTCTTCGGTCGGCAGTTCGACGTTGGTTTCGCCGGGGTGATAGGTACACGCCTGCCCGTTCGAAATGACCTCAGCCAGCAACTTGTGGTTGACCATCTGCGCGTTGGGATTCTCGCCGAACGAAGTGCGCGAGAGGTTGTGATCGCAGAACAATTCCAGTCGGTTGGAGCCGTTTCTCAGCCAGACGGCACCTGCACGAGCGCCAACGGCGCCGACAACGCGACGCAGGAATTCATGAAAAAACGTCCGCGGCGGAACATTCGCTTTGGAATAATCCTCAATCTCGCGGGCGAGTTGAATGATTCGGTCTCGGACTTCCTGAACGTCAGACATGGCAGGCTCGGTGTCTTAAGCAGTCGAAGTGATCGTGGGACAGTCTTGTCTCGGTTTCGCGGAATGTACGGGCCGGAGCGTCCTTGGAATGGAGGAACGTCCAGTCACGGTTCCGTTTCCAGGCGGCGACGCACACTCCCACCCGCATTTTTACAGGGTTGCACGGACTGCCGGAACCCCAAATGACAGACGGGTTTGATGCTGCAGATCGTGGTTGGTTCCCCGTTGCAGTTGCTTCGTCTGGGCCGGCAATCGTGACTGATTCAGCTGAGTAAGGCATGCCGGATTCGCGACAACTGATGTTCGGGCGAGAGTTCCCACGAAGGTGCGCGAGCGTCAAGCCGCCGAGTCGTGAAGTCGACAAAGGAGATACCTCGTCAGCCCTGTCTTCTTTCACGTCAATCGTCTTCGGTTTCCCTTTCGGTCGCACTTCGCGCCAAACGCTCGCCGACGCACGTACTTGGGCCACGGTCTCCCATCTTCCTATTTTAACGCTTTCTCGCGCACGATCCGGCGCTTCCCGTCGATCTCAGGCACTACTACAATCCTCGGCCTTTCACATATTTTCGCCAATCGTTCAAGCGCTGGAGTGCAGCAGCCCGTGCGAGCCTGGCTCGCCTGACTGAAGCAAAAGGGGTCCCCCGTGCATCGAATACTCGTCGCCGTCCTCAGCGTGTGCAGCGCCGTTTCGCTGCCTGGGCGCGTTCAGGCGCAGGCTGCTGGGCAGAACGGACTGCCTTCTGTCACCATCATGCATGCGGGTGTAAATCAGCTCGACAAGGACCTGGCCTACCTGCTGAAACTCGCTGGTCCTGAGGCCGCTCTCCAGATTCCGGTGATTCGGGGAATCATCCCGGCATTCGTGGGTGGTGTCGATCTGAAGCGTGCGATCACCGTCGACATCATCCTGGGGAATCCTCGTGATTACCGCGTGAGTCTGCCGATCGCGAACCTGAATGCCCTGCTAAAGAACATCGGGGGGTTTGCGGGCGCCAAAGCGGTGCGTGTCGGAAAAAACAAGTGGGTCTTCCGTAATGGCAATGCCTTCGGTGGTGTCGCGATTGTCGTCGGTGACTACCTGGTGCTGGCGAACAACGCGGCAAACATTCCGCAAGGATTCGACCCGCTGGTCGCCATTAACCGTCTGAAGAAATATCACATGGCGGCCAGCGTGACGAATACCGCTGCCGGTGCGAAAGGTCGCAAAGCCGTCATTGATGCCATTCGTGAGGAGTTGGAAGAGGCGACAGCTCGGCTGCCGAACGAGACCGATGATCAACTCGAACTCCGCAGGCTGGCCCAGAATCATCGCCTCGACGAACTCGAACGTCTGTTTGTGGATGCCGAAGAACTGGTTCTCGGCTGGACCACAGACTACGAGAAGAAGGAAGGTCGACTTGACCTGGAACTTTCAGCCCTGCCGGGCACACAACTGGCCGCTGACATTGAGGGGCTGGGCAACGAACCAAGCCTGTTTTCAAGTATCGTTCGCGCCGAGGACTCGACCGTTTTTGGTCGTTTGAATCATGCACTCGATAAAATGCGACAAGGCAACATCACCCAGTTTCTGGGCCTGATCGAGAAACAGGTGGTGAAACGGATCGCGAATGCAAAAAACGTTGAAGATGCGAAGAAGCCGGCTGCCACCGAGGCGATTCAGAAGTTCATCGGAATGCTGCAGGACGGAAACAGCAAAGTCGGACGGATCGACGGCTTTCTCGAAATCACCGAAGGCGAGAATGGACGGTTGCTTGTCGGTGGGATCCGGGCTCACTGCGGGACTAAGGTGGAAGACGTGCTGAAAGCACTGCAGGCGGCCGGCTGGGACGTGAAACTCAAGACAGACGAGTCTGGCGACGAGCCGACCACCGTCGGAGATCCACCCCCCGCTGTCGAAAAGCCTGTTGAAGAAAAAGCTGTTCCGCCTGGAAAGAAAGAGGTTGCCGAAGAAGATGCGACAGAACCGGATGAAAATGTGGTCCCCGGAAATCCATGCCCTCCGGGAAACAAGATTCGCTTTCATGAAGTGAAGATCCCCGCAAATCGCGAATTCGACTTTCCTGCTGTTTTCGGCACGGACACGATGCTGATCGCCGCTGGCAACGAGGTGGTCTACTACGCGGTCGGTAACGGGGCCGAGGCCAGCATCCGCAAAGCGATCGAGGTGACTGGTGAAGATGTGGAGAAGGAAGACGGCACCTTCTTTGAGGTGTGGTATCGAATTGCACCCTGGATCAAATGGGGTCAGGAACGAGCCGCCAGACTGGGTCCCGATCCCGACCTGACCGAAAAAGAAAAACAGGCCGAAGCGGATCGCGCTGCATTGGCTAAGCGGGCACTCGCCGTCTTCGGGACAGGACTGGATTCGATCTACACAAAACTGCAGGTCAAAAAGGACGACGACAAGAAGGTCGTTATCGGGTTCAGCACGTTTGCCGAAGGGCTGTTGAAGTTCGTTGGCAGTGAAGTTGCGAAAGCCGCTAAAGAGAATCTGCAGTAGAGCCGTCCGTCGAGCCAAACCGCACAGTGCCCCGCGATTGAATCCCGAGGCAGTGATCTCTACCGTGATGGGCCATCCGTCCGCTCCCTCATCGTGAGACCGTCGTCGCCATGATTCTCTCGGGAAATGAGATTCGGAAGCAGCTCGGACGAAACATCGTTGTCGAGCCATTTGACGCGAGTCAGCTCAACCCCAACAGCCACAACCTGCGGCTGCATAATGAGCTGCTCGTATACGAGGAGATCATCCTCGACATGCAGCGTCCAAACCGCCTGCGGCGCTACGAGATCCCTGAAGAGGGATTCGTGCTGAACCCCAACCAGCTTTACCTGGGTCGAACCGTCGAGTGGACTGAGACGCACGATCTGGTACCAATGGTCGAAGGACGTTCGTCAATTGGTCGTCTGGGCCTGTTCGTCAACGTGACATCCGGCTTCGGGGATGTGGGATACAAAGGCTACTGGACGCTTGAGATGTTTGCCGTGCAGCCCGTGCGGATTTATCCCGGTGTGCCCATCTGCCAGATCTTCTACCACACGCTGGACGGCGACATCACGGAATACGCCAGCGAGAAGTACCAGAACAGCGACGACATCCAGCCCAGCCTGCTGTACCGCGAGTGGGAGGAAAAGCACGACCCGCAAATGCGACTGGACTTCGGGCAGGAGCAGGGCTGACCTGCCTCATTCAGGCATCGACCTCGACCCGGCGAGTCGTGTCGTCTTCGTCCTGCTGGAGAAACTTCTGTGCGGCCTGTGTGGGTTTAGCTCCCATCTCTTTGATCACAGAGTCTGCGAGCTTCGTGAGTGGTGTATATCGGGGGTGATGATGCTCGATGGTGGGGTTGTTGTGTTTCGTGTTGTAACAGCAGATCAGCCCCCAACGCGGATGCTCACTGAGATTGGCGTCTGAGCGATGTAGCAGGTTCGAATGGAAGTACAGTCCGGTTCCGGCGGCCATCTCGCAATGGACGAGTTCGAATTGATCAAGACACTCGGCCATCCGATCGTGATCCGCCCCTGTCTGCTCGCCAGCGAAGTTGTGGTCGATCCGGCCCATGCGATGTGACCCGCGCAGCACCTGCATGCAGCCGTTCTCCTGAGTGCACGGATCAACCGCGATAAAGACGCTCGCCATATCCGGAAACAGGCAGCCGTTCCGATACCAGTAGCCGTAATCCTGGTGCCATTCCCACGCTCCGCCAACACGCGGCTCCTTGGCGCTCAGCTTCGAGTGGTAGTGATAGACCTCGTCGTCCAGAAGCTGCTGCATGGAATCGACGACACGTTCACTACGGGCGATTGCTCCGTAGATGTCGTCCCCCGGATGGTTCCACAAAGACAGATTGGTTCGACGTCCGGCAGCATCTTTCACACCCATCGCGTGCGACTGCAGCACCGCGTCATGCCGACAGGACTCCTGCAGTAGCCGAGTTTCCTCGGCGTCCAGAAGCTGCTCAACGAACAGATAACCGTCGCGGTGAAATGCAGCAATCTGCTCAGCACTGAGTGGGCCTGCCATCGTGAGTTCCCTCGGATTCGTTCAAAGCCTGCGGTGGAGACGGTTTATTGCAACATTCCGTCGGAATCAAATGCAGTCGCGGTCGGACTGTCCGTAGCGTTGCTTCCGACCAGGGCACCCGTCACGCTGCGAATCACAGTTCTGTGACTCGAATGCAGGAGCAAACACCATGACGCCACGACTGACCGGCATTGCACTCGCCCTGTGTCTTGCAGCAGTGCATTCTGCACACGCTGCGGATGAAGACGGCAAACTGAGGATCATCGCGTTCGGTGCCCATCCGGATGACGCGGAGTTTCGAGTTGGCGGGTCGGCCGCGAAGTGGGCGAAGCTCGGGCATCACGTGAAGCTGGTCTCTGTCACCAACGGCGACATTGGCCACTGGAACATGGCCGGCGGACCGCTCGCCAAACGTCGTACTGCCGAAGTTTACGAAGCCGCGAAGCGTCTTGGAGTCACGACACAGGTCCTCGATATCCACGATGGCGAGCTGGTCCCGACACTCGAACATCGCCGCACGATCGCCCGACTGATCCGCAACTGGAAAGCAGACCTCGTGCTGTGTCATCGTCCGTGGGACTACCACCCGGACCATCGTTACACAGGAGTTCTTGTGCAGGACGCAGCCTTCATGGTCACCGTGCCCTTCTTCGTTCCCGATACGAAGCCGCTCAAGAAAAACCCGGTCTTCATGTATTTCCCGGATGGTTTTAAGAAGCCGTATCCGTTTGACCCGGACATTGCTGTGTCGATCGACGACTCGTTCGAAGTCAAGCTGCGTGCCGTCGATGCACTCGCGTCGCAGGTCTACGAAGGCGGAGCACTCGGCTCCGAAAAGACGCTGGAAACGCGCAAGGTCGGCGACCCGGTGGCTCGCAAAGAGATTCTTCGTCAGTCCTGGGTGCGCCGTGATGGACGCACTGCCGAGCGGTTTCGCGACACGCTGGTCGAGTGGTACGGTGAAGACGCCGGTAAAGCTGTAAAGGCGGCTGAGGCATTTGAACTCTGCGAGTATGGTCACCGCCCAACAAAGGCCGAGCTGCGTAAACTGTTTCCGTTCTTCGACTGACAACTCGTTCCAACGTTCTGCGTTGGAACGCCGTGCATGACGCTCCGCGTCACGACCATCATAATCACGGGACGCAGAGCGTCCCGGTCTGCATCCCAACGCAGAGCGTTGGAACGAGTTGAGGGGGAACATGTTCACAGGCCAGCAGGTTGTGGGGTTGCTGTCGGACCTCGGCATCACACACGTTACGACTGTGCCGGACAGCACGATCGGTCCGTGGTTCGACGATATTGCTGAAGCGAACATCGACATTGTGCAGGTCTGCCGGGAAGGTGAGGCGTGGTCAATTGCAGCAGGACTGCATCTGGGCGGAGCCAACCCGCTGGTCCTCATTCAATGTACGGGACTGTTCGAGTCTGGCGATGCACTCCGCAATGCACTTCACGACTACCGGTTGCCGCTGTTCGGGATGGTCGGCTATCGCAGTTTCCTGAGTCAGGCGACATTGCCTGGCGACACGTGTTTGAAATTCACCGAACCCGTTCTAGACGCCTGGCAGGTGGCGACACGATTCGTTGAACGCCCGGATGGCATTGGCGAGATCGCAGACCTGTACCGTGAATGCCAGGTTGCTCAGAAACCCGGCATTGGCCTGTTTGCGGAGGGTCGAGCATGAGTGATTCTTCCAGCGGCATGCCATTGGCAGAGGTCCTGCAGACTCTACACGAAGCGCGGCAGGATGAAGTTGTCGTCGCGACGATGGGCAGCGGACGGGAGTGGTCGAAGTTTCCGCCGCATCCGCTGGATCTGGTTTATGTGCCTTCAAGTATGGGGCAGGCAACTTCAGTGGGACTGGGCATCGCGCTGGCTCAACCGGATCGAAGAGTCGTTGTGTGCAACGGCGATGGGTCGATGCTGATGAATCTGGGCTCGCTGGTGACGATCACGTCGCGACGGCCGGAGAATCTGATCGTCCTGCTGATGGACAACGGCATTTACGAAGTGACCGGCCGACAGTCGACACCCGGATCGGCAACGCTACGGGCCGACGGCCGCAACGTCGACTTCGTCGCGATCGCCCGGAGTTGTGGATTTGAGACGGTGTTCGAATTCACGGCCCTGAAAGACTGGCGCGAGTCGGTGACAGACGTTCTGCGGACACCAGGCCCCGTGTTCTGCTGCCTGAAGGTTGAGTCCGTCGAAGGCGAGGTTGCTCCCCGTTCACCCGGCCCGGCCTGGGAGCGAGCGGCGAAACTGCGTGCCGCCCTGACCAACGGATGATCCTCCCCGGTTTCGCAGGTCACGCTAACCTGCGCTGGTATTCGGACTGTCGCTTTCTCGCCCTGCCAACCTTGCCGCATGATCGATCGACTCCGCTTTCTACTGCTGCAGGTACGCAATCCCGACGACGCCATGCGCCAGCACGAAATCGAGTGCTTTGCGCGGGGTATGTGTGTGGCCGCCGATCAGATCACGGTCCACGATCTTCTGTCGGGCGCGCCGGATGCGGGAATCGTCGCCAGAACAGACGCATTCCTGTTCGGTGGCAGTGGACACTACTCCGCCGCTGGTGAAGGTGACTGGCTGGAGCGGGCGCTCGATGTGCTGCGATCCATACACGCCACAGGTCGCCCCACATTCGCCTCGTGCTGGGGCTGCCAGGCGATGGCTCGGGCCATGGGTGGGCGAGTCATTCATGATGCGGGTCGCGCTGAGCTCGGCACATACACGTTGCGGCTGACCGAAGCCGGACAGAGTGATCCGCTCTTCGGTCCGCTCGGCTCGACGTTTTCGGGTCAGATGGGCCATGAGGACCTTGTCATCGAGTTACCCCCGAAATCCACGCTACTGGCGTCCACTGAACTGGTTGACGTGCAGGCGTATCGGTTCGACGGATTGCCGATCTATTGCACTCAGTTTCATCCCGAGTTGAATCGTCAGGACATTCTGGATCGCGTGAGTGCGTACCCTGAATACGTTCAACATATTTCAGGACAGACACTGGAAGAGTTCTCTGCCAGTGTGCAGGAGACCCCCCACGCCGAGAACATCCTCCAGCGATTCGTTCGTCTGATCGCGAGCAACGATGAGGCCTGAACTTCCAATTCACGAGGACTCATCGTCGACCGGCCCGAGTTCCGTGTGATCGAAGTAGCAGTCGAGGGCCAGCCACAGTGCGCGTGCATAGCGATGGAAGAACACCGGAAAGGCGATCGTGTAGACCAGCAGTGGCGGACCCACGATCTGGTTGGAGTATCCAAGCCCGAAGTGCAGGCCCATATACGCAGCCGCCATTGTGCCGGCTGTCCAGCCGTAATTGACGTTTGTCGAACCGAGGAAGTACCCCGGTTCCCGCTCGTAAACGAGACCGCAACCGCTGCACTGGCGGTTCATGCGAAACAGGCCGGAAAACAGCCAGTCTTTGCCACACCGGGGGCAGAGCAGTTTGAATGCTCGCTTCCGTCCGATCAAAAAGGCACTCGCGCTACATCAGGCTTTCTTTGCGATTGCTTCCTGCATAGCCAGGCCCATATCCGCCGGGCTCTTTGCAACAACGACTCCGGCTGCTTCCAGAGCTTCAATCTTCTCGGCGGCGGTACCACTACCGCCGGAGATGATCGCGCCGGCATGTCCCATACGCTTGCCGGGAGGCGCCGTCTGACCGGCGATGAACCCGGCAACGGGCTTCGTCACGTGTTCGCGAATGTATTCAGCCGTCATCTGTTCGGCATTGCCACCAATTTCACCAATCATCAGCATCGATTCCGTACCCGGGTCGTTTTCGAACAGTTCGAGCAGGTCGATGAACGATGTTCCGATAACCGGGTCGCCACCGATGCCAATGGCCGTTGATTGACCCAGTCCCAGATTGCCCAGCTGCCATGCGGCCTCATACGTCAGCGTGCCGCTCTTGCTGATCAGGCCGACGGTTCCCGGCTGATGGATGTACCCTGGCATAATGCCGATCTTCGCAATGCCCGGCGTGATGATGCCCGGGCAATTGGGGCCAATCAGGCGAGCGCCCAGTTTCTCCACGAAGTTCATCGCTCGGACCATGTCCAGTGTCGGGACGCCTTCCGTGATGGCGACAATCAGTTCGATCCCCGAATCCGCCGCTTCGATAATCGCGTCCGCACAGAAGGGTGGCGGGACAAAGACCATGGACGTGTTTGCGCCGACTTTTTCGACCGCCTCGGCCACCGAGTTGAAGACAGGGAATTCGTCGACCGTCGTGCCGCCTTTGCCGGGCGTGACGCCACCGACGTAGACGTCGACGTCAGGCTGACACTCTTTGGCGTACTCGTGCGACTTCTGCGAGTGGAACAGACCGGCTTTCCCGGTAATGCCCTGCGTGATGACCCGGGTTTCTTTGGTAACAAGAATGCTCATGAGGAACGGTCGAATGTAAAGGAGTTAGTTGAATTGAAATCGCAGTCTGCGTCCGCTGCGGGTTATGTCTCGGGTGAGATTCGCCACTTGCCGTCATAGTAGACCCAGAACTCTCCAGAGTGGCTTGAGCGGCCCACCATGAAGCTGGCCGCTCGGCCCTTCAGCAGCCATCGAGGCTCTTGATTCAGCGAAGAACGAAGCGTTTTGAGATACCGCTCCGAGAGGTTTTTCATCTGGTCCGGGTCGTCTTTCAAAAATGCCAGCACGGAATCAACCGTTTTGTCTCCCGGTGCTCCCGTGTATCGCGCCAGCCAGAACGGGTCGATGTGCTGGTCAAAAAACTGATCGAACTTTTCCTCTTCCAGCGCGGTGATGGCAGCGGAAATTGACCGCCTCAGTGAAGTCGTTCGTGCTTCTTTATTCTGTTTCATTGGCTCCGGGTCGGTCGGCCTGGTCACTTCACGGAACTGAAACCGCGCAGTTTCTGGTTTCGGCGCTTCCTCCGCCGGGGCCACGACAGCGATTGCAACGACAACCAGGCAACAGGCTGCGTACTTAGCCCTGAATGTCCTTGACATGGTCGGTCTCCTCGACTGACTGAACAGGATTCAGGCACTGATCGAGGCGACGACTTTCTGCGCCGCATCAGTCAGGTCGGTGGCGGGGATGATGGCTTTGCCGCTGTCAGCCAGCATCTTGCGGGCCAGCTCAACATTGGTGCCTTCCAGGCGGACGACCAGCGGCACAGTGAAGCCGACGGTGTCGTATGCCGTGATCAGAGCCTCGACAATCGTGTCGCACTTCATGATGCCGCCGAAGATATTGACCAGCACGGCTTTCACGTTGTCGTCTGAAAGGATGATGCGAAACGCCTCGGTCACCTGGTCGACGTTCGCGCCACCGCCGACATCCAGGAAATTCGCCGGTTCGCCACCGTGGTGTTTGATGAGGTCCATCGTGCTCATCGCCAGGCCGGCTCCGTTGACCAGGCAGCCGATGCTGCCGTCCAGTTTGACGTAACTCAGGCCCGCATCCGCCGCCCGAACTTCTGACTCGTCCTCTTCGGACAGGTCACGGAGTTCGGCGAATGACTTGTGGCGAAACATGGCGTTGTCGTCGAAGCCGACTTTCGCATCCAGAGCCACAAACTGGCCATCGCCCGTGACGACCAGAGGATTGATCTCGACCTGGCTGCAGTCATTGTCCGAGAAGAACTGAGTCAGCCTGGGAATAAACTGCTGAGCACTCTTAATTGCTGCAGCGTCCAGTCCCAGGAGATGAGACAGACGTCGTGCCTGCGCGGGTTGCAGTCCGAAGCCAGCATCGACCGCCGCATTGACGATCTTTTCGGGGGACTCTTCGGCGACCTTTTCGATGTCCATGCCGCCCTCGGACGACATGATGACGACCGGGCCGCCAGCAGCTCGGTCGACGACGACCCCCAGGTACAACTCGCGCGCGATATCGAGTCCGGCTTCGATCAGCAGAGTGCTGACCTGCTTGCCTTCCTCGCCAGTCTGGATGGTGACCAGCGTGCTGCCAAGCATTCGCTCCGCATGTTCACGGGCCTCGTCCGCGGAGCGAACCAGAACAACACCCGGCTGATCGGGGTGTTCCTTGAAACGGCCCTTCCCACGACCGCCCGCGTGAATCTGAGCCTTCACAACTGCCAACGGCCCACCGAGCTTCGTAAACGCCTCTGCGGCTTCATCTGCGGTGCTCGCAGTGAACCCATCGGGAACGGTGACGCCTGCAGTATTGAGAAGCTGCTTGGCCTGATATTCGTGAATCTTCATACGAGAAAACCTGACCGCTTAAATCGAATCGGACTTGATCAGCCGCCGCCGGGCAGCGAAGCGGCGGATGATAGCCACGGTCGATTCCCCCTGCTACCAGGCCAGCGTGCCTCCCCCGCGCGCTAGGGAGAGGGGTTTATACTGAAGACAGATTCTGGAACTGCTCTAGGGGCGCGTCCCGACTGTTGGAGGATGAGCGAGGATGTTGAAATGACGAAGACTGGTGCACGCTTTGGGGTGCATTGAACAGGAAATCCAGTTGTGCCACAGTTCCGCCGATACACAGACGCTCGGAGTGGAACGATGAAACTGGGACTGATCAATTCGGCGTGGGCGCAGGCGGGTCGAGACACTGCCTGGGGTATTCAGAAAACCAAAGAGCTGGGCTTCGACACGATCGACATCTTTGCCGATCCTCTCGACATCGACGTGCGTGAGCGGCGGCTGATCAAAACCGAATGTGATCGCAACGGACTGCCCATCGTCTCAATCTGCTGCGTGGCCGTCGGTCTGATTGACTTCAATCCGAGCGTGCAGCGATTCAGTCTGGATCGGTGCAAGGCATACCTCGACCTGGTTTATGAATACGAGGCACAGAATCTACTGCTGGTGCTGGGCGAGTACATCTGGGCTCAGGAAGTCATCCCGCCGGAAGAGCAGTGGAAGACGGCCGTCGAAAACTGTCGCCGACTGGCTGAGTACGCCGACTCACTGGGAGTGCAGATCGCGCTGGAACTGGAACCGTTTCCGCTGTCGTTACTGAACAACGTCGAGAACATGGTGCGATTTGTTGACGACGTGGATCACCCGGCTGTGCAGGCCAACATCGATGTGTCGCATCTGCTGCTTGCCGATGTCGCTCCCGAAGAATTGCGGCGGCTGAAGGGCAAAGCCATCCATGTGCATATCTCGGACTGTGACGGCAAAGTCCACGGTGATCTGCCGCCGGGCCGTGGCGTCGTGAATTTCGGGCCGTATCTACAGGAGATTAAAGACCTGGGCATCGATGGCAGCGTGTCTATCGAACTCGAATACTCGCCTGAACCTGATCGCATCGAGGAGTGGGTCGCCGAGGCCTATCAGGCAACGGACCGGCTGATGCAGGAATCCGGATTGCGGGGCTGAAAGATTCCGTGATATTTCAGCGCCGCGTCCGCCTGCTGGTTCTGTTCCAGGCAACAACCTCGCAACCGAAAGACGTCATCTGATGAGCAGTTCTAAATCGACTCTGTTACTGGCCATTCTGCTGCTCACAACCGGGACAGGCTGGCTGCTGTCCGCAGTGGGATTCCTGCCGGCGATTAACTGGCTGTGGACTCTGGGCCTGGCAGTGACCGAGCTGGCGACCGTTGCGTTGATTGGCTTCGACAAAGTGACTGCCACGGTCGGGCCGTTCTTTCTGATTGCCGCCTTGTTGTCCGTGTTACGACAGACCGAACATCTCACGCTCGACATCGAAGTTCCGGTTCTCGTCATCTCAGCTGGCTTCCTGCTGCTGATCTCGAGATTGCCAGTCGTCCCGTCCCCGAAATGGATTCTGGAAGAACCGACACCGGAATGATTCACGGATGACCGACCAATCTGCTCCCACTTCACCGTCCGGACTTCTCGCGGATGTTCCGCGTCTGCTGGTCAGCGTTCGAAGTGTCGATGAAGCACGAGCAGCGATTGCAGGTGGCTGCGACATTCTGGACGTCAAGGAGCCGAACCACGGCTCGCTCGGTCTGGCTTCGTTGACCGACATTGAATCGATCAACTGCGAGGCAACAAAACAGGCGGTCCCGTGCAGCGTGGCTCTGGGCGAAGCAGCGCAGTGGCTCGCGGATTGTGTGGACGACGAGTTTCGTGCGGATGCAGCACCCGACCTCCGGCCAGACTTTCTGAAACTCGGGCTCGCTTGCCTGGGTGCAGAGTCCAACTGGGTGGAGCATTGCGAATCCGCAATCCAACGCGTCGAAGATTCTGCCCTGCGCGTTGGATGTCGTGATGCCCGTTGGGTCGCGGTCATCTATGCGGACTGGCAACGGGCGCGCTTTGAGGACGGGCAATCGACTCACGCACCGAGGCCCGATCAAGTACTCGATGCCGTCCTCGACCCGTCCAGTGTGTTTGGTAGTCGATTTGCAGGAGTTCTCGTTGACACCTACTCCAAATTGTCCGGAACCCTGCTGGACGCGCTGTCGATCGACGAGCTCCGCAATATCGCGCATCACACTCGGGAATCCGGCCGGTTCCTGGCGCTTGCCGGTCGACTCAATGCTGGCCTGCTGGAGCCACTTCGTGAACTTCAGCCCGACGTCATTGCGATTCGCTCGGCAGCCTGCTGTGGCTCGGATCGCACGGCGACCGTTGATGCCAAACATGTCGCTAAGTTTCGGACGGAGTTGCAGCGTGTGTTCTCAGCACACACCAGCGCGAGAATCATGCCGTGACAGCTTCGAACTCAGATGAGACTGGTTCCCTCTCCCCGCTGGGGAGAGGGTCAGGGAGAGGGGGCGCCACGTCTGATTCCATTTTCCGGAATCGGTCCTTCTGGGGTCTGACCGTCAGCCAGTTGCTCGGTTCGTTTAACGACAACCTGTTCAAACAGCTTGTCCTGCTGCTGTGCCTTGATCACGCGATGCAGGCGGCCGATCTTGGCGCAACTGGAACGACCGATCGGTATCAGCCCATCGCACTGATCATGTTTGCTCTGCCGTGGATCCTGTTCTCCGGAACAGCTGGGTTTCTGTCTGACCGGACCAGTAAGCAACGCGGCATCGTTCTGTGCAAGTCTCTGGAAGTCGTCGTCATGGGATGCGGACTGCTCGCGTTTTTGTCCGGTGAACTGTGGCCGTTGTTGCTGACTCTGTTTTTCATGAGCACGCAAAGTGCGTTCTTCGGACCGTCGAAGTACGGAATCCTGCCGGAATTGTTTGCCGAGCGCGATCTGCCGCGGATCAACGGCATCTTTCAGATGACAACGTTCGTCGCGATTATCATCGGTTTCTCGTCGGCCGGGATCCTGAAAGGATTGCTGCCCGGCCAGCAGGGACTCGCGTTTGTCAGCATCGTGTCGATCGTCATCGCCATCATCGGTGTCGCCACGGCGCTGTTGATCAGACCGACCACAGTGGCTCAGCGCGATCTGAAGTTTGGCTGGTCGACGGTGGGTGTCGATGCGCAGAACTGGCGTCTGATCGGGCAGGAGCGGTTTTTGCTGGGAGTGCTGCTGGCGTCGGCTCTGTTCTGGTTCACCGGGGCAATCGTGCAGCCCGCGGTCAACGGTCTCGGACGCTTCGATCTGGGCCTCAGTGACGCGCGCACCAGTCTGCTGCAGGCCTGCGTCAGTATCGGCATTGCCGCGGGCTGTCTGTTGTCCGGACGACTCTCGAAGAAGCGCATCCGATTCGGACTGGTCCGCGCCGGTGCCTGGGGAATCGTGCTGGGACTGGTTTCACTGACAGCGCTGGTGCATTTGCCTGTGTCACATAACGACCGCGGAGTCGAATCCTTCAGCAACCTGCTGCTCACCGCCAATCGATCCGAATGGCTCGCGCGACTCGCACTGATCGAGCTGGGGATGAGTGCGGGAATCTACATTGTGCCTCTGCAGGTCACGCTGCAGACTGTCCCACCGCAGGAACAGAAAGGCCGCATGATCGGCACGATGAATCTTGTCAACTGGATGGGCATCCTGCTGTCAGCCGTGTCGTATGGCCTGTTCGAGTGGTTCCGCAGCAGTCTTCGAGATGCCGATGTGGTCAGTCTGCCGTCAGCCACTGTGTTCTCGCTGCTGGCAATCCTCATCGCTGCGGTCGCGATCTTTTATCGGCCACGCGATCGAATCCTGCAGTAATCCTCAGTCAGTTGACTCAGCCGTGCGGATTCAGTTAGCTGGCCAATATTGACAAATCAGAATCTCTTCAGACGTGTGAGGACTTCCATGCGATATGACATCCGTGAGTTGACACTGGGAGGTATCCTCGACCAGGCGATCACGCTGACGAAGAACCACTTCGGCTCCTTCGTGGCGATCATGGCCATCACCTGGCTGCCAGTGCAGGCGGCCGACGCGTTGTTCCGATTTGATGCCGGCCTGCTGAAGAAGCTGCAGCCACGTGATTTTGAATCAGTGGAACGAATTCTGGAGCGCTGGCCTGAGGTCTCGCAGCAGCAGCACGATCAACTGCTGGAGACGATCATTCCCGCGCTGACGACACGACTCGACATGGAACCGCCCGGAGTTCACGACCGACAGGGTTTTCTTGAAGAGCTGCTGGCCGCCGAGTATCGCCGTCAGAACCGAGAGCTTGGTTGAACGTCTGTTGAACAACTAACTCCTGCTGGAACACAGATTTCACCCGCATTCTACGGCTACACGAATACTGGAGTGCTCAATGCAGTTGCCCAACCCGCTGGCGTCTCGCTGGGGCCGGCTGATGGCGTTCTTCTTCCTCTACGTGACAGAGGGAATCCCGCTGGGCTTTACGGCGACGACAATGGCCGTGCAGATGAAGCGGGCGGGCGTCGGAGAGAAGGAGATCGGCATCTTTGTCGGCTCGCTCTATCTGCCATGGGCATGGAAGTGGGCCATCGGACCGTTTGTTGACCTGCTTTACTCGAATCGACTTGGTGCGCGCCGCGGTTGGATTCTCGGCACTCAGATCATGATGGTGCTGACACTGCTGGTCTGCATGCCCATCGAGCTGTCGGCCGAGAACCTGTCGCTGATCACACTGGTGATCATGGTCCACAATATGTTCTGTGCGACGCAGGACGTGGCGATCGATGCTCTGGCCTGCAACGTGCTGCACGAAGACGAGCGCGGCCTGGCGAACGGACTGATGTTCGCCGGTCAGACACTGGGCATTCCACTGGGCGGCGCCTGTGTGCTGTACCTGATCGAGGGCGTCGACATTTCGTGGTTGCCGGCGCTGCGTGATGGCATTCCCGTGCAGACAGCCTACTGGTTTGTGATCGGCTGCATTTTGCTGGTCACGATCTTCGTCGCATTTCCCATGCGCGAACCACGGCGCGAACGACCGCCACGTCAGGGTACGGCGCTGCGATCGGCCGGGATTGAACTGTGGGAGTACCTGTGTGTCGCCTTGAAGTCGTTCTTCGGCAGCCGCGTCGCCTTTTTCGGATTGGTGTTCGCACTGCTGCCAGCAGGAGCAATTGGTCTCAACCTGGCACTGCAGAAGACCGTGGCGGTCGAAGTCGGCTACACGGACGGAGACGTCGCCGATCTTGAAGTCGCGTCCAGCATCCTGTGGGCAGTGATGTGTGTGTTGGGAGGCGTGATCTCGGACCGGCTGGGGCATCTGAAATGTCTGGCCGTGTTCCTGACGCTGATCTCGATTCCGACGTTCTGGTGCGCTTTCCGCATGAATCAGGAAGGCATGGTCCTGCCCAAGAGCATTCTGGCCGCGCGCGCCGCCGAAGCAGCGGAGGCCGAGGCTGTCGATCCCGTTCCAGACTCGGACGAGTCCGTTGCGATCGAGGACAACAGTGAACCGCCGACGAAAGAGAAAACTCCCAGCATTTTCGAAGGAGAGCACGTTCCGCCGATGGCCAATTCGTTCTGGTGGGCGGTGATGATCTACATGGCGTTTCAGGGTCTGATGTATGGAACGCGGACAGCGGTCTTCATGCGGATTGCGAATCCCGATGTCGCGGCGACTCAGTTCACGGCCTACATGGCCATGATGAACCTGGCCACAGCGTACACCGCCTGGTGGCAGGGCTACACAATCGAGACCTACGGGTACCCGATCACACTGTACATCGACGGTACCTTCGGCCTCGTATGCCTCGCCGTTTTACCGATGTTGCACTATGGCAGAAAAGGACCGATCTCGCAGGACCTGGCAACTCGTGTGTAGTCACCATTTCACGTGAGCCTCGCGGTTGGAACGTTCATCACCACGACCCGCCGGAACTTGAAAATCGCCGGAGACGTCATGCGCCTGTATACTGGCCGGCCAATTGTTGTGCTTTGTGAGTTGAGAATGAACGACGCACGTGTTTTCAAACTGGTCATGTTGGTTTTGTGCGCGAGTGCCGTGCGTACACCGCTTGTCGCACAGGAACCAGCAGTCTTCCGACCGGATGACGCTGGTTACAGGCAAACCCTGCAGCCGTTCCTGCGCAAGTACTGCATCGACTGCCATGGCCCGGACGACCAGCAGGGAGAATTCCGTGTCGATCAGGAGCTGCCCAACGATTTCCTGGACCTTTCCGCGAAAGGGAAATGGGGCGAAGTCGTCAATGTGCTGAACAGCCACGAAATGCCGCCCGAAGACGAAACTCAGCCAGCCGAGCGTGAGGTCTCGCGCGTTGTCGACTGGATCACCGAACAAATGGCTCGGGCCGAACTGTTCCGCCGCGATACCGTGATCGTTCTCAGGCGGCTCAATCGTGCTGAGTATCGCAATACGATCCGCGATCTGGTGGGCATCGACTACGACACGTCTCGCTTCCCGCAGGATTCTCCGGCCGGAGGATTCGATAATAACGGCGGAGCTTTGACGCTCTCGCCACTGCACCTGGAACTTTACTACGACGCAGCGCGGGAGATTCTGGATCGAGCACTGGTGGAAGGCCCGCGGCCTTCAACAATCAAATGGCGATTCGAACCGGAAACCGGAGACAACGATGGCAACCGTGTCGCATACGACGGCCAGCGACTGATCGTCAATGGTGGAAAGAACCCCGTCGAAAACGGTTTCAAGGTCATGCACCACTACAACTGGGATCGCACTCTGAATGCCCGCACATTCAGGTTGCCACACATGGTTACAAGGGCCGCATTGGACCGAACGACCCGTTGATCGATGCCTCATCCAGTCTGCTGGATGGCACGAAGATTTCCGGTGTCAGTGGGCTGCAGGATGCATTGATGGATCAGGACCAGTTGTTTCTGGGATGCCTCGCCAACAAGCTGATGACATATGCTTTGGGTCGTGAACTCGGGATCGCCGATCAACTGCATGTCAAAGCCGCCGTTCAGCACATGCGGCGGCAGCGGCAGGATACCCTGAAGTCACTGATCACGTTTGTGGTGGCATCGGAGCCGTTTCTGACGAAGTGATCTATGTGGGTTTTAAGAGAGACACCGGACGTGAGGACGCGGCTGTCGGAGTATGATTGATGATTGTCGAGTGACGATTGTTGATATGCGATGTGTCTCGGCCGCCTGTCCTTCGGAAATCACAAATCACCATTCGACAATCATCAATCAATTCACCCGCAACACTTCCAACCATTCATGAACATCCACCGAACACGTCCTCTGTCGCGACGTCATGTCCTGCGTGGACTCGGCACTTGCCTGAGTCTGCCTTTGCTGGATGCGATGCTCCCGCGCGTTGAGGCTCGACCTTCAACGTATGAGCCGCTGTCGAAATCCCTCGGTGTGCATCCGCGGATGATCTGCTGCTATGTCCCCAACGGAGTCAACATCCAGGAATGGATGCCGGCCGATTCCGGGACCGGCTACAAGCTGTCCCCAACGCTTGAAGCGCTGCAGGCACACCGCAATGACTTCACTGTCATCTCCGGCGTTGGACATCCGGCTTCGAAAGGCGGACACTCGGGAGCCGATACGTGGTTGACCGGGGCCGACCTGAGTGCGGTCCCGGGTAGCGATTACACGAATTCCGTTTCGGCCGATCAGATCGTGGCCGAGATACACGGCAAAGAGACGCGATGCCCGTCGCTGCAACTGTCGGACGGTTCAGGAACCGGGGCGGCAGGTCACTCGCACACACTGTCGTTCGATCGCAGTGGAACGCCGATGCCGGCGGAAAACTCGCCGCAACGACTGTTCGAACGGCTGTTCGTTCCGGAAAGCGCCGACGACCGGGCAGCGACATTGCGTCGGTACGCCGAAAAGAAATCGATCCTCGACAGCGTCTTGGCCGATGCCAATAAACTGCATCGCAAACTGGGGAAGAAGGACCGGCAGAAGCTCGACCAATACCTGTCGTCGGTGCGACAGACGGAACAACGTGTTGGTCGGCTGGAATCGTGGATCGATGTTCCGAAGCCGGAAGTCGATTCCAAAGGACTGCAGCTCACGATGCAGCCGGGTAACGGTCATGACCGACCCATGTGGGTCGACGTGATGATGGAGTTGTCGTACCTGGCATTTTTGACGGATACGACTCGCGTGATCAGTTTCGAATGGTCACGCGAAGCCGGCGGTTATGGTGGCGGTGGCGAGAATCACCACGAATTGTCGCATCACGGCGGGGATGCCGGCATGCTGAAACAGCTGGGCGTCATCGACCGCTTCCATCTCTCCAAGTTGTCCCGATTCATGGACTTCCTGAAAACGACGGAAGACGGCGACGGTCACATGCTGGACCACACACTGATCATGTTCGGATCAGGCATGAATTCCGGCAAAGGTGGTGAGCATTCGCCGAAGAACCTGCCACTGTTGACAGCCGGCGGAACGCGGCTGGGTATGAAACACGGCCAGCACCTGGCGTTCGACAAAGACAAACACCCACCGCTGGCGAATGTGCTGCTGACTTTGATCCAGCGCATGGGAGTCGAAACGGATACATTCCGCGACTCGACAGGAATTCTTCCGGGACTGGCCTGATCACACTAAGCGAACAGAAACTGTAAGTGCCCAAGGAGAGCATGATGACGGGCGGGCTGATGCCTGTACTCCAGCGGAATCGAACAGCCAGTGTTTATGGGCTGCTTCGATTTGCAGCGGTCCTGTCAGTGGCCAGTGTCTGCTTGATCTCCACACACTCCGTGGCTGACGACGCACCAACGAATGCCGAGATTCTGGGGGCAATTCGAGACTTGGGCTCACCAGACTTCCAGACGCGTGAAATGGCAACGCAGTGGCTCTGGAAGATTGGAGAGCCTGCACTGCCGGCGCTTGAAGGAGCCCGAAAGTCCAGCGTCCTGGAAGTTGGACGGCGTGCGCGATGGCTGATCGAACGAATTGCGTCCGGAGTGACACCGCAGACACCGCAGCCGCTGGTCGGACTTGTTCGATTGTGGCATCTGTCACTCAAGAATCGCGAGACCGTGATCAAAGAGCTGGTGAAACACGGGGGAGCAGCCCTTCCTATTCTGCGCGGACTCAGTCGAAGTACACAGGATTCACGACTGCGGGACCAGTTGGAGTCCGCAATCTACGATGCGATTCGCACGCAGGTCTGGTCGGCAATGGAATCAGGCGATCTGGTGGAAGTCGAAGCCATGCTTCGTCGGTCCCGCATTGATCGCAAAGTCATGCGTCACTACGCCGCATTTTTCCTGTTGACGGGCCGGATCGAGCAGGAAATCGGGCAGATAGAGACTGACTGGGCTGAAACACACGAGGTCGCACTGGGTGAACTGCTGATGCTGTGTCTGCGGGCCGCGGGAAGACGGGACGAAGCTTTGCAGGTTGGCCAGCAACTCGACGGCAAAGTATGGCTCGATGGACTGCAAATTGAGGCCGGCCGCTGGTCCGAACTGGTTCACAGCGAGGCGACGTGGCCAACTGATGCTGTTCAACGTGTGCGTCCACGTCTCGCGATGCGCACTGTGCGTGATAGAGGGTTTTATGCAGCCTGTCTGCGGCTGGCGGGAATGCACAGCGACTCAGCACGAATGCTCGCTCGAATCAACCCAGGGACTCCGAACGACCCCTTCAATAATCGACCACCTGACGTTCGTGACCTGGCCACCGTCCTGCTCATCAATCACCGACCGGCCGCTGCCATCGACGTACTGACCAGCCATGCCCGGAAGTCGCACCTGCAGAGATCGCTCGCCTTCAATTTGCTGTGCCTTCAGGACCGCTATGAAACTGCTTTCGAGCTGGCCGAACTGACCGTTCCCGATGCCCGGCAGAAGGCCGTCATGAAGTCGGCCTTTGCGAAGCAACTGGCCGGACTCGGCGAGCGAGATCGCGCGGTGGCGCTGCTGACGCCCGTGATGGAAAAGGCTGGTAACGACAGTTCAAACCCAACGCGCACACTGATCAAAACGCTGATCGCGATCGGCGAAGTGAGTGAAGGACTCAGACATGTGGCTTGTCGACTGAAAGCGTCGATCACCGACAGTCAGAAGCGTACGGAACTGCAGGCTGTATATACGACGTCGGCACACTACGGACGAAGGCCAAATCCGGTCGGTTGGCTGCAGCCGAAAAAGAACGTGATCGTGATTCAACGCATGTGGGAACTGATTCCAGAGTGTTACCCGGAAGACCCCACCGACTGGCAGTTGGCCCGTCTGCGACATCTGATTGGTCTACCGGTCGAGCACGATTGGACTCAGGAGGACCGACTTCAGGCGGCCCGGCAGATCGAAGAACTGTCTCGCCGAAAAGGTGGCGAGAAACTTTCCTTTCGTTTACAGGCGGTGGCTTATGCGCTGTTGCGTCTGAATGAGCGGGATCGGGCTCGCGAATTGCTTAAGGACGCTGCCCGCCTGACGGAGGATGCGGCGCCGGTAACCCGCATCGCCGACTCACTGGCCGCAGAAAAGAAATGGAGTGAGGCAGCCGACTGGTATCACCAGGCCGCTGAAAAATCGCCAAAGTTCACGTTCCTGGAGTTCGCTGAAGGCTGGTGCCGTCATGAAGCTGGCGATGAATCCGGCGATGACCTGATGAACCGCGCCTGCTTATGGTTCCTGGGCAGGACGGCCGATCGGTTTCGCGCAATTGATTCTCATGTGAACGACCGGGGATGGAATGGCGCACGACATCGGCTGGCGCAGTTGACGCTGCGAACTGATGCCTATGGCAGCGTTTACACGATGAACGCGTCCGGCACGCTGGGCAACACTGTCAGCCAGACGGAACCGCGACTGGCTGTGCAGATGTGGGAACGACTGCAGCTTGGTCTGACGGCACCGGGCACGTACGTGTCTGAGTATGAACAGATTCTCGTTTCGCAGGAAACACTGCAACGTGTCAAAGCACGCGACCTGACGAATCGAGGACGCGTTGCCGAATTACTGACCACCATCGAAATGGCCCGTCGCACCATTCCGGGCAGTGAGCTGGTTGCCCTCGAATTCGTCCCGATCCTGCGGGAATGGGGCTACAACTCGGAAGCCGATCGACTGCTGGAACAGATCACGGCCAGGAACCTGCATGTTCTCGGTCAGTATCCGAGCAGCCACCGACATCATTACCGCCTGGCGCAATTATCGATGTACCTCGGCTGGCGAGTGGATGACGGTCTGCGGCACGCCCGGGCAGCGGTGAATCTGGTGCCTCACCACCGGGGCTATCAGAAGGTCCTGGAGAAACTCAGCGGTGAATCGCCTGAGCCGCCTATGCCATGACGGCGAACTCACGATTCAGTTCGAGCGTACTTGTACATCGTGAGTTCGTTTCCCGCCTCGTTGAAGCTGACGTTGTCCATGAAGGTGCGGATCAGCATCAGGCCTCGTCCATGAGGAAGCGCGAGGTTCTCTGGATCCGTAGGATCGGGAAGCGTTGACGGATCGAACCCGGGGCCTTCGTCACGGACGGTGAACACGGCTTCCGTTCTGGTGACCATCGATGTGACGAAGACGCAGCGCTCCTGGTAGGGGGACATTTTTCTGCGTCTTTCGGATTCGTTGTAGTAAGTGTCGCCGTCCTGATCTCGGAGTTTCGAATCCAGTTCAAGGTTTCCGTGATCCATGGCGTTCACCAGAGCTTCCGTCAGCGCTGTACCAACTTGAACCAGGTCACCTTCAACGCAAATGTCTGCCACACGCAACGTATCCTGGAGGTAGCTGACGAGTGCGGACACGGCAGACCGGTCGTTCTCGATGACGAATTGAGATGCGGTGCGCGTCATGAACGCGTGGACGTGCTGCCGCCGCAGTCGTGATTCCGCTGCCTCAGCCACGATTCGCAACGCAGGCATCAATTCCTGTCGTAGGTCTCGCTTCGTGACATAACTGGCGGCACCGGCTTTCAATGCGTCAACGGCAAACGCTTCGCTGCCTTTCGCTGTCATCAGAATGACAGGGACTGTCGGGTCATGTCGCTTGACCTTCCGCACAAGTTCCAGGCCGTCGCAATTGGCATGTCGAGGTCCGTGAGGACGATGTCCGGTGGATCACTCGCAATCATTTCGAGCGCCTGGCGACCGTCCTCGGCATAGCGGACAGACATCTGTTCTTCTTCCACGCAGCCGCCGGCCATTCGGCGGTCGATGGGATTGTCATCGACAACAAGCACGGTCGTCATGGCATTCAGCCCTCAGGGTTCCGTGTGCAAGCCATCAGTCCTTGATTGTGAAATCCAGAACAAGCGGAAGTACGCCTTAACTACGCTTGATTCTCATCCTCGCCCTGTTGATCCGCAAGGAAGATTTTGAGTTCCGCGACCAGACCATCCATCAGCGACCCCATTTGCCGGAACAATGGCTCGATTTCGTTGAGCTGGCCGTCGCCCGCGCAGGTCTCGATCTGCTGAGTGATCTGTTGGAGAGAGGTCGCTGCCATGGTTCCGACGCAACTCTTCAGCTTATGGGCCGCCCGACGCACGGCATTCAGGTCCTGTTCATTGATTCCCACGCGCATCTGCTCATACAGGCTGGGCCCCTCGGCGAGCAGGATTTCGGCCATTTCTTTCAGGAAATCGTCTCCGCCGGGCATGTTGGCTCGAGCGCCCGGCCAATCAATGACGGAGGTCTCGTCAATCATTCCTGACGTTTGCGTATTAGCGTCGGTAGCCGCGGTGGCGATGTGCTCGACCGAGTCATTATCGCCGCCCGTCACCTCGGTCACCTCGCCGTCGAGCTGAGTTCCGGACAACACAGTTGCCGGTACAGACTCCACCGCGCGATACAGCTCAAGGTACTCAATGGGCTTTGAAACATAGTCGTCCATACCGGCTTCCAGACACCTTTCCCGGTCGCCCTTCATCGCGTTAGCGGTCATGGCAATGATGGGCAAATGCCGGCTGGTACGCTGCTCGCCATCTCGAATCGCCGCCGTCGCCGCAAATCCGTCGAGCACGGGCATCTGGATGTCCATCAGTACCAGATCGAACTGTTCGGTTCGCAGAGTGTCCAACGCCTGTTGGCCGTCACCGACCACTGAAACCTGATGTCCTCGCTGCTCCAGGAAGCCGCGAGCCACACGTTGATTCACGACGCTATCCTCGGCAATCAGAATTCACCGAGGCACCGCAGTGGCCAGTAGCTGCGATGGTGTTGCGGCGTCGGAATCGCTGGAACTGTCGAGGTCAAGCTTAGCAAGAATCACGTCGAGCAGTTCGGATTGGATGATCGGCTTTGCCATGCACCGGGCGATGCCCAGTTGCTGACATCGATCTGTATCTCCTGGTTGGATCCAGGACGAAATCATGATCATCGTGCAGTCCGGGTCGCCGAGCTCTGATCGAACACGCTCGGCAACCTCGAAGCCATCTATATCGGGCATCATGCAGTCGAGCAGCATCAGGCGAACGGGCTGACCGGCGTCGTGTGACTCCTTCATCCTGATCAAGCCGTCGGGCCCACTTGCCGCCAGAATCGGACGGAGTTTCCAGTTGAGCAGAATCTCCTGCAGGATGCGGCGATTGGTGGCATTGTCGTCAACGACCAGCACGGGCGCGCCCCGGAGTGACGACAGACGTCCGCTCGGACGATGCTGCTGGTCGTGTTCAATGCCGAATTCGGCCGTAAATCGGAAGGTCGTGCCCTTGCCCACATCGCTTTCTACGCAAATCTCTCCATTCATCAGTTCGACAAGTTGTGACGTAATCGCCAGCCCCAGACCGGTGCCACCGTATCGCCGAGTCGTTGATGTATCTGCCTGACTGAAAGCTTCGAAAATCGACTGCTGAATCTCCTTCGGTATTCCGATTCCCGTGTCACAGACGGAGACATTCAGCACGAGCCGATCCTCGCTGAGCATCTCGGATTCAACGTCGATCAGGACTTCGCCCGTATCCGTGAACTTGATCGCGTTGCCAGCCAAGTTAATCAGGATCTGTCGCAGTCGGCCGGGATCACCGTGCAATCTGTCTGGAATCTCTGGCGCGATGCGGCAAACAAGCTCCAACTCCATTTCCGCTGCCCGAGTCGACAAAGTGCGACCGGCGAAGCCGATGCAGTTGCGCAGGCTGAAGGCGATCTCTTCCAGTTACAGTCGGCCCGCTTCGATTTTCGAGAAGTCGAGAATGTCATTGATCAGTGTGAGTAGGGCATCTGCTGACTGACGCACCATACCTAGTGGTCCGTCATGTCACAATTTTCTGTAGGCTGTGGGCCCGTACCTGATCAAGGATGATCACATGGCGGTCAAGTACATCATCACGCTCACGGAAGAGGAGCTGTAACAGGTCGTAGCGGTTGCTCGTGGAAAGAAGGGGCGACTGAAGATCGCGGCCTGGAAAGTGACTCTCGCAAAGGCTTTGCTGAAGATCGATCGCAGTGAACAGGTCCCTGGGTGGACCGATGCGAAAGTCGCAGAGGCTCTCGACGTCA
>CAYSJO010000253.1:0-3013 GCA_964431285.1 uncultured Planctomycetaceae bacterium
ACCGTCCGTAAGCCAGTCGCCACGCCGTCTGGACAGCCACGTGATTCGGATCGGATCTCGGGCTCGCACTGCCCGCAACCAGCCCGTCAACGCGTTTCGCAAATGCCTTTGCTCGAGCCAGCGGCCAGGCCCCATTGATCATCAGCAGGGACTGAGTGGGCGTTGTCGTGACCTGCCGCTGAACTGTGCTGTTGAATCCATCCGTGGCATCGAACGACTTCAGCAGTCGGTCGGGCGAGTTGCGGATGATCTTCGTGTAGATCTCACTACTCGCCGTCTCATAAAAAAAAAAAAGAACGCCGGTTTTCAGGTCGAGTTCACCGGACGCTGCCAGCATGGCATCGCGAATCTGTTCGGCATCGAGCCGCCGAATGTCCCAACGCCACCGAAGCACATTGCGAGGATCCGTCTGGGCCACCACGGCAGCATCCGGATGGAACGCCGACTGACGATACGTGGCTGACAGCACGATCATTCGATGCAGTGCTTTCATGCTCCAGCCGCCTTCCAGAAACGCAGTCGTCAGCCAATCGAGCAGTTCGGGGTGACTGGGCAATTCCCCCAGCCGGCCGAAGTCGCTGGCCGTCGCGACAATGCCTGTTCCGAAGTGCTGCTGCCAGATGCGATTCACGGCGACGCGCGTCGCCAGCGGATTGCCGGGGTCCGTTAACCAGGTAGCGAGTGCCGATCGCCGACCTGTTGACTCGGGCACTGATTCGGGTTGAGTGATCTCAGCCGGCTCCGGATTCAGCAGCGTCAGGTGTCCCGGCGGAATGTCACGCTTTGTCGAGTCACCCGGTGTGATCGTCTTCGCAGGAATCGCAGCGGCATCCGTGACGGTGAAGCCGACGGGCAGCGGAGCCGGCTTCTGTATGTCGAACTTCTTGAGCTGTTCTTTCAACTCGGCGAGTTTCTTCTTCTCGTCATCCTTGAATGCGATCCGCGAGTACTCGAAGTACACCTGCCGATTAACGAGGTCCATCAACTGGCGATCCAGCGCATTCCATTCGGACTCAGGCTGCTTCGCAATGACTCGAATATCCGGCGGGAACTTCTCGACGGCGTCGCGCCATTTCGACTGCTCGTGCGGCTCGCGGATGGTTGCGATCTGATCGCGAACGTCTTTCGTCGCGGCTTCCCATGCGGCCTGCTTCGCTGCGTACTCCGCTTTCTGTTCGCGCGTGCCCAGAGGCAGATCGTCGCGCGGCAGAATCGATGAGAAGAACGCCTGGAACCGTAAGTAGTCGTCGCGCAGGATTGGATCGAACTTGTGGTCGTGACACTTCGCACAACCCATTCCCAGCCCAAGGAACACCTCACCGCTGACATCGGTCAGTTCGTCGATAATCGCCTGCCAGTGAGTGCGGACGTCGCGCTGGTTGTACTCGTACAGATACAACCGCCAGTACGCCGTGGCGACGACCGCGTCAGGATTGTGCGGATCGATCTCGTCGCCGGCGATCTGTTCCTGCACGAATCGGTCGAACGGTTTGTCGGCATTGAAGGAGTTGATGACCCAGTCTCGATATCGCCACAGCGTGGGCCGGTAGTCATCCTTGCGGTATCCGTCCGATTCGGAATACCGCACGAGATCCAGCCAGTGCCTGGCCTGTCGCTCGCCGTAACGCGGGCTGTCCAGCAGGTGATCGACCAGTTTCACGTAAGCATCGGGAGATTCATCGTTGACGAATCGATCAACCTCGGCGGCCGACGGTGGCAGTCCGGTCAGATCGAAGTACAGACGCCGGACCAGTGTTCGTCGATCGGCCTCGGGAGCCGACGTCATTTTCTGCTCGGCCAGTTTCCGCCAGATAAAGCGGTCGATTTCATTCCGCGCCCAGCCATTGCCGTCATCCGGAGGAACGTCGGGTTTCGTAACGGGCTGAAAGGCCCACCACTGCCGGTCCTCGTCGGTGAATGATGCAGCCCCGTTTTCAATTGGCCGAGGTTCGGCGTCATGCGCCGGCCAGAATGCTCCGTCAGCAATCCACTGCACGAGCAGGTTGATTTCTGCGGTCTTCAGCTTGCCATCGGGCGGCATCTCCAGGGACTCGTAGCGAATGGCCTCGATGAGCAGGCTCTTGTCGGGTTTTCCGGGAACGATGGTGGCGCCGGACTCACCGCCCTTCAACATCAGGCTGCGCGCATCCAGCCGCAGGCCACCCTTCTGCTTCTTTTCGGCGTGGCATTTGAAGCAGCGCTTTGCCAGCAGCGGTCGAATCTTCGACTCGAAGAACTTGAGCTTCGCGGCCGTGTCGGCATCTTCGGCGCTGGACGTTGCCGGGGTCGCGAAAAACGCGAAGCCGAGCAACAGGGCAATACGGAGACTGTTCATGGAGTTTCGGGTCAGGAGTGGTTGGGGCAGCGAGTCGAACGATTCAGTATAGCTCTGCTTCGGCAACTAAGCGTGCACCGCGTGTCCCGGACCGCCGTCCCGCGGTTAAGCCAGTCCGCAGAACCATGACAGTGCGATCGGGTTGAGCGTCTGACATAGTTGTGCCCTGTTGCTGAAATCCGTGTTTTCTGATTCACCGCGGAGACGCCGAGGTCGCGGAGACCCCCTGCGGACTCCGCGTCTCCGCGGTGAATCAATCCGCAATCCGCATGCTGTCGGGAATCAAGTTTCCCGAATGAGCGGCTGCGTCTGGTGAGGCCGTCCGTGTGTCGGTGGACCGCTGTTTCAGTTCTTCGACTTTTCCGACGTACTTTGCCTTACTGAGCCAACTTGTCAGGTCGAACAGTTCACTGATGATGTCGAGGCGACGACCGATGGCCTCCGGTGACATGTCCCGGCTGATTCCGCGGCTCACGCGTTTCATTTCTTCGGGTGTCATGACTCACCATCGTCGAACGAAAGGTGTTCCAGGTCAGCGAGGTCCTGTGGGCGTCCCGCTGTCCGCTTCATCAGTTTCAAGCCGGCGAGGGACACGACCGTTATTTGGTGCCCTTCAATGTCGACAACTTCACGGTCTTCCCAGACGGGTTCGAGAAAGGGGCTGACCAGCATCAGGTC
>CAYSJO010000254.1:0-23336 GCA_964431285.1 uncultured Planctomycetaceae bacterium
GTACTTGAAGATCGCCTGCAGACTGGATGAACCGCCGCCGCTCCAGCCCCAGATGCCAACGCGATCCGTATCAATGTACGGTCGCGTGCGCAGCACTTCCCGCAATGCGGCCGCCTGTTCTTTCGCACTGAGAATTCCCACCTGGCGATACACGCACTTCCGCCACTCCCGTCCCCGCGATGCTGGTGTGCCGCGGTTGTCAAAACTCATCACCACATAACCCCGTTGTGCCAGCATCTGGTGCCACAGATAAGCACTGCCTCGCCAGCGATCCAGAACGGTCTGGCCGGCCGGTTCTCCGTAGACGTACACAAGTACGGGATACCGTTTCTGCTCTTTCTTCGAGGCGTCGAAACTCGGCGGCTTCATGCACCAGCCGTCGAGTTCCACTCCGTCCCCGATATCGACCCGCAGAAACTCAACCGGCTGGCGATGCAGCTTCTCGATGGTCTTGTGTAATGCCTCGTTGCCTTCCAGCACCTGCAGCACTTTGTGGTCGGGCAGACTGATGAGACTTGTCACTGGAGGATTGTCGAATGACGACGACGTATGAACTGCGACGGTGGCGTCAGGTGAAATGGAGTAGCCATTAGTGCCCGAAGATTCCGAGGGAGTCACACGTCGCAGGCCAGTACCGTCCAGACCAATAGAGTACAGGTATTGCTGCGTGGGGTTGTCCGGCGAGGCGATGCAGTACGCCAGTTGCCGCTGTTCATCGATGCGGAGCAGACGGATCACGTCATACGGTCCGTCGGTCACCAGCCGATGGTCAGACCCATCTGCCGCGACAAGGTAAAGGTGTCTCCAGCCGTCCTGCTCACCCAGCCACGTGAATTGCTGCCGATCGGCGAGCCACTGCATTTCGTCGTGGACACGGACCCATGCATCGTCGTGTTCGGTCAGGATTGAGCGAGTGGCGAAGCGCTCGCCGTTGTCCTTTACCTGTAGAACAACATTCGTATTCTGCAGCCGATTCAGCCGCTGCAGGAAGATCTCACTTGGATCACCACCCCATTCCATGCGGGCCACGTAGTGATCGCGATTGTCACCCTCAAGCGGAATCCAGCGAGTACTCAGGCTGGCGAGATCGACGACGCCGATCTGGCAGACTGGATTCGTTTGCCCGGTCTTTGGATACGGCAGCATTAGCAACTCGGGGTAAAGGCCCGCCGTGTTGTTGACCAGAGGGATGCGAGGTACGCCTGCCGTGTTGATTCTCCAGTACGCGATACGCTCGCCGTCAGGACTCCAGCGAAAACCGTCACGCAATCCCAGTTCTTCCTCGTAGACCCAATCGAACGTGCCGTTGATTACATCCGGCGTTTCGGTCTGCGTGAGCGGTGTGATGTCCCCACTGCGCAGGTCCTCGACGTAAATATTTCGCTCGCGCACGTACGCAACGCGATTCGAATCCGGAGCAAACTTTGCGAACATCAGCGTCGCGGATGCTGCGTCACCGCCGAGCTTCCGCAGGTCGTGACTGGACAGGTCCAGCACCCAGTAGTCCCCGCGCGTCTTGCGTCGCCAGACACGCTTCGAGTTCGTGTAGACGAGAATCTTCGAGCGGTCCGGCGACAGTTCGTAGCCCTCGATCGCAAGAGCCCCTGCTTCGAGCGACGGAGTCAGTCGATCAGGAGTGACGAGCACGGTTTCCGAATCAGTGGCCGGGTCAACCAGCACAAGACTGCGACCATCAATTCCGTCAATCGATTTGAGTGTTGTGTAGGTCGCGCCGTTCGGCATCCAGCGGACAGACACACTTTTCGAAGCGAACTCATCACCGGCGTAGATGCGGTCCAGCGTCAGGACACCCGGATCGGGCTTCTCGTCGGCTGCGGACGACCGAGCTGAAAGAGCGAGGAGAACGACTGGAAGAATGAGGCAAAGGCGTTGATTCATTTTGATTCGTTACACACGCATCGCGTGTTCATCAGGCAGCCATGCTGGCATTTGACACTGAAATCGAAATTCAGCGCCATCAAACAAACAGCCTCAGGCCGCGCAGGAGTCAATCAGGGAGCGGAATTCAGACCAACAGTCTGACAGATCGGCCTGCGTAAGGCTCGAACGAATGTTGGCTTTCCTCGCCCTGTCCATTCCGGGCTCGATGCCACGCTGGCCTGCCAACGCTTTCTTATCGTTGCCGTGACTTCACTGACCGAGCCATTGGTACATCTCGATCGCCACTCATGTTCCAGATCGCCGAATCGCTTCGCGCACTGCGCGCCCTGTTTGTCGCCTGGGTTGACCTTGTGCCCACTGAACCATCCGCTGAAGTCGTCAGAAACTGCCACTCTGTTCCATCCCCTGCACAGCAGACAACTGTCGCGCGAGGAAGATTAAATAAATTGAGATGAATAGGACCCATAAGTAGACTGTACTTGATCGGCCTTGATTGACACACACTCCTCGTCGTTCTGATTGGCCACAACACATGATATGACAACGTGTTGTGACTCGAATATCGTGTTCAGTTGCGAGGCCCGATCCGAACGTGATTGTTCGGATTTGTCTGCTCACACACAGAATTTGGGGCCGTGCATGTTCGTGTCAGTTGGCTGCTGGAATAGATGGCTCCGAAGATTCATCGCAGTCAAAGGGCTTACGCGTGGTGCCCGGACGACGTCACGACGGACCTCTCGGCGCGATCCGGGATTGTCATTTGCTGCTGGTATTGCCGAAGTCGGCAGCTGGCATCCAGGGCGGCGATACACACGCCGCCGGTCGCCGCTTGCATCACGAAGTATTGAGAATCTAGATATTCGCACGTTACTATCGGCTAGCCTCAACGACGCGACCGGACTGCTCTCGATCCAGGGAACAAGTTCAGACGACGTGGCGATTGTCGAGTTCGCAGATAATGCCACGGTTCGCGTTGTGCTCAACGCGGAAGAGTCTCTGTGGCCTGTGTCGGGCATTCAGTCGATCTCATTTACAGGGGGCGACGGAGCGGACCGCTTCGAGAACCGGACTTCGATCCCTGCTCAGGCTAATGGCGGTATGGGACCGGATTCGTTGATCGGTGGCAGCGGTCCTGCCACGCTGATGGGAAGTGGGGGAGACGATGTCCTGACTGGCAGTCAGTTCGACGACTCACTCTCCGGCGGCACGGGCGCGGACACAATCACGGGCCAAGGCGGCAACGACTGGATCGACGGGCGACAGGGCGATGACGATCTGTCCGGTGGCGACGGTCGTGACATTGTCATCGGCGGGACGGGAAATGATCGAGTCGACGGCGGCGCAGGCGAAGATATCGTGCAAGGTGGTCGAACAGAATACGACGCAGATCTAACGGCTCAATCAGTGATTCATGCAGAGTGGACGTCAACCGCCAGCTCATATGACGCGCGCGTCAGTGCACTCATCGGCTCAGCGTTTTTATACTCGCTGGATGTGTGGCAGTTCGGTGTGGGTGGCAATGTCTTCGATGATCTGCAAACAGACATCGTCTCTGGTGGCAGTGAAACAGACCTCATCCTCGCCCCCGCCGACCCGGACGTCGGAGACGGGGATATCTTCACAGACATCGAGACGGGCGAACGAGTCACGGCGCCGCAGTACTCTCAGCAGCCACCCGCTCCCGGTCCAGCCATTCCGCGTCCCGGCTATCTGGAGACCATCACCGACCCCACGTTCGGGACTCAGATCACGCGTATCTCCGGCGATCCGGGAACTCTTGTGTCCAGCGCACTTTCGGCGGATGACGTCTGGGGACCGGCGATTCGGAATCACTACGTCACCGACTCCGCCTGGAATGTGGACGGTACGTTAATCTCACTGCGAAGCGTCGGGCCGCTGTCCTATCGATTGGTTCTCGGCGGCGATTCCAGCCGGCCCGATGAATACCTGCAGCCACTCGCGATTCGGCCGGGTGATTCGACTCAATATCGCTGGAGCCAGAATCCTGCCCGAGC
Source organism: uncultured Planctomycetaceae bacterium (assembly GCA_964431285.1). GTDB lineage: Bacteria > Planctomycetota > Planctomycetia > Planctomycetales > Planctomycetaceae > CAUZFZ01. The sequence goes on from CAYSJO010000254.1 coordinate 3,918, forward strand.
CACGACGCAGTTCGCCTTCCCGGCCGAATTCGCCACAACGGCGCCTGCCACACCCGGCCCGGAAGACCACCTCATCTACGAGATCAACGCACTCACGGGCGAACGAGTCCGTACGATTGAGCTGCCATTCAATAAGTTTGCCACGTCAAAGCTGACGCTGGCACATGTTAACGGCCAGGAGCTCGTCGCGTTGATGGGCCGTGATCGCGGCCAGCCCAACGGTCCCGTCACACTCTACATTGTGAACCTCGACGCCACACCGGGACAGCCGCCCGTCGTCGCAAGCATGAATCTCGAAGCGGGAGTCACCATCGGAGAACCCAATCCGCGCACGATGCGGTTCTCCCCCGACGGTCGACATGTCCTGCTGGCCTATCCGCGACCGGCAGGTGGTCGATCCTGGCGACTTGTGGAACGCGGGCCCGATGGCGCGCTACGACCGCACGCCCAGCCGAGTCTGCCCGAGCAGTCCTACTTCATGCCCGGTGACCGCGCCGACGGTTTCATGGCCGTGAACTGGGGACATCCGGTCTTCGCCTACGACAGTCAGTTCAACTCACATATTGTGGGATCACCGTACAACTTTGATGACATCTCGGTGCCCGGCGTCGCAACGTTCAACAATAACACCAGCCGAGTAGGCAGCCTGCTGGCCTACAACATCAATACGCGGAGCTATCGCTCTCTGACAGACTCAACGCCCACGATGCCATCCACGGCTGTCGCGCACGTGACAGCTACCAACCACGCCAACCCCGGCAACGTCTTTGCAGTCTTTGGCCGGTCCCCAGCGAGCGGCGGCCCTTCCGGCCAACTCGTATCTATCAGTCTGGACAACCCCGAGGGCCTGAACGGCTCAGTCGGCCTTGTCCATCACCGCAGCAGCTTCAACAGAGTCTACTTCGCCCAGCCCCACCCGGTCTTGTCCCCGGACGGAACGCAGCTCATATTCTCCAGCACCTGGGGCGGCCACCAGGGCCACATCAGCACGTTTCTTGCCAATCTGGCACCGCACGGCGCCCCCCAACTCGACGCAGCTCAATTCACAATCGATATGAATCAGATCCAGCCTGAGTCGTTGTCACAATTCGATCGTATGATGACCACCGACTTCAATCTGGATGGATTAGACGACCTCTTTTTTCTGTCCAATGTGACGGGTCAGAATATGACGGCCATGAACAACGGAGATGGCTCGTACGACATGACCCACAACTGGATTAACCCTCGCACGGTCAATGAACGATTTGATTTCGTGTTCGCCGGCGACTTCAATGGAGATGGCCGAAATGACATTTTCTTCTACCGGCTGGATGGATTCAATCGCATCTCATATAGCACTGGAACAGGATTCAACACCGAGACTAACCAGATTAACCCGCGCGGAATCAACGAGGGCTACGACCAGTTTACACCAGGAGACTTCAACGGAGACGGCCGCGACGATTTACTGTTGTTTCACGCCCCCAGCGGTTTCAACCGCATCGCATACAGCCAGGGAAACGGTACGTTCTCTATCGTTACAAATGAGATTCCCCAGCGTGGCGTAAACGAGGGTTACGATCAAATCCAGCGAGGAGATTATAACGGTGACGGACTGGACGACTTATACCTGTTCCGGTCTCGAGATGGCTTCAATCGTATTGCCTATAAGCGTCCGGGTGGGGTCACTGACATTGTCACCAATCAACTTGCAATGGCCGGTGTCAATGACCATTTTGACCGAGTCGTCAAAGGAGACTTCAACTCAAATGGTCGTGACGACCTGTTCTTCCTGCGAACGAGTGACGGATTTAACCGCATCGCTTACAGCTCAATCAGCGTCAACAATTTCCACATCTCCACAAACGAAATCCGTCAAGAGCCACTCATGAATCGATTCGACTATATTCAGGTTGGCCACTTCGCCCGTTCAACTACCGATGACTTGTTCTTCTTTTCCAGCAGCACAGGAACGAATGCGACCGTCACGCATGTCACATTATAGAGCCCGCCGATATTGCATCGACGAACGGTCTCATTCACGGTTCCGAACGCGGCATCAATCTGCTCCTCAAGGCCGGCGGGGCAAAGTGTTTAGGTAGCAGGGAGCGTGACAGCCAATGGACGCTCCACGCAGCGCTGCGGCGCTTCATCCGCGACGCTGCACTGGCCCGCAACCAGCTTCATTACGCTCAACGCGAATCGCTTCAGACGCACGATGTTCGCACAGACGTGATGATCTCGAATGCGACGTCACTCCTCACGGAATGTTATACTCAGAATCCAGTGGCAACGGTTGTCTATCCTCCACTGGCGACGTATTCCGTGCGTGAGGCAAGTCCAGATCCCGGTCCGAATCTTACACGGCAATTCACCAGTATTCTGTCCAGTCCTAACTTTCGTGCGGGGAAAACGTGCCGTCCGTGCACAATGAGAAATTCACGCGCGGGTGGTCACTTCGGACCTGAGTGCGGCCGGTGGCGACGACTTCCCGGAGGGAACCATCACGCTGCTGAGAGGAAAACAGCTCGAGCGCCGTATTACCGATACTAAGCACGCGGTCAAGGACCTGCCACTCAAGTCCGGCCAGCGAGAGCTTTTGCTGGACGGTCTCACGCGCGGCGAGTTCCAGTCTGCAGCCTGTCCGGCATGCTCTCGCTCCTGATGAAAGAATCAGTCTTGCCGGAAAACGGCCGCTGCTGGACACTCACGCTCCGGTCCGTGCTCTGGAGATGGCTGGAAAGTTGCACTCCCCATAGACTGCACGCCTTTCATCTTCCGCAATTCGCCGGCATTCAAATCAGCGAGCACAAGCAAGAATTGCCAATCGGAACAGCAGTCACATTCGTTTTCAAGGTACATCGCCTCATAGACACCAACGAACCCACTGCGGATCAGAGATTCTCTTCTCGTCGCCATCGAGGTCATTGTGCACCTCATGTGCGGGGCGTAAAAGAGCCCAGCACTTGACCGGGCACCGGAGCAATGGACTGACGGTCTTGTCGAGGCCAATGAGTACTCCCGCGGACGACGTTGTTTTGAGACAGACATATGCAGCAACAGAAATCATCGCTCAGTGAGATTAGGCGCAACGATAGCACCGGCTGTCGAAAGCAGCGTCGCCGCTTGATACCTCGAACCAGACTCGTCTTCGTTGTACTGATTGTGTTGCTCGCGACATTCGCGTGTGAGGTCATCGCGTTCGTCGGATGCTCTATGGCTCATGGCACCCTTGTGACCTAGCGTGGATTGCGGACCGAACGACACAGGGTGCTCACATCTCTCTCCAATGCGCATCGTCAGCTCGACCGGCCGGTCGAGCCCCATCAAGACCAGGAACTCGGTGAAGTCGCGGCTCGAAACGAGGTCGTCCACCCGTTCATTGGATATGTAGCAACACCCGATTCCAGCACTGCATCTTTCAGTAACGCGGACGCTCATGTGACGGAACTCGGATTTCCGTCACTCCGGTCGGCGTCATTCCAGCGGAGTAGTGACGACGATTTCATCATCTGTATCACCGGCGGATCACTGGCCAAGTGGTTCGCGCTGGATGGGGCTGTCGACCTGGTGTCAGAGTTGCAAAGCCATTCCGCGTTCACATCCCGAAACATCGTTGTCTGTGGGCTGTCGAATGGCGGATACAAACAGCCGCAACAGATGATGGCCGTCAACTACATCCTCTCTCTGGGTGCTGAGTTTGACGTGCTGGTCAACATTGATGGTTTCAACGAAGTCGCGTTGCACGAGTCCGAGAATCTGCCTAGAGGCGTGCATCCTGCCTTCCCAAGGCAATGGCATCTCCGCGTCGGCAGTTTACCAACGCCGGAGTTACTAAGACTGGCTGGACGAGCCGACCTGGCTCAGCAACAAAGGATTGATCTTGCCACTCACTACTCGCACGGGCTCAAGCAGTATTCGATGCTCTGCAACTTGTGGTGGACGTTCAGAGATCGCTCACTGACAAAGCAGTATCAGGAGCTGCTTCACGAATTCCGCCGGTTCCGGTCTGAGGATCATGAGTACGCTCAGACGGGCCCCCCGTGGTATGCCAATGACGGCCAGGACGTGTATCGGTGTCTGGCAGGCATCTGGACTCGCAGTTCCAGACAGCTTCACGATCTCTGCCGGGGCCGATCAGTCCCGTACATCCACCTACTGCAACCCGATCAATACGTCGCGGATTCAAAGCCACTCACAGACTGGGAACGGAAGCACGCCATTCGACAGAACCATCCCTATGCTCTCGGATTCAACAAGGGATACCCGCTGCTGAGAGAGGCCGGCCGTCGCCTGCGAATCGATGGTGTCAACTTCACGGATCTCACCGAGATGTTCGCCGACACGCGCGAAACGATGTACCGGGACGATTGCTGCCACCTGAATCAGGACGGAAATGGCATTCTATCGCGGACCGTCGCCAATCTCGTCGTTGCAGCCTGCGCATCTGAGGCTGTCGTAGGACGAAATTCCGACCTGCCTAGTGTAGCGAGTGAGAATTAGCGTAACTCTTGTGTGTGATCATCCTTGCTGATGGAAAATTCGAGCGAATCGGTCTGGCATCGGTAGGATGCGTTCGACCACAGAACAGCCACCTGCGTGAGATCTCAGGTCTAACCCGCGAATGAGCTGAGCTTGGTTTCTTTGTCCAGTTTTTCCCTGTGTATCACGCGGATGTCGCGGATCCGAGATTTCTCGTCGTCCCCGGCCACCGAAAAATCAGACCGCTCAAGTGTCAGGTTCGGATTATAGTAAGGGTCGGCACAGAGAGCCTGCCCCCATTTCTCGTGCATCCAGATTTGTTCGCTCTTCCAGCGCTGATTGCGGGCCTCGTCAGTCTTGCGGCTGGCTGACTCGTGATGGAACAATTCGCACTCAGGGGTCCATACAACCCGAAATCCACAGCTACGCAGCTTCAGGCACAGATCAATGTCGTTGTAAGCGACTGACAGGCGTTCATCGAGACCGCCAACGGCTTCAAAGTCACTCGCGCGCACTAGAAGGCAGGCGCCAGTCACTGTGGAGTAGTTGCACGTGCTATGCAGCCGACTCATATAGCCGGGGTCGCCAGCGGCGAACGTTTTGTGCGCGTGGAACGCCGGCTTGCTTCCGCTGCCTTCACCACGGAGCACGACGCCGCTGTGCTGTAACGTATCGTTCGGGAAGTACAATCTTGCGCCAACTGCGCCAACTTCACGCTGTTCGCCCCAGCTGACCAGCACGTTCAGCCACTGCGGACTAATGACTTCGACGTCGTTGTTGAGCAAAAGCAGAAACTTGGAATAGCATGTCCGGGCTCCAATATTATTGATCGTCGAGTAGTTAAAAGGGCCTGGGACACGCACTACACGAACCGCGCCATTCGATGTGTACTGATCTAAGAGCTCGTGGGTTGCAGACTCCTGGCTGTCGTTGTCGACTACGACGATTTCGAAATTTGAATAGTCCGTTTTCTCTAAGATGCTGTCGATGCAGGTCTTGAGAAGCTCGTGTCGATCACGAGTTGAAATGATGATGGACACACGGTCGCTCTTAGTGGGCCTGGGACACAATGACACGACTTCCGACGTTCGGCCCGGACGCACACTACCATCCATGCCACGTCGTCTTAACGCCTGGTACGCCACATCCATTGCCGCTTCCTGTCGCAGTGCTGGCGGCTCTTTGCTGAGTGGATCGCGATCCAGCCGGAAGAAAAGCACTTCAGGTTTGTGAACAACTGTTCGAGCACGCTCGGACACTCGCAGTAGGAGATCCCACTCTTGCGCGTTTCCAGCCGATATCCGGACTCCGCCGACCTGCTGGACGAGTTTTGTTCGGTAGAATGTTGCCGCGCCGGTGTATGGCTGTGAGAGAGCGAATTCCGGCGACCAGGCAGGCTTGTAGAGCGTCTTCCGCGTCGTGCCCTTGTGATCGACGATTAATTCGTCCGTATAAATGAGATCTGCCGAAGGAACAGCTGCCACTGTTTCAGCGAGAGTGGCAAACAAGGCAGGGGAAACGATGTCACCGGCCCGGATAATCAGAGTGAATTCACTTCCCGATATGTCAACGACGTGGTTGATCGCCAGAGATCGTGACGCGTGCGAGTCGTCAGCCAGTTGAACACACTCTAAAGCGACAGGTCTGACTTCCTGTACAGCCGAAGCCGCCACACGGGCTGAAGACTCCGTGAAGAGAACTGCTATATGCAATCCGGGATATCTCGTCCGGCAGAGCGATTTGAGCGATCGCCGTATCCACTTTCCATCGCTGTTGGCAATCAGGATGACGTGTATACCAGCCACTTCATCGAGAACGGCGATACGCCGTTTAAGTTCACGCTCCTGTTCTTCAGTAAATTCCACCCCACAGGCTGCGCGACCGGCGTCGAGACGCATACCTCGCAACCACACCGCAATTCTTTGTGGAATCGGATGGCGCCTCCACTGGAGGGGGAGCAGCTGGCCGATGCGAAGAAGCAAGAGTGCAACGTGTCGTCTCATCAGTCCTCGCATTGTCCCTCTCACGGGATAATTGGTGGTCATGCAGCCCAGTTTGCTGGATTCCGTTGAGCTTTCGACACCAGTTGATAGAAATAGTCTTCATACTGACGACAAATCGTGTCAAGTGAATACATCCGCCGAATCGCCATAAAGCTGTCGTGGACCAGTTGCCGTTTGTCCCAGGACAGCAGTCGCTGCAGACAGGCAGTGAGTTCTGCCTCGGTCTCAAATAACTCGACTTGTCCGTTGTCAACTTCCCGGTATGACGCCTCGCGCCGATGTGCGACTGCGGGGATACCGGCACCGATCAGGTTGGCCAGTTTGACGTTCGACTTGTATCTTCTCGCCATCAGCGAGCCGTGAATTCCCGCGCGTGCAGCAAAGCCAATGTCAATATCGTGAAAGTTGGTCGGATTCAGCATCACCCGAAGACCTAACTTTGAACAAACTCGCTCCAGCATTGGAGCGAATTCACCCAGGTAATCCCCCCGGCCCTCGTATCCAACCGTCATTGCGTTGCGTCGGACAATCGACGGCTGCATCCCGGGACGATAGTGATGGTAAATGTAAGTCGCGTTCGGGATGACTTGCTCATAGTCTGCGAACATCGTGGCATTTGGGAAAATCATTCCGTCGACGTCACACCCGCTCAGACGCTTTTTGAAGAAAGTGAGCACTCGAGGTAGCGAGTCATTCGCCAAGCCGTCGTCGGGCTGTTTCCATGGATCAACTACATCGTAAACGACAACTTTCCGTTTGCTTCGCAGCATCTTTGCGGTATTGAGTGGAAATCGTTTTACGACGCAGAAGACGTCGGTATCAGCAATGATGTCTTTAGTCAGTTGACTTGTCGGCACCGTCCGCCAGTGTGGCCGCATCGAAGCGATTTGACGGGCGCGCATCTCGAACGAGCCGGACACGCCATCGCCCAGAAAACAGACCGTCGGCACGGCATGTTTAAGTTTCGGCAGCATTCAAATCGTTCCCCCTCGGTCGTCTCAGGTGACGATCAGTCCCATTGTCCGGTCAGCATCCGGCGAACAGCACCCGCAGGATTCTGGATTGATCGGCGGGCGGCCCGCTTAAGGCGAGCGGGGAGATGCGATGACATCTGCGGCACGTGAACGCGAATTGTCTTACCCATAGCGCCGGCTACTCGATCGGCTAAGGCATTCGGTGCCCTACTAGGTGTCCCGACGACAGTCTTCGCGACTGGTTGCGTCTTTCCGTTGTCGTACGTTTCGAGTTCGTCGTACCTGAATGCATTCAGTAGAGACTCCTTCAAGTGTCCGGCGGAGATACCATCCAGTACTTCCTGAATGGACACAGCGCCCGCCGCCACCGCTTCTTGATAATCGCGCTCCCAGACACTACGAAGAGGATTGTCATTGTTCTTCCACGGTTGAGTTGGAACGACAGTGTAGTGCGTCAATTGAGATCGGCCAGTTTCGTACCACTCGAGGCAATTCCATTCAGGGGGAATTCTGTCGGCGATCTCATTGGGCTCGACGACGCACATATCAAACATCAACTGTTTGTAATCGTACTCTCCGTTGTCCATGTCACCGATGATCTTGTCGATCTTCCAGTCGAGCGATGTGCAGTTCAGCAGCATGACGCTCATCTGCCGTCCGGGATGAAAATGGCCACTGTTCTTCCATTGATCCGGTCGGTCGGGCTGATTCGTGCACAGAATCTTCTGATGGTCGAACGGGATGTCCCACAACTCGGCCAGATCCGAAAAGACCTGCATGTCGGCATCAACATACATTCCGCGGCCACGGTATCCACACAGGCCGGGTATCAAGAACCTGGCGAATGAGAATCCTGTTCTCGGCCGGTTCTTCTTATCTTTCGGCGTCGGAACAGGCAAATTCAGCATCGGGTGAATCGTGACAGGCTCGGTGGCAAATTTACGGATTGAATATTCCAAAACCCGAGTTGCCACCATCTGAGACTCGTCAGTGCCTACGAAGACGCGCATCGGTTCGTAGAGTGACTGGTAGTTCAGCCCATAGTGCGCAACAATTTCCTTGATCTCGCCATTCTGATCATCAAAGCTCTGCCGTCCGTTGGCCAGCATCGTGCGGCGTTCCAGACCAGCAAGTTGTGGGCTATATCCGCGACCACCATCAACCCCGAGCGATCGGACTTCTTTGGCGCCTGTTTCACCGATGATCCTCAGAGCGGCCTCTGCACTGAAGAACCGTGCGGTAATGACAGGCGAGTCTTCAACCGCCCTCGCACTTGACAGATTGTACCATACCAGCCGCCCTTCCTGGTCAAGCTGCTTCAGAATCGGGCTCTCTTCGACAAAGTCTTCGAGCCGTGTGGATGTCGGATCGTTGTTAACATGTGGGTATCTGGGCATCACCAGGTAGCGGCAGTTCCGCAGCAGCGCGTGACCACAGTGATCAACAACGTCGGCATCAACAATGTGTGCAACGTCGACCTTCTGGTGAATGACGACATGGTTCAGGCACATCGTATTGTATTTCGATGTGTCGATGCTGCAGACCTTTGCCAGAGTGGGTCCCTTCCCCAACAGTAGCCATGGCCTGTCCACCAGTTCCATCCCGCGGATCCAATCGCGCAGTTCAATCATCTCATCGCCTCTGACGGGTGTTCGTTACCAGATGGTCAGCAGTTAAGCTTCCTCTATCGGGATGCCATGATAGAAATCCGTGGTCCGTTCCGTTCGATGCGGTCCTTAAACACTTCCAGCGAAGTGAACCCTGCATCGGTCAGGACATCCAGGAGTGCCTGCCGGTGTAGCCATAGTGATTCTGGCTCGACTCCGGAGAACGGGTCTTTCCATCCTTTTTCACCGTAGGCGTATGCCTGATAGACCTTGTCGTCAATGCGGATGTCACAGCGAGGAAACGTTGTGTCCTCCAGGCAGTAGTGTGTATCGAGGAGCAGGACATCCGTCATTCGAGCCAGGTTCATGATGTGCGAGACCGGGTCCATCAGGTGGTACAGGACACCCACATGGAAAATGATGTCGAAGTGACCGAGTGACTCGTCAATGTGGCGGGCATCTCCGAGCACGGGACTTACGTTGTCTGACTTGTGGACGAAACAACGGACGAGCGTGCACGCGATGTTTCGCGGTCGCACATCGAGTGCGACGACTTCTCGACAGACACCTGCCAGTTGCACGGTATGAACGCCCTCCAGGCAACCGAATTCGAGCACACGCTTGTCTGCGGAGCCAAATTCTTCGGCAAGCTTGCGAACACGGAAGTCCAGTGGTTTTGAAACTTTGCCACGTTTGCCCGCCACACCCAGGACGCGTCCGTCAGGCAGTTCCAGCCCGGTCTTCCAGTCAACGACCACCTGGAATTCGGCAAGTTCCTGATCCGTCAACTGGAGTGGTGTGTGATTGAAAACAACGGGGGGAGCAAGGGTAGCCGACATGGGATTCCTTTCCAGGACCCGACACAATCGCTGGGCGGCGCGAACTGATTGTCACTGTCGATCGGACTCAGCCGATCGCGGTGTATAATTTCGGACGTGCAGGAATTCTGTCAACATCGGGATTGCTGTACGCGTGAGGCAGTGTGCCAATAGACCCTTGCCCACGTCCACAATGCGATGTTCAAAGTGTTCCTGAGTACTCTTCAATTCTTTCTGAACGCCCTGTAGTCGTCCTGACTGACCGCGTCTCGGCGAATCAGGTCATCACGATGGGCTGCTATAAGTTGTTCGATTTCATTGCGGTGTTCGGCTTCGCACTGCGCGAGTTGGGCGACCCAGTGAGCCTGCTGGCGACTTAGTTCATCCGCGTGTGTGTTCTGCAGACGGTCGGTCTCGACCTGCAGGTGTTTGGCCAGGCGTCGTCTTGCGGCGTCGACGCTCTGCTGGACCGGACGAAAACTGTCCGAGAGTCCGTCGAGCTGGGATCGGACGTCGTCTAGAACCTCAATGACGCTTTGTGTCGGTTTATCAACAACTTGCGAGAGTGCATCCCAGACCCTCGTCACCATTCCTCGTAGTGGTTCTGGCATTGAAGCGATCCGATCTCGATCCTCTACGCTGTAGTGACGCAGGTCTGGAGAGAGAAACGCGTCCACTTCGTCACCAACACTGTCGATCGAATTTGGCCATTCAATCCCAAGCGAGTCTGCCAGTTGAGCGACCGTGACCCGCCAGTCAGCCATCAAGCCATCGTATGTGGTAACTGTTCGATTGCAGTTCCGAGTGTGCATTTCCGATTCAAGTACGTAACGCAGCCATAGCAGCAGCGACTGTTCGGTGCAGAGTTTCTTTCTTTTCTCCAGAGACGCGGCGACTTCACCGGGATGGCGGAGTATGTGGACGCAGCCAAAGTCGACGCCATGGCTTTCCAGCAAGTCACGCCACAGCGGGAACAAACGGCAGACGCGCGGGTCTTTCAGGACCCACAAACTACTCTGAAAATCACGCTGAAACACTTCTTCCAGCCGCCGTCGTTCCTCGCTGAGTCCTGAGTCGATGTGCCAGCCATCGGGCAGTTTCCAGACACAGTCCCACGAGGAATCGAGCCTGTCAAACACTGCGTTGTGGATCTCGACAACTTCCCGCGGTTCCCAGAACCCACGCTCATTGGACGCCGTCGGCGGCAATACCTCAGCGTCCAAACTTGCTCCAAGTAGATTGAGCAAGCGCGTCAGTGCCGACGTCCCACTACGGTGCATGCCAGGAATCAGCAGTCCAGTCATTGTGTTCTCCGGCTTCCTTGTCCAGAGTGTTTGAAAGTCGCGACTTATGCGGCCCTGGTGTTACGTGACGGCATTGCTTTACGGTATTCCGCGATCAGTTCGTCAGGCGATCCGTCCCGGATCAGTCGACCACCATCGAGCCAGAGCACACGCGTGCAGACTCGCTCAATCAGCGACAGGTCATGCGAGGCAATCAGAAGTGTCGAGCTTCGATCCATGAGTTCATTCAATCGTTGTTGAGCTCTGGCTCGAAAATTCTGGTCTCCGCCACCGAGAGCTTCGTCCAGCAACAGAATTTCCGGCGACTGGGAAGTCAGGACGGCAAACGCAAGCCGCGTGGCCATGCCTCGCGAGTAGTACTTGATCGCGACGTCGGCATAGTCGGCCACTCCCGCGAAGTCGAGAATCTCATCCATACGTTCGAGTATCACTTTCCGGCTGACACGCATTAGGGCAGCAGTCTGCAGCACGTTCTCGCGACCTGTGAGTTCGGAGTTAAAGCTGCCGCCAGAGTGGAAAAGAGGCAGGACCTTGCCTGTCGTGGTCACGGTCCCCTGCGTCGGCCGGTAAATACCGGCGATAGTCCTCAGCAGCGTACTCTTTCCCGAACCGTTGTGTCCGAGGAAACCCACACGATCTCCATCCTCAACGCGAAAGCTGACATGGTCCAATGCTTGGACCAGTCGAGTCTTTTGACGGCGAGGCTGCGCCAGGCCAAGCAACAGCTCTTTCAGCGTCACCGTACACCGGGACGAGACCTCAAACGTCTGCGACAAGTCGTCAACAACGATTCTCGACATCAGGATTGCCTGGTTCTCAAAGGACTCAAACGTCCAACTTAGAGACGCATCGACAGTTTTGACTCATTACGATCAAACACAACCAAGGCAACGGTCAATGACAGAACAGCAATCGCACCGGCCACTTGAACGACATGCAACGTCGGCCACTCGCCTCGGGCGATCGGGGCGTCGAACAATTCGAGAAAGTAGTTCATTGGATTAATCGTCAGCACCCAGCGGTATGGCTCCGGGTAGCTCTGTGACGGAATGAGCACTGGCGATAGATAATAGCCGGCTCGCAACAGGACATCAAGGACTTGCTGCAGGTCACGAAAATAGACCGCGGTCACTGACATAATGACGGCAAGGCTCAGGGCGAACGTCAGCAACAGGAGCATCGAAAGGGGCAGTACTAGCAAGGATGGGGTCAAGCGGAATCCCAGAAACCACGCAATGAGGCTCAGGCCGACAAGAGCGAACAGATACTCAAAGAAAAAGAACAACGTCTTCCGTGCAGGAAACAGCAGTAGCGGTGTCTTCCAATGGAGAATCACATTGCTGAATGACGTGAGGGATTGGGACCCGTGCACCAGCGAACTCTGAAAGAACTGCCAGGGAAGTAGTGTGGCGAAGAGGTGTAGGGGGTAATGCCGGTGAAATACGAAAGTGAATGCGACGGCCATTACGGTCAGCATGAGCAACGGATTCAACAAGGCCCAAAGAAACCCGAGTGCCGTGCCCCGATACTTCAGCTTCAGATCCTGAAGTACCAGCAGGACCAGGAGCGACCAATCGTCAAGGAGCTCGCGAACATGAATCAGCGTGGGCATCAAGTAGTTCACTTCACGGTGAGCGGAAACATAAGACGGTGTCCCGCGCGGCTTATAGAGAGCGGGGAATTTGAGTGTCAATATGTGTCACGGCGTTTGGCTGAGGGTCGCTGCTGCCATGTGATGGCCAGCTCACGCAACTCGATTAGCCGAAAGCTGACCCGCGTGCTGCGTCAGTTCTGCGATCGTTCCTTCGATGTCGATCGGGTAATCGCGGAAGACGCTCAGTTGTTCCGATTCCGGGCCGAGATTCGGGTTGTGAAATGAGTCGCAGGCCAACTCGGAGCTCCAGCGATTGTGCAGGCGATTTCGGTAAATCACAGCCTGGGCATCGTCGATCGTTCGCGTGCGAGACTCATCATGTATCGCCGCGACCAGCGGGTCGTAGATGCATCGGTATCCAGCCTGCCGCAGTCGCAACCACAGGTCGACGTCGTTGAAGTCCGTGGGAAAAGTGTCCGCGTCGAATCCGCCGACGGTATCCCAGGCCGATCGTTTCAGCATCACAAACGCGGCCGTACATCCGGATACTTCCTGAAGACATTGGATCCGGTTGTTGTTGCCTCCGTCGGCCGGATACATGTCCCGGTGAAAATGACCCGCAGTTCCGTCTGTCCCCAGTAGCAGTCCTGCGTGCTGCACTGTTCCGTCGGGGTAGAGCAAGAGACTGCCAACGCCGCCGATTGTGGAGCTACTTTCTGCCGTTGCCACCATCTGCTCAAGCCAGTCGGTGGATGTGATGTAAACGTCGTTGTTGAGGAAGACGATCAGATCAGAATCCGTCGTGGCAACGGCCAGGTTGTGCATTTCGGAGTGGTTGAACGGGCGGTCGTAGTCAAATACTCGCAACCTCCCGGCTGACTGCTCTAAATCCAGATAGTTCAGGAGATCGGTCTCGTCCGATTGATTGTTGATCACGACGATTTCGTATCCCGGCCAAGCTGTGTTCTCTCGTATTGACTCCAGACATCGACGGACCAGTGAATATGAGTTTCTCGTGGCGACGAAGATTGTCACGCTGGCATTTCGGCGTGGTCTCAGGCGAATGCTGTAAACGTCAGGCGACTCGGCGATGAGACCGACCGTTCCGAACAGACCCCGCCGCTTGAGAGCATCCTCAACAGCAGTTGAGGGGGTTTCGATGCAGGATAGCCCCTTGTTCGGGGGTTCAACCCGCGCGCGCTGGAGACACAGTACGCGGGCGATGTGCGAGATGCTCTCGGTCGGACATTGCTCCGACAGGCGGAGCAACAGATCATGCTCGACATCGTGTTGCTCCCCGCCGCGAAAGCCGCCAGACAGATTGAATTCACGTTTGCTGACAAATGTCAGATGTTGTGTGAAGTGGGATGCGAGCAGGTATTCGGGAGAAAAGTCTGGCTTGAATTGCGTCTCCACGCACCGACCTCGCGAATCGACGGTTATCGAATCGGAATAGAGTACGGAAACGGATGCCGCTTTGTTGAGATTGACAATGACCCAGGAGAAAGCGTCTTCTGTCAGCGAGTCGGTTGGATCGAGAACGGCCATGAACTCACCATGCGCAACTGTGACGCCGGAATTCATTGCCGAGGCTTTGCTGGAATTGGATGGAATGGAGACCGCAGTGACTCTCGCGTCACAGTTGTCGCGCCCGGCCAGCCATTCTGCAACGATGCGTGAATCAGCATGGCCAACGATCAGAATCGCCTCCCAGTTCCGGTAATACTGCCCCGTCAGGCTGCGAAGGCATTCGTCCAGTTGCGGAAGAGACTTGAGGGAGACGGGGATCAGGATTGACAGGGTTGGCCGATTGACGCAGAGGGTCTGCAACCGTTCCGCGTCGGTGCATCGCAGTCGCCCTACCCATGGGGCGGTCGGCACTTTCGCGGGCAGCGAGCTGACGTATCGGCGTACTCGGCGGAGAAATCCCGCAACCCCCTTACGCCTCAGAACTCGGGCGGATTTCCTGAGAGCGATCCGCCACCCGCCGTGTCGCGACCCTAAGCCTGCCACACTCCGAATGACTTGATCCGCGATTGATACATCACTGGGTTGTTGAGAGCGTGACATTTCAGCCTCCGGTAACGACCGCGGGCCGCCCACGTGTTCACCTTTGCTATTGCACAAGCAGCAATTCCCGGCATGGCAGACACAAATGGTCGTCATCCATCAGTACGCCGGTGTCATCATTCGCGCGAACTGCGCGGAACGATTGGCTGCAAAAAGCCTGATCGTGAGTGCTTGAGGTATACGGAGACGACGACTTTCGGGTCAATACCTGTCGCTGCGTGGTGGGGGAGGTGCGGGACACGAGTTGCGCTGGGGCATTGGCACACAAACTGTCCTCACGTCGACAAGTTCTGTGGCGGTCGTCGTGTTTGCGGCGGTCGATCATGAATCCGCTGACGCGGGGTCGGTAGGGCGTGACTGCTCCAGCGACTCGCGGAGTTCCTGAGCGGCGATCAGGTCCGGATGACCGAAGCCCTCCTGAAACCAGTCGTGCACTGGAGTCAGTGCGGACAGCGCCTCGGCGATGCGGTTCTGTGACTGCCACAGTCGGCACAGGCTGAGCGTGGTTCGCAGTTCTGGCAGACGCGCCTGCTGGGCACGTGCGATCTCCAATGACTCGTTGTATGAGGCTTCCGCGTCGGTCCGGTCGAAGTCGGGATGTGCCAGCAGAACGTCGCCTTTGATGCGATGCGTGGCGCTCAGGAAGAATGCGTTTCCGTTTCTGGCCGCGACGTCGAGCGCGTCGTCAATCAAGCGCAGCGCCTCACAGTGCCGGCCTGCCTTCAGGTGCGCGACTGCCATCTGACTGTAGAACTGTGTCACCGAGATCGTGGCACCAGTCAGTCCGAGGATATCGACACCCGTCTGCAATGCTTCCAGGCTTTCCTCATCCCGATCCTGCAGCAGCAGACCGTAGCCCCGGCAGAGCATTCCTTCTGCCTTCCAGAAGGCCAGGCTCTGGTCTTCCGCAATTTCCAGTTCTTCCGCAGCACATTCCAGCACGATGTCGGCCATGCGACAGTGAAAATGCAGCCAGCCCCGGTGATGGACTGCGTAGGCAAGGCTGTACGGCCGACCGAGGGACCGAGCGAGTTCGACGGCCTGATCCGCACGTTCGACCGCCTGCTCGGGGTAACCCAGATGCCACAAAGCCAGTGCGTGATAGCACTGCAGCGTCGCGCCGACGTTCTGGCCGGTCAGGCGGGCATGCACCCGGCAACGCTCTTTGTCGTACATCGGCAGGCCCGCTTCGCAATGCCGCACGGTCTCGGCGAATTCACCACGATAGAATTGTGTGAGCGCCGTGATGAAATGCGCTTCCATCCGCAATCCGTCGTCGCCGGCCGCTTCCGCGAGTTCCCAGGCATGGTCATTGAGCTGCATACACAAATCCAGCTCTTCCTGGACGACGCGCCAGCCCCAGATACCCCACGTGATATGAAACTGCTCACTCGGGCTGGCGAGTTTTGATCCCAGCTCCGCTGCCCGCTCAAACACAGGCCCCACCTCCGGCCAGGCGTAGCCTTTGGCGGACAACAGCGAGACACCCAGAGGAATCAGGAAACCGAATTCGGCAACATCACGTTCGTCAGACGGCTCGAGTGCTTCAACCAGTTTCAGCCCCTGCTGGAACTCGCTGACGGCTTCCAGATAGGCGGACCGTTCCTTTGCCTGTAGTCCCGCTTTCATCCAGGCCGCGATCGCCTCGGACGTACGGCCAGCCACGGTGTAATGATGAGCCAGCAGTTCCGGCTGGGTTTCGGCCAGTTGAGGAGTGCGAGTGGTTATGCTGTCGGCAATCCGCCCGTGCCAGTCCTGTTTCGCCGACCGCAGCAACGATCCGTAGGCGACATCCTGCACAAGTGCATGTCGAAACGTGAATCGAGCCCGCGGAAAGAACCCGCGCTGGTGCAGCAGGTCGGCATCGACCAGCACGCTCAGTTCATGCTGCAGGTCCTGCTCATCGAGCTGAGCCACGTCGGCCAGTAACTGGTACGGGAACTCACGACCGATGACCGAAGCGAGTTGCGCGATCTCGCGCGCCCCGCCCAGACGGTCGAGTCTCGCCATGAGCGAGTCCTGCAGAGTGCCTGGAATCGAGAGTGCATCCAATGGCTGCCACAGAACGAACTGACCGTCGGATTCCTGCAGAACATCGGATTCGATAATCGTGCGTGTCAGTTCTTCGACAAACAGTGGCACGCCGTCCGTGCGTTGGGCGAGGTGTTCGACGACTTCACGCGGCAGGCTGCGTCCGTCTCCCAGGGCTGCCACGACTTCCGCTGTTTGATCAGCCGTCAGCGAGCACATGTATCTGCGACAGGTTAGCACGCGCCGGCCACGGAGGATCGAACTCTGGGCGATATGTCAGAACGAGCAGAATGGCACAGCCGGGAACCTGTTCGATCAACGTTCCCAGAAACTGGATCGTCGATGGATCACTCCAGTGGACGTCTTCAATTGAAAACAGCAGTGGCTGCTGTTCGGAAACGACCAGGACCAGTTCGACGAGCGTTTCAATCGTCATCTGCTTGCGACGATCGGGCGTTCCGTCGAAAACCGAATATCCCGAACCCGGCGGAATCGACAGGAGATCGGCAAGCAACGGGACCGCCGTTTCCATCGGGATGTCGCAGCGTCGCAGTAGATCCTCCAGGCAACCCAGTCGCTTTTCGTCGGTGTCATCGGCGGCGCACTGGGTCAGCCGCTGCAACAGTTCAGTGATCGGGTGAAATGCTGAGTTCTGGTGGTAGGTCGAACAACCAGTCTCGAACGGAACGTCGAGTGGCTTCTCCAGCGAAGTTCGAAAGGCAGACAACAGTCTTAATTTTCCGACACCAGGTTCGGAACTGATAAGAACCACCTGTCCTGCGCTTTGCTGAGCCTGCCCCCAGCGTTCGGTCAGCAGGCCGAATTCGTGTTCCCGACCGACCAGCGGTGTCTGGCCTGGACCGATGTCGTCGGCCTCGTCCGATGTTGCTCGTTTCCGCACGACGTGGAACAACTCGACGTTTTTCCCCAGCCGCTTTGAGGATGGGAGTCCAAGCGACTGACACTCGAAGTCCTGGCTCACAATCCGATGTGTCGCCGTAGTCACTGCAATTGTTCCCGATTCAGCGAACAGAGCCAGACTCGATGCGACGCGCGGCACATTGCCGACGATCGGATGCCGCTCACTCGATTCTTCAGCGTCACGCTCTTCCGCGACAACCACACCTGTGTGAATTCCGATCGAGAAAGTGAGGCTGGGCCGGCCACTCGCCGTACGTCGCTGCTGTAGCAGAGCGATGTCATTCACCAGATCGAGTCCTGCCAGCACGGCACGCCGAGCCGAGTCCTCGTATGACGTGGGATAACCAAAGTAGACCTCAACACTGTCACCGGAACTGCGTGCAATGTGCCCACCAAATCTTCGAACGCAGGTCGCAGCGATTTCACGAACTCGCTGGATGACGGCGTGCAGTTCTTCGGGATCAGCCTGTTCCCCGTCGTCATCGAGCTCGTCGAGATCAAGATGCAGCGCGGTGATCTGACGGCGCTGCGCGTCGTGAATGCCGTACTCCGACGAGACCGACGACCGCTGACTCGACTCTTTCGCCGATGATCTGGTTTCCATCAGTCGCGAGTCCAGACCTGCTGGCGGTTAACTCGTCGGCTTCAAACGCTGTGGTGACACGTCGCAGTTCGGCGGCAAAGTCGGCAGCGGTGGTGTACCGATCCTTTTGAGACTTGGCCATGGCCTTCAAACAGACCTGCTCAAGTTCTTCGGGAATCTCGGGGCTCAATTGCCGTGGCGCGCTGCGGGTCATCTTCGATGATCTGTCGAAACAGCTCGACGCTGTTTTGTGCCTGGAACGGAATCTTGCGGCAGATCAGGTGATGCAGCACGACTCCCAGACTGTAGATATCGGTCCGTCCGTCGATCCGGTGGCTTTTGCCACCTGCCTGCTCGGGCGACATGAAACCCGGAGTTCCGGCGATGACTCCTGGCAGTTCGGAGTGGCCATGAGCGTCTGTCACTGCCAGCCCGAAATCGATCAGAACGGGCTCATCACCCGGAAGCATCATGATGTTGGATGGCTTCACGTCGCGATGCACCATGCTTCGTGCATGTGCATGAGCCAGCGCGTCAGCAACCTTCGCGGTAATCAGCGCCGCGTTACGCCAGGAGTACGATTGTTCGGCCGACCAGTCTTTCAGACTGACACCTGCCAGGTAATCAGACACGATGTAGCAGCGACCGAATTCCTGGCCAACGTCAAAAACCGTGACGATTCCCGGGTGTCGCAATTGCGCCAGATTGCGAGCTTCTTCGAGGAACTGGTCGAGCTGATCATCCACCAGCACGCGCCCGGGGACTTTGATCGCGACATCACGTTGCAGTTGATCATCACGACCATGATAGACCTTGCCGAAACCGCCTTTGCCGAGCACACCGTGAATGTCGTACCGACCGACGCGGATGAACTGCTCGTTATCGTCGTCGGAATCGGCGCTTTCCGGGCCGAACGTCATTGTCCGAGCCAGCGCTGCAAGGTTGTCCTTTGGATCGGACAGCAAAGTCCCATCGTCCGCGCCGTTCTCCGTGACGTCGCTCGGATCGCATTCACCATTGGGTTGGCTGTTGTTTGTCGTCACGTTCAGG
>CAYSJO010000255.1:0-29011 GCA_964431285.1 uncultured Planctomycetaceae bacterium
CCATCTGGACCCGATGAAGAAAGAGGTGGTCACGATGCGTACTCACCAGGCCCAGCTTACGAACTCGTACCTGGCGAAGGGCCAATTCAGCGCATGTGTTGTTGCGCGTCTGCACAACAAGGCGAAAGAGACCATGAGAAAATCCTACGGATTCCGCACACCAGAAACGCTGGAACTCGCTTTATACCACAACCTTGCAAAACTCCCCGAGCCGAACTTCACCCACACATTCTGGTGAGGAGGCAATAGCGAAATCCGTCAGGACTATTGGCATTTCCAGTAATAAAAGCAGCTCATTTAATTCTCAGCGGCAAAGCCGGAAACAATGAGCTGCGTCCCCTGCTTGCCTCCACGATGATTCTTTGCTGCTCCGCCACGTCGGTCACAGTTGCAGATGACGTGCGGGCACTGGCTGATTCTGTGAAGCATCTCGATCCACGTGTGCTTACATCCGGTGACGCAGTTCTTCAAGACTCTGAGGCTGATCCGCGGCAAATGCTCAGCGATCACATCCGTACGCGACGGCGGGCAGTCAACGCGAAAGATGTGGCGGCGTGGCGAATGGGCTCGACTCGCAAACAATGGGAAACACTTCGAGATGGCCGCATCGCTGCCCTGAAGCGTTCACTGGGTCAGTTTCCCGATCCGCCGGAAGACCTCAACCGACGCACCACACGCACGATCGACGGCGATGGCTACCAGCTCAACTGCATCGTGTTTGAAAGTCGCCCCGGTCTTCTTGTCACGGCGAATCTCTACAGTCCGGAAGACATCCGTGAGTCGATGCCAGGTATCCTCATCTGTCACAGCCACCACAACCCGAAAACGCAGGGCGAGCTGCAGGACATGGGCATGACCTGGGCCAGGCAGGGTTGCGTTGTACTGATCATGGATCAGCTCGGGCATGGCGAACGTCGGCAGCATTCGTTTCGTTCGGCTTCCGATTTCGACGGTGAGTTTCGGGTCAGCCGCCAGGACTACTATTTCCGATACAACGTCGGCATCCAGTTGCATCTAATTGGCGACGGCCTGATCGGCTGGATGGCCTGGGACCTGATGCGCGGCGTTGATCTGCGGCTCGGTATGGATGGAGTCGATCCTGAGCGAATCATTCTGCTGGGAGCAGTCGCCGGCGGTGGCGATCCCGTGGCAGTCACAGCGGCGATTGACGAGCGAATCAAAGCGGTTGCTCCGTTCAATTTTGGCGGGCCTCAATCGGAGAATGTCCTTCCTCTGCCGAAAGATGCGGAGCTGAGTTTTAACTATGTTGGCGGCGGCTCATGGGAATCGACTCGCAACCTCCGTACGTCGGCTCGAGACGGCTTTCTGCCGTGGATCATTGTCGGTTCTGTCGCACCCAGGCGACTGATTTATGCGCACGAATTCGCGTGGGACCGTGACAAGGACCCGGTCTGGAAGCGGTTCGGTTCGATCTTTGATCTGTATGGCAAGCCGCAGCACCTTACTTCAGTGCATGGCTACGGCCGCGTGACGCTGTCGTCGAAAGAAGCATCGCACTGCAACAACATTGGAGCGCACCACCGCAAACAGATTCACCCGGCACTGGCGAAGTGGTTTGGAATTCCCGTGCCCGATCCGGAATACAGCCAGCGACTCGATGCATCCGATCTGTGGTGCGTTGACGGCGTTGAAACCGACGAACGGATTGAACTGCCAAAGGTCTATCAGCTTGCTGACAGGATTGCCCGACAACGTATTGCAGACTGCCGTAAACAACTGGCCTCGATTCCCAGAGAGAAACGATGTTCGGTCCTCGCGAGACGATGGAGCAAACTGCTGGGTGGCGGTCCTGTACCGTTGGTTCGTGAATTGGAGCCGGCGGCAACTCTGGAAAAGGGCATTGCGACAGTTCGGTTTACACTCGGGCTGGAACGTGGAATCCATGTGCCGATTATTCTCCTGCTGCCGAAGAACCTCCCGACGGATGGCTGTGCTGCGGTCGTTGCCGTTGCTCAAAGCGGCAAGGCGGGATTCCTCAAACACCGCTCCAACGACATTGCCACTCTGCTCGATCAGGGCGTTGCCGTCTGCCTGCCCGATTTGCGAGGCACGGGAGAATCTCGACCCGGCGATTACCGCGGCCGACGCAGTAACGCCACGGGGTTGTCGTCCAACGAATTGATGCTTGGTGGAACGCTGCTCGGTGAGCGACTGAACGATCTACTGAGTGTGGTGAACTGGCTTCGGGACCAGTCGCAGATCGATCCTGATCGTGTTGCCGTCTGGGGCGATTCTTTCGCGCCAGTTAACGCTGCGGATCGACGCGTTGACGTTCCACTAAGGATCGACAACGAACCGGATCACTCTGAACCGCTGGGTGCAACTCTGGTTCTGCTGGCCGGCGTTTACGACAAGCAAATCGCTGTGGTTTGGGCGAGAAATGGTCTGGTCAGCATCCGCAGCATTCTCGACAGCCAGTTTGTTTATGTACCGCACGACTTCATCGTGCCGGGTGCATTGACTGCGGGTGACTTGAGCGACCTCGGTGCGGCCATTCACGAGTCGAAGCGACCGATCCGAGTGGAGGGCCTCGTCGACGGAACCAACCGGCGCGTGAACAGCAGACTGATCGACGAGGACTGGGCCGTTGCACGACCGGGAAGTGTCAACGGTCTGCAGCCCCATGCCGAACCGGACAAGGACTTTGCTCGACGACTCGCGGAGTCGATTCGAGACTGACTTGATCGTGACAACAGCAGCGATGAGTTAGTCTGACTTTGCTGACTCGCTAACATTGATCCTCACACGCAATTCGCTTTCAACGACCCAACCCACAGCCATCCAACGGAGAATCCCAGTGCCTCACCTGATCCGCACTCTGTCGGTCGCTCTATTCCTCACGTCATTCGTTCAGGCCGATTCCAACTGGCCCAGGTGGCGAGGACCACTGCAGGATGGTCATTCGGTCGAGACTGGTTTTCCACACAAGTGGGATGACTCGAATGTCACGTGGAAGGCTGACCTGCCGGGTATCGGACAATCGTCGCCCACGATCTGGGAACATCGTATTTTCCTGACAGCAGCACTCGAAGGTGGACGGGAACGAGTTGCGTTCTGCGTTGATCGGACCAATGGCAAGATCCTGTGGGAGAAGAGTCTGTGGACTGGTGAGCCCGAACAGACTCACAGAATGAACGGCTGGGCAACTCCGACCTGCGTTACCGACGGTGAGAATGTGTACGCCTTCTTCGGTAAGGGCGGTGGCCTGTTCTGTCTGTCGGTTGACGGGGAACTGCGCTGGTCGAAGCCTCTCGGCAACTTCAACGGACCGTGGGGCACGGCCGCATGTCCCGTCCTGGTCGATGACCTTGTCATTCAGAATTGTGATTCGGACGGCGAAGCGTTTCTGGTGGCCTTCAACAAAGCGACTGGCGAACAGGCGTGGCGTGTCCCGCGGGAAAGCAACCGCTGCTGGAGCACTCCGATTCTGGTCCAGACGAAGGATCGTGCAGAACTTGTCCTGCAGGGACATACGGGAGTTCGAGGCTACAACCCCGCGACGGGCGAAGAGCTGTGGAAAGTCACCGGATCGAGTGGACGCGGGACACCGACGGTCACTCCGGGAGCTGGCCTGCTGTTCGTCGTCCCGGGACGCCCAGGTGAGACCTACGCCCTGAAAGCCGGAGGGAGTGGCGATATCACGGCGAATAAAGTGTGGAAAGTGAAACGCAGCGGACGCGACCTGCCGTCTCCGATCGTCATGAGTGAATACGTTCTGATCATGAACCACCGCGGCGGAATCCTGACCTGCTACCGAGCGAAGACGGGCGAAGAAGTCTGGCAGGAACGGATCGGTGGAACGTTCTCAGGAAGCCCGGTCGCATTCGATGGACTCGCGGCGTTCATGTCGGACGGAGGCGACGCGATCGTCGTTAAGCCCGGTGCGAAGGCCGACATCGTAAGCACCAACAAGCTGACAGCAGACGATGACGAGATCTTCCGAGCGTCAATCACCCCCAGCGGCGGCCAGCTCTTTATCCGCTCAACAAAGCGACTGTACTGCGTGTCAAAGTAAGGCGACTGGGCGGGCCGCTTTACTTTCTGGTTGTGGCTTTGTCGTGTTATGAATCGTGCATGTACATCCCGGCCAGTTTTGCTGAGACGAATCAGTCGACACTGCACGACTTCATTGATCGGCACAGCTTCGGAGTGCTCGTCAACCAGGGTGAGCGTGCGCCCGACGCGAGTCACATTCCGTTTCTGCTGAATCGCAATGAAGGTCCGCGCGGCCAGCTCACCGGACACGTTGCGCGTGCGAATCCGCAATGGAAGTCGCTGGAAGATTCCCAGGTGCTGGTCATCTTTTCCGGGCCACACACGTATGTCTCTCCCGCGTGGTATGAGGCAAAGAATGTTGTGCCCATCTGGAACTACGTCGCCGTACATGTCTATGGTCGCGTCGACTCATCACTGACCCGGACCGGCTGCTGGACATCCTGCGTCATACAGTCGACGTCTATGAAGCGAATCGCCAGGACCTGGTCACTCGATGATCCGGACGACGATTTTGTCCACGGGCTGCTCAACGCCATCGTTGGATTCGACATCGATATCGAACGTCTCGAAGGCAAGTGGAAGCTGAATCAGAATCACGACGAACAACGCCGCCAGAAAGTCGTCGACAATCCTCGCGCCTCTGGTTCTCCGGCAGATGCTGCGATTGCCGACCTGATGTCGCGCCCTTGAAAGTGTTCAGGAACAAACATGAGACCCACTTCACTACTGACATTGTTTTGTCTGGCCCTGCCTAGCCTGAATTCACAGGTCACAGCCGCCCGGATCGAAAAGCCGAACATCATCTTTGTGATAGTCGACGACCTCGGTCCCGAGTGGGTCAGTTGTTACGGCGCCGAAGATATCGAGACGCCACACATCGACAAGCTTGCGGAAACCGGGATGCGGTTCCTGCATGCGTACTCAATGCCGCAGTGCACTCCGACTCGGGCGACATTACTGACAGGGCAGTATCCGTTCCGGCATGGCTGGGTGAATCACTGGGATGTGCCGCGCTGGGGAGCGGGGTGTCATTTCGATCCGAAGCACAACATCTCATTCGCTCGGCAGATCAAAAAGGCTGGCTACTCGACGTGCGTCGTCGGCAAGTGGCAGATCAATGACTTTCGAGTGCAGCCGAAAGTGTTGAAAGCCCACGGCTTCGATGAGTGGTGCATGTGGACCGGATACGAATCCGGAAATCCACCCAGCGGCGAACGCTACTGGAATCCATTTGTCGTGAACTCCGACGGGTTTCGCGGAACGGTCAAGGACGGCTTTGGCCCGGACGTTTACAACGACTTTCTGTTGAAGTTCCTGGAAGAGCACAAGGACGAACCGATCCTCGCGTATTACCCGATGGCTCTGACGCACGGTCCGTTGGTGACAACGCCTCACGAACGTGACGTGACCGACAAGCTTGATAGGCACAAGGCGATGGTGCGATACACAGACCATCTGATGGGCCGCGTGGTGAAGAAGCTCGACGAACTGGGAATTCGAGAGAAGACGATCATTGTGTTTACGACCGACAATGGAACGTCGGGTGGCATTCGCGGAAACATGAACGGTCGACTGGTGCGCGGCGGCAAAGCGAAACTCACCGAGAACGGTCCGTGGCAGCCGTTCATTGTGAACTGCCCGGGAACGGTTCCAGCCGGAGTCGTGACCGACTGTCTGACGGACTTCACCGACCTGATGCCGACATTCTGTGAGTTGGCCGGGGCCGATGTTCCTGAAGGCGTCACGCTCGACGGGCACTCAATCGCACCCGTGATCCTTGGTGAAAAGAAAGACGGTGCGCGCGAATGGATCATGGCGATGGGCTACGGAGCCGCGAGGCTCGATGAGAAAGGTGTTCGGCCGGTCAAGGACTTCACGCAGCGCGTCATCCGGGACAAGCAGTTCAAGATTCACGTCAGCGACCAGCGGGAGGTCGTGGCACTTTACGACCTTGCAAGTGACCCGGCCGAAGAACGCAATCTGATTGAGAGCGGCGCAGCCAGACACAAATCTGCTATGACGAAGCTAACCGCAGTGCTGAAGTCGTTCCCCGAGCAGGATGGTCGACCGCGCTACGACGCTCTGCCGCCGCAACCCTGGGATCGGAAACCGGTTACAAAACCGAAGAAACCCAAACGGTCACGTCGTCGAGCGAAACCAGCGGAATAAGCCAGCGATAGTCACCTGAACATCGTGCTTATCCACGCGCCCTCATCCTGCCTTTGACGTCCTGCAGGCGGCTGATCTGGTGGACGAGTCGCGGAATCTGATCGAAGCCGATCAGCATCAGCATCAGATACCGGAAAACGGCGAACAGATCGCCGGCCAGTATGTCCGGAAGCTGGCACATGCGCACCAGGACCAGCACGATCACGCCCAGAATAAACAGCTCCATCAATCCGAAGCTGATCGCTTCCGCGTTTGAGAGTCGGACGCGCCAGCTCGCGACTTCGTCAAAGTGAGCCCGCAGATCTTCGGGCTGGGCATCGTCGATGACATCGACTTCCTGCTCGAGTTGATCGTGCAGGCCTCGGCTGAGCCGCCTGGTCCAGCGTGCATAAATTCGGTTCACCAGAGCGGCGGGGAGCATCAGTCCCAGGCAGATGGCGACAACGATCGGGTCGTACCATGCGAGCATGATCAGCGATCCGATGACGGAAAATGCCGCGCGGATCGCTGTAGGGACAGATCGTTCGAAGAAGTCGACGTATTCGCGCGACAGCGCCGCTCGAGCAGAGACGCGCGAGACGTCTACACCGAGATCACGTTGTTGCCGAATCATCCCTGTGACGAGGTCAGAGTAGATCGCTGTGAATGCCCGTGTGTCGTAGACCTGACGTGCGAGCCCGACGATCAGATGCGACACATGCTGGATCACCAGAACGATCAGGCCGAATGTCTGACCCGTCAGCAGATCGTTGATCGCCCAGCCCAGAGCGAGTGGTTGAGCCAGACGGAGCAGATTCTCGACGGCAAACAGCACATAGGTCGTCAGAATCTTCCAGTGGTACACAGCGAACAAACCGCGCGGAGTCAGCACGATGCTCGGAGGGCGTTCGACGTGAGTCGCGCAGGCAGTCTCTGGTGGTGATTCGGTGTTCAGAATCCCGGTCTTCCGGTGAAAGTGGCCTGCGTCACTCAGCTGAATGAGATCAGGCCGGCGTCAGCACATTCGGCGATCAGGTCCACGAGGAGTTTCTGGTCGGCGCCAACCATTAGTTTCAGTCGCAGTTGCAGATTCTCTAAATAACAGGGTGCGCCATCGGCGAGTGTCCGCAGCATCAGAACCGATTCCGGTTCAAGGACAGATGTGCGGACTTCGTTTCGCCACGCATAGAACAGAATGGCGCCGCCGGGTTCCGGAGTGTCATCGCCCAACAGCCGATCTGTCTCAAAGGTTGCCCAGATGCGAGTGGGATTCAGGTGCAGCGTGAGATTCGGTTTTGTTGTGAGGTCTCTCGCCAGTTCATCACTGAGACTGGCCAGCTCCTGAAAGCGGACGTGGGCCAGTCGATTGGCTCGAGCCAGTTCCTCGACTGCGACGCGACTGCGGATGACCGTGATGATGTCACGCTGTTCGGGCGTCAGATGGCGCGATGTCGACAGCCAGGCGACGAACCGGTCGCCGTCACTGGCGCCTGTGTCGTAGGCCGCGAGCGGAACAGTCCGCACGTATTCGACGATCGCATCGTCGAGGTCGTCCATGTCTTCGGCCAGCAGTTCGAGCTGGTCCTGCAGCTTCTGGAAGCGCTTGTCGAGATTGCCATCCGTGAACATCTTGACTTTGTCGACGGGATGTCCATCGGCCAGGTCTGCGGCAACGGTTGAACAGTGCGCGACTGACAATGCGCCGGCAATGCGGTGCAACGTGCGAGCATATTCCTGGGTGCCATTAAATGCGGGGCTCATGCGGGCACCTCAATCTGCTCGGCGATGTCGCGGGCCATGCGGACTTCCGATCTCCATCCCAATTCGTCAGGGAAGTTCTGATCTCGTTCGATGAACACGGTGTCGACGCGGCCGATCCCCTCGCACAGAGCAAAGCGATACAGATCCCAGACGGGTTCAGGAATCGGGTGCGAGTGGCTGTCGATGTACATCTCGGTCTGCTCGTCAAAGAAGCCGCCGGCGAGATGCATCTGAATCGACGAGGCGTGCGGGATGACGGTTGAAATGAACTCGTACGGATCGAATCCGAAGTTCGTTGCGTTGGCGTAGACGTTGGTCACGTCGAGTAACCAGCCGCATCCCGTCGTCTGCAGGACGCGACTCGTAAACTCGGCTTCGGTCATCGAGCCTTCGAAGTTGAACAGATACGCGATCGTCTCCAGATAGAACCGCGTGTCTCCAAAGAACTGCTGGATGTGATCGATGTTGCGGCAGGTGGCGGACAACGCAGGCGCCGTCCACGGTGGTGTCGCGAAGTGACCCATTTCGACACCGTTCTTGCCGTCTCGCGTGAAGCCCAGGTGATCGCTTATCGACGCGGCACCATTTTCGAGGGCAACAGCCTTGAGTGCGTCCATGTATCGTCGATTAGGCGGGTCAGCGCTGGCAACGGACAGCTTCAGGGCGTGGACGCTGACATGTTCGAAGTCCGCGTCCTGGACATATCTGTCCAGTCGAAGAGGCTCGTCAGCTCGCTCGAACGTGATCTCAGCCGCGTTGATGGCCGGATCGTCCAGATAGGGGCGATTCTGTTCGCGGATGGCGTATCCGATGGCAGGCGTGGTCACAGCTTTCTCCAGCGAGTGGGATGACCGAGGAAGGCGCCGGCGACGTGGCCGGGCCGGAATGGACTGTTGGTGGCCCTGAGGAGCAGTTCGGGACCGGGGCATCCACCACCTGACCCGGCCACTCGGGTCGCCGAGCAGTCAGCGGCGGGCGGAGTGCCTCTCCGACCCGGCACTCCACCCTCCACCAGCAGGCACTACCAGCAACGGCAGCAGCGACAGCAGCGGCAGCAGCGACACCGGTCGCATTTGACACGATCGGACGTCCGCAGCGACTTGATTTCGCGGACAGATTTCTTCTTCGTTGCTGTGACTCTCGTCATGACTCTGCTCCTTTCCCGAAGGCCAGCCTCTACGGATCTCGTCATGGATTCGTGACCAGCGTTCAGACGTCGGAAAATCTCCCTCGGGACCACCCCGAAGTCCTGGGTGGCAGATGAAAGCAGCGTGCCGAACGGGCTGAGCGGCGTGCGGGGCCTGATCGGTCACGCATCGCAGCGAGGCGCAACCATCAACACGAAAAGGACTTCGGACTGATCAGATGTCGCACGACTGAGACACGGCAGGCGTTTGACGTGTTGTCAGTCTGATGGCGAGTGTGTTCTTCAGGAGTGCACTTGCGCTACAGAATCGGACACCGATTCTGCAGGAGCAGCACGTGGCGGAAGACGCTCGAAAACGAGCGTGGATCCCAGGTCGAGCCGCAGCAAATTCATGTCACGCTGCCGCGTAGCGCCTTATGCAATTTGAGTTTACATGGATGAGAGTTCTCACTATATGTCCGCGGACTCGTAACTTTGGTAAACCCCGTCTCCGCTGACCCGTCTCAAACCCTCAGTCTTGCGGGTTGAGCGCACCGCCCGGAGAGTCTTGAGAACAGACAATTGGCCGGTTGCCCCACCTACGGTGGCTCCGGCTGCAATCACCAGCCCACTGGAGGAATTGATCGTGTCGACGCTAGAAAAAGTCACCGAAATCGTCAGCGAGCAGCTGGGCGTGGACAGCAGCGACGTCCTCCCCGATTCGCGGTTCGTCGAAGATTTGAAAGCTGACTCACTGGACGTCGTTGAGCTTGTGATGGAGTTTGAGGACGAATTCAGCATCACGATTCCCGACGACGACTACGAGAAAATCCTCACTGTTGGCGACGCCGTCAACTACATCGACGAAGCGACAAACAAAGCTGACGTTTGATGACTGGTGGCCGGTCGGGCAGCGGGCTGTGTGTGCTCAGCCGCGCCCACTCTGGCCGTGAGCTGACTACCGCAGGGAAAGAACCGCCGGATGTCCAGACGAGTTGTCGTCACAGGGGTCGGAGTCGTCACGCCGCTGGGCAATGACGTTCCGGATTTCTGGGATCGACTTTGCGCGGGCAAGAGCGGCGTGAGCATGATCGAGCGGTTTGACTGCTCGGAATATAAAGTGCTTTTCGGCGGTGAAATCAAGCATTTCAACACGGCCGATTACATCGACCTGCCCGCGAAAGAAATCCGCAAACTGGACCGCTTCGTACAGTTCTCCGTCGCGGCCACAGCCAAAGCGGTTGAGTCGTCAGGCATCGATTTTACGCAGGGGGATCCCTATCGGCACGGCGTGCTGGTGGGCAGCGGTATCGGCGGACTGGGTGAAATTGAGACTCAGCACGCGGTCCTGTTTGACCGGGGCCCGACACGGGTTTCGCCGTTCATGATTCCCAAGCTGATGGTCAATGCTGCCAGCGGGAATGTCTCGGTGCTTTGGGGATTGAAGGGGCCGAACAGTGCCGTCGCCACCGCCTGTGCCTCAGCGACAAACGCAATCGGCGACGCCTATCGCCTGATTCAGAATGATTACGCGGATGTGATGGTCACCGGTGGCAGTGAAGCGGCGATGACGCCTATGGGAATCTCCGGTTTCGCCCGCATGAATGCTCTGTCGACCCGCAACGATGACCCACAGAAGGCCAGTCGGCCGTGGGATGTCGACCGCGACGGGTTCGTCATCGGCGAAGGCGCCGGCATTGCTGTGCTGGAAGAACTTGAGCACGCGAAATCTCGCGGGGCGAACATCCTGGCTGAAGTTGAGGGATACGGAATGTCGGCCGATGGGTCACACATGACGGCACCCGATGAGGCCGGTCGTGGCGCTGCACACGCAATGGCATTTGCCCTGCGGGACGCCGGGCTCACCGCTGACGCGATTGACTACGTCAATGCGCATGGCACGAGCACACCGTTGGGTGACACGGCTGAAACGCTCGCCATTCGAACTGTTTTCGAGTCGCATGCTGACGAGCTGGCGGTTTCCAGCACGAAGAGCCAGATCGGTCATCTGCTGGGGGCATCCGGCGGTGTCGAATTCGTTGTGTGTGTCCAGGCAATTCAGAACCAGGCGGCCCCGCCGACAATCAACCTGGATCAGGCGGGTGAAGGCTGCGATCTGGACTACGTGCCGCACGAAGCGCGTGCGATGCCGATTCAACGCATTCTGAAAAACAGCTTCGGTTTCGGCGGTCACAATGCCTGCCTGGTGCTCAGTCGATTCGAGTAGTCGCTGACGTGCGGTGTTACCGATTTCTCAACGCAGACGTCCCTACTCGTCGTTGTCCTCATCGTCATCAACACGTGAGGCATCCTCACCAATCTGCCAGGCCAGGCGACCAAGCAGCCTCGCGGAGATAAACAGCGCGCTGGCCAGAATTGGCCCGCCGATCAGTGCCCCGAGCCAGGTCATGTAAATCAGCAGAGGAAACACGGCGGCGAAGACGATTCCCCAGACGATGGCCAGCAAAACATAAAACAACAGCCACCAGTGCGGGATGCGGATCAGGCTGCGAGTGATTGTTCCCGAGAACGGCAGCCAGATTGACGGAGCATCCAGTGCTCCCAGAAATGCGACCGGAAACAGCAGACCGTGAATCAGGAACAAGTGAGCGTGCGTACGGGCCAACTGCGGGAACAGCAGCTCAAGCACAACGTCCATTGGACTCGCCAGCAGGAACGCGACAAAGCCCGAGACGAACACCACATATAGGGTCGTCAGGAAATCGAAGATCCAGTCGCGAAATCCCCCATCCGGCCAGCCTTCAACGATCTTCAGTCCTGATGCCGTATCCTGAAGGATTGAGAACGAGCACGACGCGGCGTAGGCAAACGACCAGGCCGAGAACCAGGCTTGGGCCATGACGAAGAACAGAGCTGCAATCATCCCGGCAAATCCAGCGTCCTGAATGATGAACGCACTGAGGGCGCCGAGCAGGCCAGAAAAACTCAGGCCGCCCGAGAGCCAGCCCCAGCGCAATGCCGTTGTCTTTGTCTGCCACGGAAGATTGAAGACGTCACTGAAAAACACCCACTTTGGTGGCTTCGGCGGTTTCTTGTGCTTGAATCGGCGAATGACCGATTTCTCGCTCGTGTATGTCAGCGGTACTGCCGGGCGCTCCACCGCAGCCTGCATGGTATACGGCTCCTGATCCTCCGGCTGAATCGGCGCCATGAGTGCCTGATCGCGTTGTCGAGCGAGGTGCTGTTCGATCGACGGGATTGGAATCGGCGTCTCGCAGTCCGGGCATTTCACTCGGCGACCGGCATGCTTCGATGACGGCGTGACGCACACGCCACAGTTGACAGCGAAATGGCTCGGAATCTCAGACACATTCAATGCCAGTTGGTATGTTTGTAGTAACCGCATTTATGCGGCTGTGCCGACGGCCGCAGATTGCTCAGCGAGTTCGCGCATCGTGAGTCGACCGGAATTGGCCAGCCGCAGACCAGCCGGATAAATCCGGCTACTACGAACGTCGAGGCATGGTAGCCAGGGAATGTTCGGGCTGACACAATCCGCCGCATGAAACACTACACCGATCGACTCAACGCAGCAGTCCGAGCGAAACAGACTCCGGCTCTGGTCGGACTGGATCCGCGACTGGATCAACTTCCCGAAGCGATTGTCGCGTCGGCACAGAATCGCTCATCGACTGCGGATGAAATCGCGGCTAGCGCGTTTGAGGAGTTCTGTTCGCGCGTCATTGATGTAGTCGCACCGCTTGTTCCAGCCGTGAAACCGCAGGCGGCGTTCTTCGAGCAATATGGCCCCGCCGGCTGTCTGGCATTGCAGCGAGTGATCCGCAAGGCCCGCGCTGCCGGACTTGTCGTGATCTGTGATGCCAAGCGAGGCGACATCGGATCAACCGCTCAGGCGTATGCCGAGGCCTACCTGGCCGGAGAATCGCCCGACGGAGCAATCTGGGGCGCCGATGCGCTGACGGTCAATCCCTACCTGGGGCGGGACACGCTTGAGCCGTTCATCAAAGTCGCCTCCGAGCGGGGCGCGGGAATCTACGTGCTGGTGCGGACCAGCAATCCCGGTGCGGCGACGTTTCAGGATCGCGAGACAGACGGGCGTAAACTGTTCCAGCACGTTGCGGCCGCCGTCGAGAATTTCAACGCTGAGACACTCGGCGAGACCGGATACGGAATCGTCGGCGCGGTGGTCGGCGCGACGTATCCCGCTGAGCTGACCGAACTCCGTCAGGCCATGCCACGAACTCCATTCCTTGTGCCCGGCTACGGAGCACAGGGCGGAGGTGCCGCCGATGTCGCTGGCGGATTTGCTGATGATGGACTTGGTGCGCTGGTCAACAGCTCGCGCGGAATCAACTTCGCCTACCGCCGCGAGCCGTATCAGTCTCAGTTCGCCTCCAACGCGTGGGAACAGGCAGTCGACGCGGCGACTCGTGACATGATTGCCGAATTTGCCGAGCAGACGTCCGCGAGTGTGCTAGTCAGTTGATAGACAGTGCGGTCGGACGGACTGTCGAGCCGATCTACTCTGATGTGTTTTATCCGTATCTGAGTCGGATATAGTGCCTGTTTCCACTCGCTGGTCCCCCACCGCCCCTCCTCAACGAAGCCATCCCATGAAGTCATCGCGCCTTGGTTGTGCCAGCTATCAGAATCTCCCGGAAGACAGTCGTCGAAACTTCCTAAAGATCGGGGCCCTCGGCGGCCTCGGCGTAAGTCTGCCAGAGATTCTCCGCGCCGAAGCCGTCGCCAAAGTGGCTGCGGCGACCAAAGCAAAATCTGTAATTCTGTTCTGGCTGCAAGGAGGCGTTTCACATCACGACACGCTGGATCCAAAACCGGGAGCGCCCAGCGATATCCGCGGTCCGTTCGCAACGATCAACACGCAACTGCCCGGAATCGAGTTTTCCAGCTACATGCCGCGAATGGCCCAGATCGCCGACAAGCTGGCCGTCATTCGTTCCGTAACGCATTCCGAGGCCGCGCATCAGCGCGGGTCGATCTACATGGTCGAGGGTCGGCGACCACTTCCCTCCACGGGAGTCAGCTACTCTGGAAACCCGGAGATCGGCTCGATCGTGGCACACGAACGCGGCATGAGAAACGGAATGCCGCCATTCGTCAGTATTCCTGGCAACGATTTCACATCGCGGTTTACCGGACATGGCTGGCTGCCGGCGACGTCCGCGGCGTTCCGTGGTTACGAAGCCAAGACACTGGCGGGCGGCAACTCAGGAGCAAACTTCGACGGCCGACTGAACCTGCGGGATTCGTTGCGGTCCGCCAACGATCAACGCGGCAATCGCTCGGGCTGGGACGAATTCGACGATCGGGCGATCGAGATTATCACCTCGGGCAAAGGTGCCGATGCCTTCAACGTTGATGGCGAGTCCGACGAGATCAAGCAGCTCTACGGCATGCACAACAAGCGAGCCGACAAGCCTCGTCTGGCTCTGACTGCACGTCGCCTGGTCGAAGCGGGCGTGCGGTATGTGACGATCGGCCGCAACTCGTGGGATCATCACAGCAACATCTTCCCGCAGCTCCGCAGCCGACTGCCGCACATGGACAACGCGATCAGTGGATTGATCACGGACCTGGAACAGCGAGGGATGCTCGACGAGACTCTGGTTGTCTACATGACCGAATACGGTCGCACACCGCGCATCAACAAAGACTCAGGCCGCGACCACTGGCCGCAGGCCTTCAGCATCGCCTTTGCCGGAGCCGGCATTCAGGGCGGCCAGGTCATTGGAGCCAGCGACGAAAACGGCGCCGGAGTGGCGGATCGTCCGGTCACGCCGGAAGAGATCGCCGCCACAATCCTGCATCTGACCGGCGTCCACCCGCGAGCTGAGTTTATCAAGAAAGACGGTCGCCCAATCCCATACGTCGAACGTGCCGAGCCAATCGCCGAATTGCTGACGTGACGGTTCTTCCGCACTGACCACGATGGAGGCACGAATGCACTTTCGCCTCTTATTACTCACTGGCACTCTGTGGGCTGGCCTTGCAGGCGACACTCTGGCCGAAACGTCGCAATCTGTGTCGGACGAAGACAGCCTGCTTCGAGTTGCGCGTCTGCTGCAGTTTGGCGGGAAGAAGCAGTCCGATCGTTTACAGAAGTTGCTGCCACATCCGCATCCTGAAGTCCGTCGTCGCGCGTTGTGGGCCTGCCAGAGAGCACGCTGTCTGAGTGACATGGCTCTGTCCAGTGGCCTGCACGATTCCGATCCAAAGGTACGACTTGCGGCCGTTCGAGTTCTGCAAGCAGAGACAGTTCTTGCTCACGCTCTCAAGATCAACGGACGGGATCAGGCGCAATGGATCCCGCGTCTGGTCCACATGCTCCGGAGCGACAGCGCACCAGTTCAGGCAGAATGTGCGAAGTACTTCGCGGACCGCGGCAATGAAGACGCCGACGTGATAGCGGCGCTTGTGTCCACCGCGCAAGCCGAACAGGACGCGTCCGCCGCTGCAATTGCGGCGCTGGCCAGTATGAATTCGGACACGAGTCTGGGGCTGGTGCGCATTGCGAATCAAGCCACGCGACGGCGTCTGCCAGAGTTGATTCAATCAACATTCCCCACGCCAGCAGTCATTCGCATCTGGCAATGCCTGATGTGCGATCCCGATGCAGAGATCCGTCTCGCATGCCTCAAGCACGTGCCGCGGAGGGTGGAATACACAGATATATTGCTGAAGGCCGTCATTCGTCAGTGGTTCGACAGCGACCAGCGGATTCAAGCCGAGGCCGTCGCCGCGTTTCAAGAGTTCATTCTCGGCTCCCGCGACGACCTTGCGACGACACTCGATGCACTGGTCCTGATCGATTGGGACTGGAGCAACCGGCGCACCGTCTGGCGCCATCTCAGCCGCACAATTGACAGGGACGCCGCATGGGTCGTCCGGACGCTGCAGGATCCGAATCAGGATCTGAGGCGACGAATGGAGCTGGCAGGTGTCGTCAGTCAATGCTCCGGGCTGTCCGATGACAGTGTGGACGTCGACTTGCTGCAACGACTCGTGGTGGACTGTGCTCACGACACGCGAAGTCCTCTGCCGATTCGAGTCGGCATCGCAGCGGGACTGGCGACTGATGCATTTTTTCTGCCGTCGGAGTTACAGGCAAGATTGCGACGGAGGCTCGCGTCGGTATTCGCCGAGGCCTTGGAGACAGACACTCCACTGCCGTTCCGCATGATGGCGTTGCCCGAAATCGCGTACGAAAGGTTCGACGATCCTGCTGCCGCGGAAGTCATCATGGATGCCTTTGAACGCGACTTTCATGTGATCACTGACAGGACGGCATCCAGACCGGCCCGGTCCGAAGGCCGATGGCGAGCTGCTCTGTTGAACATCGCACTGTACATACAAAGCGAGCCGACAAGGCGCCACCACGCGCTGGTCACTGCACTCAGCGACGTGGATGCCGCAGTCCGTCGAACCGCATCAGAGCATCTGCGTGACGACTACGTGTCCGCAGAATCGAGAATCGCGCCCGACGTCGTCATCCGCATGCTCAGTGATTCCGATGCAGGAGTGCGGTCCTTTGGTCTGCAGTGTCTGCCGTTTGCAGCCATGCCGGCGAATGACGCATGGCAACTGACATTCGCACGGCTCGACGATTCTGATCGGAGTGTCCGTGACCGTGCTGTCTCCGCCCTGATTCAACTCGGCGGCGACATGACCCCGGCCGTTTCTCGACTGCTCGACGAGATGGTTCAACTTGAACAATCTGAAGGCTGGAAGCGACACGGGTCCTGGCACTCGAATCGCGAGCGTCTTCTGCAACGTTTGATTGCCCTGGATCCCGAACATCCAAAAGTCCAGGCGGCCGTCGTGCGGACCTTTCACCGTGAAGACACCCGTCTCATTGGTCTCAGATTGTTGTCTGGATTATCCGACCAGATACCGGCTGTCGGCACGGAGGTCTCCGAGTTACTCCACGAACCGTATCCCGAACTCCGCTCAGCAGCTGCTGATACTCTGATTCACTTTGAAGATGCGGCCCGCGAAGTGCTGCCCCGGCTGGAACAACTTCTGGCAGACAAAGAGAAGTCCATTCGCGTAGCCTCAGCGAGAGCCGTCCTGACGCAGAATCCAGACCACGTGGCCGCCGGCAGAATTTTCGCTGCCACAATCGCGGAGGAGGTGACGGGAATGTGGTGCTACTCCAGCCCGCCGGCCATCACATGCACGCGGTTTACACGTCCTGCGAAAGGGTCTCGAACAAGCCGACCCGCGATACAGGGAAATCTATCTGCAGCAACTCCGAACCGAGGTGCGGATCGCTCCAGACAGATTCAAGTATCTGAAGCCGCTCCTGGGCGATCCACGACCCTGATCGATCCCTGGACGTTGCCGGGCCGACTTCCGACAATTCAGTGGCGCTGCTCGTGTCCAGGGCGACCGTCAGCCATCTGAAGAGTATGTTCCCGCAGGAGTCCCGATGATGTTGAGAATCTCCGCACTGACTGTCTCGCTGACTCTTCTGACTATGACTGGCTTCGCGGCCGATGACAAAGTCGACTTCAATCGGGACATTCGGCCGATCCTTGCCGATCGATGTTTTGCCTGCCATGGCCCGGACGAGAAGGTTCTTAAGGCGGAGCTTCGGCTCGATCAGGAAGACTCGGTATTTTCTTCGGAGCGTGAGAAGCCACTGATCGTGCGCGGCAAGCCGGCCGAGAGTGAGCTTTATCGGCGAATCACTGCGACCGACGACGACCAGATGCCGCCTCGCAGTTTTCGCAAACGATTGACAGATCGCGACAAAGACCTGATTCGCCAGTGGATTGAGCAGGGTGCGAAATGGGCGACTCACTGGGCTTACGTTCCACCACAGAAGTTCGAACCACCCGGCGTCAGTCACGAAGCGTTCGTGCACAACGACATCGACCGGTTCGTTCTCAGTCGACTCAAGAACGAGGCCCTTGTCCCGTCGCAGGTCGCGGATGATGTCACGCTGCTGCGACGCGTCCACTTCGATCTGATCGGACTGCCGCCCACACCCGAAGACGTGGCGGACTACGTGAAGAGTTCCGATCCTCAGAAGTATGAGAAGCTTGTCGACCGACTGCTGGAATCAAAGCACTTCGGAGAGCGACTGGCCATCTACTGGCTGGACGTCGTTCGCTTCGCTGACAGCAACGGATATCACTCCGATGAGGCTCGAAAGATCGCCCCATATCGGGACTACGTCATCAAAGCATTCAATGCCAACAAGCCGTACGACCAGTTTGTCGTCGAGCAGTTGGCTGGTGACCTGATCCCTGAAGCCGGAATCGAGCAGCACGTTGCATCGGGATTCAACATGCTGCTGCAGACGACCAGCGAAGGCGGTGCGCAGGCGAAGGAGTACATCGCCAAGTATGCAGCCGACCGTGTACGGAATACGTCACAGATTTTCCTCGGTTCGACGATGGGCTGTGCCGAGTGTCACAACCATAAATACGACCCGTTCACACAGCGGGACTTCTACAGCTTTGCAGCGTTCTTCGCCGATATTCAGCAGCCGGCTGTCGGCAATCCGGCCAACTTCCCGGTGATGACCGACGAGGCGCGGGAGAAGATTGCCGCAATCGACGCATCACTTGCCAGCCTGGCTCAGAAGACCAATGCCCAAACACCCGAACTGACAGCCGAGCTGGATGCCTGGGTCGCAAAAATCAGTGAGTCTGCCACTTCGACTCCGTCATTCGGGCCGTGGCACATCCTTGGGCCATTCAAGGCCGCCAGCTTCGACGAAGCGCACGCGAAGGCTTTTATCTCCGAGACAGAAGCCGTCG
Source organism: uncultured Planctomycetaceae bacterium (assembly GCA_964431285.1). Classification (GTDB taxonomy): domain Bacteria; phylum Planctomycetota; class Planctomycetia; order Planctomycetales; family Planctomycetaceae; genus CAUZFZ01. Next base: position 18,823 of record CAYSJO010000255.1, read on the forward strand.
ATCTCGGAAAAGCGGCGGGCAAGGTGAAGTGGCGAAAAGAACCCAAAGTTGTGGACGGCAAGCCGTTCACGCTGACTGGCGAAAACTCGGCCACGTATCTGTTTCGCACGGTGACGGTGACCGATGCCGTGAAAGTCGAATTGTCTCTGGGCAGTGACGACGGCATCGTCGTGTGGCTGAATGGCGCGAAGATTCACGACAACAAAGTGCTCCGCGGCGTTGCTCCGGATCAGGACAAGGCGTCGGCCGAATTGAAGGCTGGCGAAAATCAGTTGCTGTTCAAAGTGAGTAACGGAGGTGGCGGATACGGTTTCTATTTCAATGCGAAGAAGCTCGGCCTGCCGCCAAACATCGCAGCCATCGTGAAAGCCGAAAAGCGAACTGACGCGCAACAGAAGGAACTCGAAACCTACTTCCGCACGATTGCCCCATCGCTCAAACCGGTGCGCGATCAGATTGTGAAACTGCAAAGTGAGAAGAAGCAGATCAACGATACGTTGCCACGGACGATGATGACGAAGGTCGGCGCTCCCCGCATGATCCGAGTGCTGCCACGAGGGAACTGGCTGGACGAGTCCGGAGAAGTTGTGCTGCCGGCCGTTCCGACTTTCCTTGGCTCCCTGGAAACAGGCGAGCGACGAGCGAATCGTCTGGACCTGGCGAAGTGGATTGTCGACTCGGGCAACCCCCTGACCGCTCGCACGTTCGCCAACCGCGCGTGGAAACTATTCTTCGGACACGGTCTGGCAACGCCACTGGATGATCTTGGCCGTCAGGGTACGGTTCCGACACACCCGAAACTGCTGGACTGGATGGCACTGGAATTCGTCGACAGCGGCTGGAATATCAAGCACATGGTGCGTCTACTGGTGACGTCGGGTACCTATCGGCAAAGCTCACTCGTTCCCGGGAACCTGGGTGAGCGTGATCCATACAACCAGCTCTACGCTCGCCAGTCGCGCTTCCGTCTGGATGCGGAATTCGTCCGCGACAACGCACTGGCGGTCAGCGGACTGCTTGTCACAAAGATCGGTGGTCGCAGCGTGTATCCTTATCAGCCGGCCGATTACTGGCGTCACATGAATTTCCCCCGGCGCACCTGGCCGGGCGATAAAGGCGATTCGCTCTATCGCCGTAGTCTTTACACGTGGTGGCAGCGAATGTTCCTGCACCCGGGTATGGTCGCCTTCGACGCACCCAGTCGCGAAGAGTGCACAGTCGAGCGCCCGCGCTCGAACATCCCGCAGCAGGCGCTCGTGCTGTTGAACGATCCAACTTATGTTGAAGCGGCCCGATCGTTTGGTGGACGCATCCTGAAAGAAGGCGGTGCGACTCCCGACGCACGCATCAACTGGGCGTTCCAGCGTGCTCTGTCGCGATCTGCAACGGATCGGGAAACGGCCATCATCAGAAGCGTCTTCGAAAAACATCTGACTCGGTATCAGTCGGACGAGGACGCGGCGCGACAGTTTCTGAGTGTTGGCACGAGCCCGATGCCAACCGACATGAACGTCGCCGAACTGGCGGCTTGGACGTCGGTGGCGCGGATCATCCTCAACCTGCACGAGACGATCACGCGATCGTAATAGAACTCTGGCTGCAACCGGGTAATTCGCATCATTGTCCGGACAGGAACCAGTACCGTGAGTGCCCCATCGGACAAACTCGCCCTGTTCGACGCCGTGCAGATAGCACAACTGCCAGACGGTCATCAGGAGATTCCCGCGTACTATTCACAAACCGGCCGGACACGCATCAAGGTTGGCGACATTGGCATTGTCATTGGGGACTGGCCGGGAAACAAGTACCGCGTGGAAGCCGTCAACGAAGAAGACTCAATCGTCTGGCAGGATCACTTTGAGCGCAGCCAACTGAACGTGCTCCGCACGACAGACGCCGTGTTCAGTCGCCGTCGAATCAATGAACACTGGGCGTGGCAGCTTTCACTGACGCATCAACTGCACAACGCGGAATCTCGGCAGAATGCGTTGGTGTTCGCTCGAAAGGTGATGGCTTTCGCGCGACGGAATGTCGAACTCCTTGCCGAGCGCCTCACCTGAACGGGTTACGAATTCGCCGATAACAAACCGTTGACACCGCCGGAAGAAGATGTGGCAAACAAACTTACCGAACTTGGCGACCGCGGTGTCCATGTTCCGATCGCCCTTCAGGCCTGGCTTATCGAGGTCGGCGGTGTGGACTTTCGCGGAACACACCCCGATTGGCCTCGCACGGGCTATGCCGGGATGCGCGACCACGATGCAACGGAATACGAACCGTGGTACACGGATCCGCTTCATATCAAAGTGTCCCCGCAGTCAATCCTCGGCAATCTGAGCGAGAATGATCCCCAGGCAGGAATTGAGATTGCACCGGATATTATCACCAAGGCAAACATCGGTGGTGCCGGGCCGATTTCAATCAGCAGTGCCGAGCCACGATTCGATAGCGTCCTGGTTGGCCAGCTTGGCAGCCTGACTCTGTTGTCGTATCTGCGTTACGCATTCGCCTGGGGCGGTTTCCCCGGTTTTGATTACATTCCCGACGCACCAGCCGAAATGCTCGCAGAGCTAACACAAGGCTTAACGCGACTATGATGCTGGACCATCAATGGACATGGTGAAGTGATGGGAAGTACCGACGAAGATGCCGTTCGACACACGGTGACCCGATTCTGCCAGGCGATACAGCAATGGGAAGCCACCATGGCGCTGATCGACCGCGTTGCGGAAGGCAAACGTGTCACCGAAGCACAGCGGGATTCAGTGGCTGGCCTGACTTACGATACGCAGTTCGTCGAGCATGCCAGGATTTTTGAAGAGTTCATAGTACCTCGGGAGAGGAAATATGGATCCAACCCGGGACGCCCGAAATTCTGGAGAAATTCTTTTGCTGGCGCAACGGAAGAGAAAATCCTGTCGGTCAACTTCACGAAGGCTCGACACGCTTAAGTCACCACTGACTGGGGTCACATGCTCACCTTCGGGCAAACCCTGTTCGTGCTTAAAAAGATTGCGGATGCGTGGTTAATCGACAGCTTGAAACACAGGGCCGATGAAACTTCCAAATGGAGTACGACTCACCTTTGAGTGACAGCAAAGGAATTGATTCCTGGAATTCTGTCGTGCGCCGACGGCTCACACCCGGAGATCCGTTGCCGGCTCGTGTGGGTGTTGCCTGATATGGTTCACGCCTGCAACCGCGTTTGCACGAGCCCGATGCCAAGCGACATGAACGTCGCCTAACAGGCGGCCTGGACCTCGGTGGCGCGGATCATCCTGCATGAGACGATCACGCGATTCTGATGCGAGTTACTTTGCGTCGACGTTCAGCAACTTCAGCATCACCTCGGCATAGCGTTCCCCGAGTGTGAGCTGGCTCTTGCGATCGAAGTGGACACCATCGAAGACCTTCAGGTCTGTCGCTTTTGCGGCTCCGGTGTGCGGCACTGCCTTCGCGAGACCCGCGAAAACCGCGTTGACGTGACCCTTGCCAAAGACCTCACCAGCAACAAACGGGAGTTCGGAATTCTTGAGGTCCTTGCGCAGCGTCGCAATCAGGACCTTGAGCTTCGCGAGGTATTCAGGGTCGTCGCGATCAGCTTCTCCCTGATGCCACAGCACGCCAACGATTTTTGCATCTGGCACCATGCTGACTCGCTTCATTGCGTTATCGTACAGGGCGCCGCCCTTCTTCCATAAGTTGATCGACGTTCCACCGCGAGCGTTAACGATCAGGCCAATCGTTCTTTTCGGAATCGCGGCATGCATGCGATGCGCGAACCCCGCCCCCGGTCCGATTCGCTGCATGCTGAGCACCTTGCGATTACTCGCAAATCGATTCAGTGGATTGGCTGCAGCGATCCACTTGCCTTTGTCATCCAGCATCAACACGCCCGAGATCGGTGCATCATCGCCTTCTTCCAGATGCGCCCGACCCGCCATGTTGGACTGCCCGATCAGTAAAAACACCAGGTCGGGCTTCGCGGCACGTTCTTCTGCTGACGTCATGTTGATTCCGGTCAGGCACAGGCAGATCACAGACACAGGCAGGATACAACAGGCACGGATCATGATGTGCTTTCTTTACTTGTCGGGGTGGACGCTTCAGGCTTGCATGGTATTCGAGTGCGACGCTGTCCAACTACAGACGCTGCAGACCACATGGTACGCACTCGGTGATCGAGTCCGCCTCGTTCACCGTCAGTTCGGATCCGCATTCGGGGCACGCAGTGGTTTGAGACGGACTGACTTCAGCGAATCGATCGGCATACGACGGCGCGAGACTGCGTTTCCAACACCACAAGGACAGCCCCGCAGACGCAACAGCGAATCCAGCCCCAATGGCCAGAATGGCCGCGGTTTCGACCTTTTCAAAGGTGAGCCCCACCCAGAACAGCAGAAGGCCGAACAGACCAAAGACCACAGCGCCCAGCATCAGAACTGCTGTCCGTGCTGTTGGTGGACACAACGGCGGTTGTCCGCAACGTGAGCACTCCCACAGTTTCCAGAACCCCAGCGGGAATACAGGAACGAACTCAAGACGCAGCACAACGAGTGAACGGACACAGTTCGCCTGAACTTCCCGCTCGCAATTCATGCAGTAGTCGTTTCGGAACGCGGTCTTCCGACGACCCCAGTTGTAGAAACCGATGCTCATGACATCTGCCGTCCGCTTTATGACTCGCGCGCCCTGCGGAAGCTGTCGGCATGAAACTTCATCAGGTCCAGCCCCCGCTGTTCGTAAATCTTCTGGGCGCTGTGCGGAACGTCCGGCACGATCAGTCGATCGAACGGGATCTTCAATGACTCAAGAAACTTCATGTATTCCAGGTTGTTCTCATAGTTGAATCCCTTCGTTCCGACATGCACCAGAATTCGCAGAGACGGTTCCGGTTTCTGTGCATACTTCCTGGCGAGGTCCCATGTGTTGTAACCCGGGGCAAACACAAGGTTGTCGTTCTCGCGACCGTTCTCTTCCGAGATGCGTTTTTCTGTCGCATGTCCGGCTCCGCCGGGTGCTGCCGAGCAAAAGAGCTGCGGATGTTTGAACATGATCCGCGTCGTCCCGCGTCCTCCCTGCGAAAAGCCTTCGATTCCGCGACCTTTGCGATCAGCGATCGTCCGATACGTGGCATCCACGTGCGGGATGAGTTCTTTGATAAAGACGTCTTCGCCCATCGCCTGCTCACGTTTCGGAAAATTGTAGTGGCTCACGGGCCCGCCGTTGACGAACACATAAATCATCGGCGACACCGCGCCCAATGAAATGTGTTTGTGGATGTACGTCGCAAGGCGAACACTCTTCAGCTCGCTGCCGGGTCGTCCTCCGTGCAGGTAGTAGACAACCGGAAATCGCAGGTCTTCGTTCCCGGCTTTGCCATGCTCGTCGGGAAGATAGATGCAGTAACCAACGTCACGCTGCATCGAAGAGCTCTTGAACGTCGCGTGTTTGACTCCGGCATACTCCTGCTTCAGCGGGTTAACCCATCGAAACGGCTGCGGCTTCTTCTTTGGTTTCTGAGCACATGCGGTGTTGACCAGACAACTGAACGCCAGGAGCGCCACGACGAGTCGAAGAGGGGCCATGGGTAAACTCCCTGACGAGAAAGGAAGGTCAAGCCGATTTGAGGAATCGCGTTCAGAACACTTCGGCGATCGGTTCGCCAGCGTGTCCGAAGTAGACCGGGCGGTTGGCCGGCGTGTAAATCTCCCTGTACACCAAAAAAAAAAAAAAAAAATAAATCGTTGAAGCGTAGTCTTCTGGCGTGTACGGAGCTTCGCTCACATATCCGCCATCCTGATCGCTCGAACCAATGACCTGACCACCGGGGACGCCTGCGCCCGCCATTGCGATGGAATACGCGTTGGTCCAGTGATCGCGACCCTTTGCTCGATTGATTTTCGGCGTGCGACCAAATTCTGTGACGAAACACACCAGCGTTTCATCCAGCAGCCCGCGGTCTTCCATGTCTTTAATGAGCGCGGCGAATGCCTGATCGGTACTGCGCATCATGGGCCATGTACCGATGCCATAACGGCCTCGGCCACCACCACCAGCACCCGGCAGGTTGCACGTCCCGCTGGTGTAGATGAAGTCGTGATGGTCCCAGTTGAGATTCGTACCGCCTGGATACTCATTGGTGCGAGGCCAGCGCACGTCGACGGTCACAAATCGAACGCCCGCTTCAATAAGCTTGCGTCCGACCAGGTAGCACGCGCCGCGATGTCCTGCACCGTACTCCTCCCGGACTGTGGCCGGTTCGGAACTGAGGTCAAAGGCCGCGGACACCTGGGAATTTGACAGCGCGTCGAAAGCCTGTTCGTAAAAGCGATCCATGCCGTCAACCGACCGCAGGGCGTTCGTGCTGGCGGGAAGAAACGAATCGTCGATTGATTGCAGGAGTCGCCTGCGTGCCTCAAAACGGTCGCCGGAGTTTTCACCGCGAGGCATCAGGTCTTTGACCTTCCAGTCAGCCGCCGACACATCGCTGCCGCCGGTCTTGAAGACTTTGGTGGATTCGGACAGGAATCCGGTGCGTGCTTCCTTCGCCTGCTCGTCATTGCCCGGGACCATGATGTACGGGGGCAGATAGCTGCAGTTCGTACCCATTAGCAGTGAGACGACGGACCCGATATCCGGCATCTCGATCGGTTCGCCGGGGTGCCGTCCGGACAATGCGTACTGCGTTCCTTTCGGATGCCCGTTGGCCCCCGATTTCGGGTGATACATCGAGCGGATCACGCTCAACCGATCGGCGATGCGAGCCGTGTTGGGCAGCAGGTTTGTGAACTGCATGCCGGGCACAACTGTCGAGATTGGACTCTGTGGACTGCGGTGCTCACTGACGACGTTGGGCTTCGGATCCCACGTGTCGGTATGCGACAGGCCACCCTGTTCCAGAACGACCAGAACCTTGCGGGCACGACCGGACTGCGGAGATCTTGCGGCCAACGCTTCGACCGCCAGCATCTGTGGTAGCGAGTAACCGAGTACTCCGGCCGTTCCAAACTTCATCAGACTTCGGCGATTCGCGCGCAGTGGGGATTCGTGTTTTGAGGTCGTCATATGTTTCCGTCTGGTATCTGCAGGCGGGACAGGTGGATGGAGTTGCGGGTTAGAACCGCAACCGGCGGGCTGGCAGATTGATATTCTGCTTGCGCCCAGTGTGCCATTTCCGAGAGGATTCTGCATCACGGAGTGGGCATTGGGCGTCAGATCCGCTGACATGCGCCTGACAGTTGGGCTTACGAGAACAGATTTACAGTTTTCCGCGCGTCGGCCGACAAATTTGCAGAATTACCGCTGGTTGCCGGGGTTCGCGCCAAGCATCATCATCCGGACCGACCGAATGATGTGTGTTTCCAGAACTCGCCGGACATCATGCCTGATCCGCCGCATGCCGAACAGTTGCAGAGTTCCCCGTGCCTGCAGGGCGAACGGGTAGCGTTTAGCGGTACGCTGGCATCCATGACACACCGACAGGCCAGCGAGCTGGTCGAGCAGAACGGTGGCGAAGCGGCGTCTCACATCAGTCGTCAGACAACCATGCTGGTCGTCGGCGAGGAAGGCTGGCCTCTGGAAGCCGACGGCAACGCTTCGTTGAAACTGCAACAGGCGGTGGAGTCCGTTCGGCAGGGAGCGACGCTCCATATTCTGACGGAATCCGAATGGCTGCGTCTGCTGGGCCTTGAGCAACGCGAACGCGACGAGCTTCGATTGTTCACGCCAGCCATGCTGCAGCAGAAGCTGGGAATCTCCGTCGGTGTCGTGCGGCGCTGGGAACGGTTGGGCCTGATCCGAGCTGTGCAGCGTGTCTTCCGTCTGCCGTATTTCGACTTTCAGGAAGTTGCTGGCGTGCGACGGTTGCAGGAAATGCTGAATGCCGGCATCCCGCGCGAGCAGATTGAGTCGAGTCTGCGAGGATTGCAGTCACTGTTTCCGTCGATGGAACGACCGCTGGCGCAGCTCGATATTCTCAGTCGCGATTCGACGGTCATGTATCGTGATGGTCGCGGCCTGGTGGAAGCTCGAGGCGGACAGCGACGATTCGATTTTGACGGCTCGGAGGCGTCGACCGATGCGCCTGACGATGCTGCGACCGCTGAGTCCGGCACGATTCCGCTTCCTGATCGAGAAGCCGGATTCCAGGCCGGGCAGGCGTTCTGGACATCGGAAGACTGGTTCGACCGCGGCTGTCAGTTGCTTGAAGACGATGATCGGCCCGCCGCAATCGAAGCGTTCCGCATGGCGATCATGGACTGCCCGGACGATCCAGAGATTCACTTTCACCTGGCCGATGCACTGTTCCGCTGCGGCAACCTTTCCGGAGCGCTGGAACGTTATCACATGGCTGTCGAACTCGACCACGAGTACATCGAGGCATGGACACAACTGGGCTGCGTCCGAAGTCTGCTCAATGATGCCGACGGAGCCATCAACGCATTCAGCATCGCACTGTCCGTGCATGCGGACTTCTCTGAGGCGATTTATCACAAAGCGACTGTGCTCGCCCGGGCGGGCGGCGGTGAGTCCGCTGTCGAATTGTGGCAGCGTTATCTGGAACTTGATCCCGAAGGTCCGTGGGCTGAGTCCGTCCGTGAACACCTTGACTCTCAGAGATCTCACTCCCCAAACTCGTAATGTAAGACTATGGTTTAGGTTTCTCAGCGATCTGCCAGAGGAGGGCAGTTGACCCGGTTCCTCGATTGACGCAGAGGAGGTCGCTTTATGACGACTGAAGTTCTCAGTCGCCCCACGCTCGTTCTGAATCGGAACTGGCAGCCTGTGGGTGTCGCTACCGTTGCCCGCACGCTCGTCAAGTTGTGGAATGGCTCGGCCCGGGTCGTCGACCCGGATGACTATCAGCTTTACTCGTGGTCTGACTGGTCGCGTCTGGAACCCGAGGACGACGAACCATTCATTCAAACGACTTCCTTCCGGCTGCGTGTTCCGGAAGTGATCTCGCTGACGAAATACGACCGCATGCCACGTCGCTCGGTGGCTTTCAGTCGACGAAACCTGTTCAAGCGCGACAAATTCACCTGCCAGTACTGTGGACGCCGACCCGGCAGCGAAGAATTGACCATTGACCACGTGCTGCCTCGATCCCGCGGTGGGGAAACCACCTGGTCAAACTGCGCGGTTGCGTGTGTGGATTGCAATGCTCAGAAAGCCGACCGCACTCCGGAGCAGGCCCACATGCCGCTTCGTCACGAACCGACACAGCCGAAATGGAAACCGGTCTACGCTTCGTACGGACACCGCATCGACAGTTGGTCGAAGTTCGTCAGCGAGGTCTACTGGAACGTCGAACTGGAGACGTAAGAAACGGCTTGGAATAGAGCGATCTGCATTCTGCCCCGAGAGTGCGTTTGGTGGAAGACTCCGGCAGGCCGAACGGTTCCGACTTTGCCGATTGATCGGCGATCACACGACCGCCGGTCTCATCATTGATGTTCAGGAGAACCGGGATGCCCTCCGCCAGACTCAGGTGCTTGAGCATCGTCATCGTGTGCGGATTGATTCAGTCTCCCGTTACTCGAACCGTTGCGGACGACTCGCCTGCCCTCTCGATCGTCGATTCGGCGCGTGCTCGCAGTGGATTGTGTATTCACGTCGGTTGCGGTGACGGATCGCTGACGGCTGCCCTGGCGAAAAGTGGGCAGTACGTTGTGCATGGACTGAGTTCGAGCCCCGACCAGGTGCAAAGGGCGCGGCAGCACATTCAATCACTCCAGCGATACGGCGCCGCCACTGTCGATTGCTGCTCGCTCGCAGAACTTCCGTACTCGGACGACCTGGACAATCTTGTCGTTGTGGACGATTTACCGGGTGTCCTCGAAGCGGGTGCCTCGGTGCGCGAGATGATCCGCATCCTGGCGCCTTTGGGCGTGGCGTTTATCGGCACACGATCGAACGGTGACCGTTGCATGACTGCTGCCGAGTTGAAAGATGTCCTGCTGAAGCGTGGCATCAGGGCGTTCGATGTTGTTGAAAAGGATGGGGTCTGGGCACGGATTACCAAACCACGACCAAAGGAAATGGACGAATGGACGCACGCTAGTGGTCCGGTGAAGAACAGGGCTGTGTTACGGGGAATGATTTTTCTACGTGTGTGCGTTTTATGAATGGAGTATGACGATGTCGTTGCGGCGGCGAAACACTGAGAAGCAGCGGGAACTGTGGA
>CAYSJO010000256.1:0-8756 GCA_964431285.1 uncultured Planctomycetaceae bacterium
GCTGCGAATCTCGCGACTCAGCCTGGCGAATAAGTGGCTCGCCGATGATACCGGTGAACCAGATGTGATTCGAAAGCGAACCGCTCTGGCTATCGCCGCATATCAGGACGCGTTCCGACTGAAGCAGGTGCCAATCGATGAACGGTCAACGACGGCGTACGTGCTTGGGGAGTTGCTCCGACAGTCCGGGCAGAGAAAGGAAGCTGTCGAGTGGTTTGATCGTGCGCTAAGTGGTGCGTCGCCAATCCCGCCGTTCATGATCTGGAAACAGCGGACGCTGGCGCTGCACCAGGGTGAAGTTACACCAGATTTCATCAAGTCGATTTCGCAATTCTCTCCTGAGAGACAGGTCGGGGCAGTCGCGCTGTTGCGTGACAGCGATCTTCCGGAAGCAGTTGCCCTGCTGGAGAAAATCTGTCTGCGTTGTCCGGAAGAACTTCGAGAGTTCGCATTCGTGTTGCTGGTGTAACCGGCGCCAGAACAACGGCACCTGCCCATCTTTCTGAAGGCAATTGGGAGCCGGCACTATCGAACCGCGCAGGCGGGAGCCAGAGCTGTCGCGCTGCTTCGAGCTCGCCCGGCAGCGCCTCTGTTGGCCCAGGCTCTGCGCGATCCGCCTCAACATGCGGACTTCCGCCTGCTTTCGGCATTATCCGTTCTCGCGACAGAGAACGAGATTGCCGCCCTGGAACGTCAGGTGGAACAGAGTCGGTACACTTCGGAAATCGTTCAAGGACTGCTCAACACCAGATCGTCGAAAGCAATACCTGCGGTACTGCGGATCATTGAAGGGGAAAGGCTTTCGTCACAGCGTTATCGGTTTCGCGATCGATCGGGATTCGAGGCACTCAAGGCAGTAACTCAGATCGACGACCTGCTCGACCAGCTTCCCGATTTGAAAATGGCAGCAGCAGAGTCCCGTCTTGCGGGATTCAAAGTCCTGTTGCTTGGTGTTGCCAAACAACCGGATGCGACCGAGCAGCTCGTATCTGCAGTGGACCAGGGTCAGCCGCTTTCGCTTTCCGCGGCCATCGTACTCGTTCGACGACACGACTCTCGCGGCAAGGCCCTGTTTCTTGAGCAACTGCGGCGAATCAAGAGGATGGGCTATGACAGCTGGCAGCTTTGTCTTCCACTACTTGAGCCGGTGGACCTGAAGGCAATCCAGCAGAGTTTGCAGGATGAACGTGATGAATGGCAGCAGTCCATCAGATTCTGCCGGCAGATGGTGGTGGAGGCGGAGACGGACGAGGCTCGTGCCCGAGAAAAACAGCGGCTCGATCAGATGGTGAATCGGGAAAACTGGTGGATGGCTTCGTGGCTGCGGCTGCTGGGGGCGACTGGCCACGCAGATGCTCGCGGAATTCTGGTGCCGTTTCTGGACGACCCTGACTGGCAGGCGCGCGAAGGCGCAGTGCTGGGATTAGAACGGGTCTACGACTCAACGGTGGGCGACCGTCTCGTCGAGATGCTGAAAGACGAAGCCTCCCCACGCGTGAGGCTCGCGATATTCGAAGTACTCGGACGATCTGGGGATCGTTCCCGGCTGGCAGCCCTTGTCGATGCCGGGAATGCACCGATGCGGGTCGAAACCAGGCTGGCGTGGGTCGCCGCAGTCGGAGCTCTGGACGGATTGGATCAAGTCCGGCCGAAGCTGTTGTCGCTGTCCAGGTCGCCCAATCGGAAGCTTGCCGACGCCGCTACGTTGAAGGCTGAGTAACGTAGCTGGCGTGGCTCGTTTCCGGGAGACGGCTCACTTCAGAAAGAAGAACCGCTCCGCTTCGTTGACCGTCTTTGCATCCTTCTTTCGCAGCGTTGCGACGTGTTCACGGGCTTTGGTGACGTGTTCCGGCAGTTTGCTGTTTTCGCCGGCAGTTGCGTCTTCCGGGACGTCTTTTGAGCAGACCAGCAGGTATCGGACGACGGCCCGCTTGATTGACGGAATGTTGTACGGGTCTTCGCCGTAGATCGACATCAACCGGTCCTGCACGCTCCAATCCTTCCAGCGGGCGAGATCGGCGATGACCAGATCGGTCAGTTCCGGTCGGTCCAGCAGAATTCGCATGGACTGACGCAGTCGTTCCTTTTCAATGCGCCCTTCGGCGTAACGCCACATGAATCGCAGGGCCTGCATGGCTGCATAGGTTTCGCTGAACGGCACGTCGCGGTTGCTGAGTTTGGTTTTGTCAATCAGGTCCAGGCCCTTCTCGCCCGTGAGCAGCAAATAGCCGGACATCAATCCATCGACACCAAGTCGGAAGTCTTCGGTCTTTTCGGAAATCTTTGCCGCCATGGCCTTCGCATCTTCTTCGTCGCCACACAGGCCGATCAGCAGCCCGTACAGTCCCAGACGCGTTGCCGGTGTATCGGGGCTGGTGACCCACTTGCGAATCTTTTTCTTCGGAAGTTTGTCGCCGAGCGCAGTGATGTCCTTGTAGGGAGCGTTGGCAAATTCACCATAGGCGTCTGTGCCGATCATCTGGTCCGGGTATTCGAGAAACCGGACGAAGTACTCCAGTCGCTTGGTCGTCGGCACTTCGGGCGACGGCGCCTGGGAGATGTAATTGAAGCCAGTCTCAGTCACTTCCAACGGGCTGCCCCAGTCGATCGAGACTCCCTTGCTGCCCATCAGCATGAACAGGTCTCCGACCTTGCTCGAACGGTACCGCCGCAGAGTGACCCGATCGCCAACTTTGACTGTGTCTTTGTGATTGCGGACGATCTGCTTCACTTCGTAGACCGTACTTCCGGCGAGCTTATCTGTCGGCTTTGTTCCTTCGACCCATTGTACTAGGACGGCCGCGTCAGCCTGAGCAAGTTGTTCAGACAGTGTCAGTGACGGAGCCTCACAGAACGGACACGCCTGCACGGTCGAGACCGCCGCGGCGATTAACAGGGCTGCGGTCAGAAGAATCGTTGTGGCTGTCCGCATAAGTCTGCCTCCTGTTGGATTGCTGGAGTCCGCGTTGATGGCATCGTCCAGGTGAATGAGTCGTGCTTGAGTCTGGTCGTCGCGTCGCCGGGATTATCGCGAGATGACCACGGCGTCGTCGAGTGTATAGAGCTTTCCAGGGATGGATGCGTCGTCACCGATCTTGAACGTGCCAACGACATCGAACGGTCGGTTTTCGATGTAATCCGTGGTGACGTCCTCCCGCATCAGGACGCGGACAAGGTCGTACACCTTGGGATCTCGCCCGAAACAGCAGATCTGGTTGTCGCGAGCCAGGATAAACGCTTCGAGTCCTGTGTCCTGAAATGGGGGGTACATGTAACCGCGCACTCGAATGCGCTTTCCGTCCAGGCCTTTGAGCCACTCCGGCATAAGTTCCGGGGCGTCCGGAATGACAGGTTCCATGTTGAGAATCTTGAGCAGATCGATGTCGTCGAAACTGACGCGCAATGCTTCGTCGGGTCCCTCGACCTTGAAGTCCCGTTCGGGAATCAGCAGTTTGATTTCCCGAGGTTCCGCAGCCGTCACAACGATCTTTTCGTCAGGTGTTTCGGGTGTATTGCCTGTGCCTGTTGGTGTGGCATCTGGTCCATCGTTCGGACTCTCGACGTTCAACCCGACCTCGGAATCCGGTTCTTTCGGCTGCGTTGTGGCGAGAGCAGGTGGCTCATCAGTACTCTTCGGGTTGTCAGTCGGCGTGACCGTTTCTGTTGTGAGGAGCGGCTCTTCTACGGCAACTGTTGGGACGACCGTGCCCGTGTCGGGGACGACATCGACATCGTCTGAGGCGATGGGGCCTGGGGCTTCCGAATCGGGGTCCGCCGTCGTCTCACTGCCAGCTTCGGTGTCCAGGGTGGTCACCTCATGGTAATCACCCGACTCCGCGTCCACCCCGGAACAGCCAGCCGTCACAATGGTGAGAGATGTGATAATCGCCAGAGCCGAGAGAAGCCGAACAGTCATGGTAAACCCTGATCTGCCCGTACTCAGTCGGCCGCATGCGGCACTCAGTACAGGCTTTTCGCCGGATTGAAGTGAGTGATGTCCAACTCGTAAGCGGGCTGTAAGTTGCCGGCCCGCCTCAAGTCCTTGAGCCGGAAGTCGCCTGCCACAGCCACCAGACCGGCGTAATAGTTGACTCCATGACCGCTGTCGGGCACACGGACTCGAATCATATCGGTCAGTTTGGGTTGACCGCCAAAGCAACATTCTCCGCTGTCACGACAGAGGATGAATTCCCGGAGACCGTGCATCTGCCCGCTTGGGTACATGTATCCTTTGATAAAGAGCTTCTGCCCGTCAAGAGCCTTGACGTCGCCATGATATTCGTTGACCCCATCCCGGAAGATGAAGCCCTTCTTTGAGATGTCGCGGGTGAAGTTGACACGCTGAAATCCGTCCGGCACTTCGGTCGCAATCGCGTATGTCAGGCGAGCCGAACCTCCGACCAGACAGAATACACACAGAGCGATCCCGATCTTTGTGATTCCACCTCCGCTATAGTCCCCGTCGGCACGCCGGATCTGTCGCGCTGCCATGAATCCGAATAGAATTCCGAGGATTGCGATTGGGAGAGCAAACTCAACCATAATTCCAATCAGCGAGAGCAGGCCAGCACCGAATGTTGCCGCAGCGAGGGGAGGCACAGGTCGATACGCGAATTCATTGCTGACATTCGGGGACATGCGGTCGAGAGTTTCGGCCATCGGAATACACTCCGAAAAAAGAACTGACTCAAACGAACTGAAATGACATCGCCGGTCAACGGCGGGAACAACTGGACTAAGAAACTGCACCGTCGGCGGGAATACGTCTGACACGATGATATCACGGGAAGATTCCGAATCGACACTCTGCTGACCACTCACTCCCACGAAAGCCACACTGTGTCTGAACTTGTCGCTGGTGTTGACCTTGGCGGAACGACCGTATCAATCGCTTTGGCCGACCCAGACGGGACGATCGCTGCAGAGTCGCAGATTGCAACCGATTCTCATGAAGGACCGGAGGGCGTCCTCGTACGAATTGCCGAGAACATTCAGCATTTGTCCACACAGACAGGGCGAATGCCGGTCGCTTAGGGAATGGGCGTCCCCGGTCTGGTTGATCTTGCCGCCGGCCGGACAAGGTTCCTGCCAAATCTAACGACGCAATGGCGTGATGTCCCTGTCGCCAACATCCTGCAGCAGCGGTTGAATTGTCCAGTGAGCTTGCTCAACGACGCTCGAGCGGCCACTTTGGGCGAATTGCGGTTTGGGCTGGGGCGTGACGGGTCGACAATGGCCATGTTCACACTCGGAACGGGGGTCGGTGGTGGAGTGGCTGTGAATGGGCATCTTTTGTTAGGTCCCTCTGGATCCGCAGGCGAACTTGGGCACCAGACCATCGTTCCGGATGGGCCGCCGTGCGGCTGTGGGAACCGCGGTTGTTTGGAAACACTGGTCAGCGGCCCGGCCCGCGATGGGGATTTGCGTTTGCAGGATGCCATCGCCCAGCGAGGGGCCTGGCTGGGTGTCGGTGTTGCGAACGTCGTCACCACGATACACCCGGAGCTGGTCGTGATTGGTGGAGGCGTGTCGCGCATGGGAGATCTGTTGCTCGATCACGTACGGGAGGCGGTCTGGGAGCGTGTTCGAATGATCCCTGTTGACGATGTGCGCATCGAGACCTCGGTTCTGGGCGAGCAGGCTGGGCTGTTTGGCGCAGTCGCGCTGGTCGCCGAGTCGGTTGTGCCAAATGACTGACTCTGACGTTCAGGTCGAGGCGACTGAAAGTGTCGGCAACGGAAGTGTCGGCAACGGAAGTGTCGTGATGTGCCCGTTCTGCCGGTTCGAGCGGCGTGACAGGTCCGTCATGTAAGGCCGAACCATCGCCCTCCTTGACTTGGCAGTTTTGTGTTGGACAATTGGCGTGTGACGTTTTTCGGCGTATCACAAGGGGTTACGTCACGCCCCGTGCTCGTTTATCCCCACACGCTGGGTTGAAGGGATTCCCCTGGCTCCTTGTTGCAGAACGGGTCGTGATGGTCACGCACCCGAGAGAATTGAACATGCTGGCCAAGCTGATCTCCATTGACGGCGATCGGCCGATCATGCTGAGCAAAGATGTGACAATCGTCGGTCGCAAGCGCGGCGTGTGCGACGTCTACATCGACCGGTCCAGCGTGTCGAAACTCCACTGCGTCATCGTCAAGACGGATGGACTGCTATTCATCCGTGACCTCGGCAGCACCAACGGCACGAAGGTCAATGGTCAGCGCGTCACGCGTGGAGCCTTGCTGCCCGGAGACGAGCTGGCATTCGCCAACGCTCGTTTTCGAGTCTATCTCGGTCCAGACGAGCCGGAGGCGGAGGCGCCAACGGACGAACGCACCGAGATGATGACCTACGAAGAGCCCATGCCGGAGGACAAATTCGACAACTCCGCGCACCCCGGCCTCGGCAGCGAAAGCGACATCCGCCTGATTGGCGACGATTGACGCTTTATTGCCCTGCGGTCGTTGTGTCCCTCTGCGAATGCAGGAAGCCCATCCGGGGCACCGCCCGCCCGATTGCATTCCGGATGGCAAGTCCCAAAGCTGCGTCCTGCCACGAACGACCTGCATTGGAGACTCGCATGACAGCCGATGAACTGAAAGCTGTGCAGACACCTATCAAGGAACGCTACCGCAACGATCCGGATGCTGCCGTGCATGTGATGGTGGCAGAGGGTCAAATCTCCGGCGATCAGACGTGTCGTCTGGCGACTCCGGCTGGTGATGTCGATGCCGGGTTGCATCCGGCCGCGGGGGGGTCTGGTGACTGGGCCTGCTCAGGCGACATGCTGCTGCAGTCTTTGATTGCCTGCGCCGGCGTCACGTTTTCGGCCGTTGCTACCGCGATGGGGATTCCCGTCGATGAAGCCACCGTGCGAGCCGAGGGCGAACTCGATTTTCGCGGGACACTCGGCGTCTCGAAGGACGCACCCATTGGATTCCAGAACATCCGGCTGTCATTCGACGTCAAGAGTACGGCGCCGGAAGAGAAGATTCGGAAGCTGGTGCAACTTGCCGAACGCTACTGCGTGATATTTCAGACGCTGCAGAACCCGCCTCCGATTGAGATCACGACGAACCTCTTATCCGTCGATTAACGTCTCGACGGTGAGGATTGGCCAGTTGGTATGCTCCTGCAGAGCGGCCGCCTCGGCC
Source organism: uncultured Planctomycetaceae bacterium (assembly GCA_964431285.1). GTDB lineage: Bacteria > Planctomycetota > Planctomycetia > Planctomycetales > Planctomycetaceae > CAUZFZ01. The sequence goes on from CAYSJO010000256.1 coordinate 7,143, forward strand.
TTACCCGGACAAAACAGGAACGCTTCGTCCGGACGGAATCGTGTCAGATCGACGTCGCCAGGAAATCGCCACTCGCGCTCGATGGACCAGTCGATAGTTCCCGACGGTGTGTGGCTGAATTGCTGCTGGAACCAAAGACGCTCGCCTTCTGGTAGTTCCGACCATACGTCGTCGTCGCCGTAAATCACGGGACGTGCCCCGAGCACCTTCAGGACATTCCGTTGGATACAGATACCAACGTGCTCAAAGTCCCACCGCTTGCGATGGACACGAAACGTCCGCTGGTGAACCAGTTGTCGAAGTAGGACTTCGCTGAAGCTCACGCCTGGGCGACCACCACGCAGCCCGAGACCGGACGCTCGAAGCCGGCCCTCTATCAGAATGCGCCGCAGGTTCGACAGCGCTGAATGGTCCCAGTCAAACAGATCGAGAATCAACGCGTCGATAAACTCGTCTTCTGACTGGCCCGGTGCCGGTCCATCCGTTCGCCGAGTCCAGTGGGTCAACCATTCTTCTTCCTCTTCTGGAAGAGAGCAATTCGTGACGCACGGATCGGTATCTGAGGCGACGTCTGCAGGCGTCGATACAGACACTCGATTGAGACGGTCTGGTAGGCCGGTCGACAGACTCCAGCCGACGGCTCCCAGAGATTGCAACTGATGGATTGAAGTGCCCGAACAGAGTCCGTCTCCAACTGCGAGACGCACATCCCCCGAAGTCGATCTCCATTCGGTCAGTCGCCTTCGGACAATCTCCTCCAGATTGCCGCCCGTACGGAGAGTCAACACAAACAACTGATCGCTCAGCAGCGCCAGAGCCAAATCGGGAAGCGGTAATACCGAATCGAACTCAGATGCTGGCGAGATAAACACCGGCCATTCGTGGCCAGGCGACTCACCAGGGTGAATCCGATTCACCAGCCACTGCAACCAGTTCGATGGGTGGGGTGATGTGACGATTCTCAACAGCCGCCGATCAAACAGTCTGCAACAGCGCTCGGTCATTCTGCCAAGCGATGTTGTCTCTGCTGCAACCAGCACGTTGTCTCTGGTTGCGACTCCAGACACGATCTGACGCATCACTCGAAACACGGGTTGCCTGGCTTCCAACACCTGCCCGAGTCGAGACGCTGCGAGTCCCACTCTCTTCCCGTGGGGGATTCCTCGCGGCCAGAAGAACAGGTGTCGACCGAGCCAGTCATCTGCGAGATGAGGTAACGTTGCCGAGGCTCCGTTGGTCAGCGCTGCTCTGAGTTCTGTGCTGGCTCGTAGCCAGCATTCAATACGGACTGCACGGTCTCGGCTTCTGCGAGGAGCCGTCTGTCGCCAGCGAGTCCAGAGTTCAACCAGGCCGGGGAGTATGTCCCCGTCTTTTACGCGGAGCTGCGAGCAGTCAACAGGAGGCAGGCAACCCAGTTCGTCCAGAAGCTCGAGTTCGGTATGAGTTGCTGGCTGCCTGGTCATGCTCTCACCGCGGCCGGTCTTTATGCGATGTCACTGTTATCCAGATGCGCACGCACATCGTCACTTCCTGACTGCGCAAAATGAAGGGTGGCCGCTAATGCAGCCACCCAAAAACTCAATCATCAGACTCTTCGATCAGCCGATCAGCTCT
>CAYSJO010000257.1:0-1919 GCA_964431285.1 uncultured Planctomycetaceae bacterium
GCTGTCGGCTGATCTTCCTGTGTGGCAGTCTCCATCGGGGCTGCCGGCTGCTCTTCCTGTGATGCAGTCTCCGCCGGCGTTGTCGGCTGCTCTTCCGGCTTCGTGTCCGGCCCGCAACCCGTCATGGCAACAAGCAACACAGCAAGCAGTAGATGCCTCATGGTGACAGCCTTTCCTGAGCGGTCTCGCGGAAGTTCACACTGCCCGAAGTCTACATCCCCTGCATGTCACCCCGAAACGATGCTGCGCGCATTGGCAGTTACTGCGACGCCGTTCTGAACGATGAGCGGTCACTTCCGCAGCCTGCTGGCACAGTTCGGGCTGACGCCGAAGTCGAAACGCGGGCTGGCTGCGAGTGATCCGTTGGATCCGCTCGCTGCGTTCTGATGGAACTGCGGAGCACACGAAAGCCCAGGCTGCTGTTCCGGCTGCCCGGAAGGTTCCAGTTGCGGTTCGCCGACCGGCAGTACCTGGCGTTGCTGAGCCAGCTGCCGCCCTGGATCACCCGGCTCGAGCCCGATGCAGCACCAGTCGGATCAGTCACCGATCCGCTCGGGTAATCCCCGTACCAATCCTGGCACCACTCCCACACGTTGCCGTGCATGTCGTACAGGTCCCACGGATTCGGCTTCTTCTGACCCACGGGATGCGTCGTTTTTCCAGAATTCTCGTCGTACCACGCGTAAGCCCCAAGCTCGGAGGCACTGTCGCCAAAACTGTATTCCGTCGTGGTTCCGGCTCGGCACGCGTACTCCCACTCCGCCTCTGTCGGCAACCGATAAACGTAACCCGCTTTTTTCTCTGCTGGCATCGCACTCAACTTGCGACAGAACTCGACAGCGTCATTCCAACTAACCTTTTCAACGGGGTTCTGAGAACCCTTGAAATGACTCGGGGTCGTTCCCATCACCGCCTCGTACTGCTCCTGAGTCACCTCGTGCTGACCTAGCTCAAACGGCTTCGTCAAAGTCACCTTGTGAGTAGGCCCGTTGTCCGCATCCCCCATCGTGAACGTGCCCGCGGGGATCGGCACAAAACGCATGCCAATGCTGGTCTCAATCGACACATCAGCCTCTGCTGATGGCTCGTCACTCCCATTCGGAGTCTCCGCCGGCGATGCAGTTTTCGCAGGCGCTGTCGGCTGCTCTTTGGGCAATTCGCGATCGAGATCGATGTCCGTGAACAGGAGGGAGTACTTCCCATTTTCCATGCAATAGGCCCCGATACATCGACCTTCTGTGGTATCTTTGAAATCCAGGACGAAGATGAAAGACGGGTATCCAACATCTTGAGGGGACGGAATCACTTCGACGTACGCCAAATCCCCTTCGTGAGTTGTTTTCCTGATCGCCCATGTGTTACCGGGGTTATCAGGGAAGTTAGCTCGACCAATTGTGTCGATGTTCTTCTGAATGACATCGTCTCTTAGCCGCTCCAGTTCGCCACTCTGTTTCGGCGATGCAGTTTCCGCCGGCGCTGCAGTTTCCGCCGGGGCTGTCGGCTGCTCTTCCTTCACAGGCGCTGTCGGCTGCTCTTCCTGTTTCGTATCCGACCCGCAACCCGTCATGGCAACAAGCAACACAGCAAGCAGTAGATGCCTCATGGCGACAGCCTTTCCTGATCGTTCTCACGGAAGTTCAGCCTCTGAGTCTACATCCCCTGCATGTCACCCCGAAACCAAGCCTGGTGCATTGGCAACGACTGCGACGCCGTTCTGAGCGGTGAGATCGTCACTCCCGCAGCCTGCTGGCACAGTTCGGGCTGACGCCGAAGTCCAAACGCGGGCTGGCTGCGAGTGATCCGGGTGAGGCGGTGGAAGCACACCAAGCCGCGCGCTGCGTTGTGACAGATTGGCGAAGGATCAACCGGCTGAGATTACGATGTTTCAGATTTCGGAAGTGCAAGAATCGCCTGTATAT
>CAYSJO010000258.1:0-3415 GCA_964431285.1 uncultured Planctomycetaceae bacterium
ACCCGGCCGCGCACGACGTGCAGGAGGTTTTTGAGGCCGACCCGTCCTGGCCATCTGTGGCCGCCGACTTGCCGATCTCGCACTCCGAGCACTCGCTGCTGCCGACGGTTGACGCCTTTTGCCAAACGGCAAACGGCTGAAGAACCCGGTCCGCTTAATCTGCGAAGGCTGTCTCGCGTTGGCACTCTGAGCGGCGGGTGCTGCGGGTGTATTGAAGGCCGCCTGCTGAATGTCGCTCGCCGGAGTCGCGGCGGGCGGCGTCTGTTCGAGAACCGTCAGTTGATTCTGCACTGAGTTGATACCAGGTACCTGCGAGGCGATCTGGGATGCCATCGCCTTTTGCCGGGCATTGGCGATTTTGCCACCCAGACGACAAATGCCGTCCTGCACGACAATTTCGATGTCGAAGCCCCGCAGCTTCTGAGCCCGCAACTGTTGTGCAACCTGCTCAGCAATCTGCTGATTTCGGGCGTCGGCAGTCTGAGCCGCCAACTCCGAGTTAAGGAAGGGGAACGGACCGAACGCAACTCCCGCGGTCGCGGCGGCAACGCCCAATGACAGGACCCATTTTCGATAACGCAGCATGGTCTCGCTCCTTATGTTCCTGGTCGCCCCCGTTTGACGCGCCGAACTGATGTTCGTCTCGACAGATCGGAACCGTTGCCGTCGATTTGGTCACAGGTTGAGCACCGGCGGACTGATTCCACAGACCACACAGTGGTTGCTCATCCTGTTTCATCGGCTGACAGAGTCCGATTGCACAGACTTTTCCTGTTATCTGGGTCAAAACAGTTAATCGGGTCGTAATCCTTTTCGAGTCCGTAGATGACCGGTCACATCGGCATGTCATCGTCGATACGATGAATTGATACGCCGGAAACCCACTCCAGTCCCGGAGATGCAGCATGCGGACTGTTCTTCCCCTGCTTTTAATCGCCCTGCTGGCCACTCCTTTGAATGCCCAGGGAGTCGCATCTCCCCCATCCGGCGCCACGTATCAGAACCAGAACGAGTTCGGGGCGACGATTATCTACAGCTCGCCGTTTCCGTCAGACTGGGCCGCCCTCTAGGCAGCCGGTGCAGTATCCGCCTGCTTACGGACAGTATTCGGGCGCCTATGGACAATATCCGTCAAACCGGGTCAGAACTGGTGTGCCGCCTGGCGCCGTCCCGACCCAGGGCCAGGTTGGAACGCCGCGTGGATATCCGGGCACGCAGGCAACGACCCGGCAAAACGCCGCACGCCAGCAATCACCACGCGGGCAACAGGCCAATCAGCAAGGCGTCCGCGACAAGAACCGCAAGAACAGGCAGCAGCAGTTGCCCGTCTCTATCCCCGATCCAGCCACGGAACGGTTCTTTCGCAATCTGTATGGCCATCGTCGCTCGACATTCAATCAGAGCCAGCAGGGCTACACGCTGCAGGGACTCTCAACGGCCAATCAGAATACCTACGGCTACTCCCGATACGGCCAGACAATCTACGGACAGAGTTATTCAAGGCCTGGCTTCCATAATCAGAGCACGTTCAACCAGAACCAGTACAACTACAGCCTGCACAATATCATCGTGCCCGGCAGCTATCGGTGGCAGTATTGAGACCGAAGTCACGGCATGTGATCACCTGGCTTGAGTTTTCAGAGCGTAGCTTTCAGTGTTCCGTACATCGGATCACTCGTCAGTCGCACTGAGAACCGCCAGGAAGACCACCATGATTCTCGACCAGTTCAAACTGGATGGACGTGTTGCCATTGTGACCGGGTCCAGCCGCGGCATTGGTCAGGCTCTCGCCTGGGGACTGGCTCAGGCCGGTGCAGACGTCGCCTGTATCACACGATCCGGCAGCGCTTCAGATACGCGGCAACTTGTCGAGGGCTGTGGACGACGGTTCGCTGACATCGCCGCAGACCTGGGCGATCCAGACGCCCGGCCCGGCCTGGTCCAGAAGGTCGTTGACGAGCTGGGTCGCGTCGACATTCTGGTCAATAACGCCGGAGTCACGCATCGACATCCACCGAGCGAGTATCCGCTGGATGAATGGCGATATCTGCTGGAAGTGCATTTGCATGCAGCGTTCGAACTCTCCACGCAGGCGTCCGAATTCATGGCCATTCGCGGCCGTGGCAAGATCGTCAACATCGGGTCGCTGATGTCGTTTGAGGGCGGTCTGAACATCTCGGCCTACACCTCGGCAAAGCACGCGCTGGCGGGCCTGACAAAGTCGCTCGCGACTTCATGGGCGAGCCAGGGCATCAACGTCAACTGCATTTGCCCCGGATACATCGAAACCGAACTGGCCGGGCCTCTGCAGAGCGACCCGGTCCGAGGACCACAAATTCTGGATCGCATTCCTGCCGGACGCTGGGGACAGCCGGACGAACTGGCCGGCCTGTGTGTGTTTCTCGCAAGCCACGCGTCGAATTACATGCACGGCAGCATCATCCCGATCGACGGCGGCTGGCTGTCGCGGTAAGGATGCGTGCAGAATCAGTTTCGCGTGATGGCGGCATCCTGCCGCCAGACCGATCTCGTTACCTGCCGGCTATTTGTCATTAGTTATTTGTCTGCTCTCATGTGTCATTTTCAAGGTCAATGGACACCGTTCATGTATGTAGCGCACCTCCCGCGACCGGCAGAGCAGCAATGACAAATGAATATTGACAAATAACTAATGACAAATGACAGCACCGTTAATCTGAAGCCCCCGCCGGCAGCTTCTCTTCAAGGTATCGCGTCATTAGACCGCGCAGATGCCGGGTCGTGTTCTTACCCTCGCGAATCGCGTGTGTCCGGTACGGGTAGGCCATCATGGTGAACGGCTTGTTATGTCGGACCAGCTCGTTGATCAACATCTCGGTCGTCTGATAGTGACAGTTGTCGTCACCTGTGCCGTGAATGAGAAGCAGGTTGCCTTTGAGCTGCTTCGCAAAGTTCATCGCCGAACCGTCGCGGTACCCGGCGACGTTGTCGTTCGGCAGGCCCATGTACCGTTCCTGATAAATCGTGTCGTAGTACCTCTGATTCGGAACGGGTGCGATGGAAATGGCCGTGTGATACAGGTCCGGGTACTTGAAGATCGCCTGCAGACTGGATGAACCGCCGCCGCTCCAGCCCCAGATGCCAACGCGATCCGTATCAATGTACGGTCGCGTGCGCAGCACTTCCCGCAATGCGGCCGCCTGTTCTTTCGCGCTGAGAATTCCCACCTGGCGATACACGCACTTCCGCCACTCCCGTCCCCGCGGTGCTGGTGTGCCGCGGTTGTCAAAACTCATCACCACCTAACTCCTTTGTGCCAGCATCTGGTGCCTCAGATATGCACTGCCTCGCCAGCGATGCAGTACGGCCTGGCCGGCCGGTTCTCCGTTGACGTACTCTAGTTCGTGATACCGTTTCTGCTCTTTCTTCGAGTCGT
>CAYSJO010000259.1:0-8014 GCA_964431285.1 uncultured Planctomycetaceae bacterium
CGAGTGAGGCGGGGGATCCGTTGCAAGAATCGCCTGCATTTAACGGTGGGCGGAGTTTTTTGACCCTACGGGAGTTGATTGCGACCGGTTTCCCGCGCAGAGACGTCAACGCCTGACTGGGCAACACGGGCGTCGTCTCGATGAAACACTACGAGATGCAACTCCGGCAATCGTTCCAGCGAGCGGTGAGTGGAAGCACGATTCTGGGTTGTGGTTCTACTGGTGGTTCTATCCCTGCAAATCAGCAGGTCTCAGGAGCGACCACCGAAAGCGAAAAACCCCCGGAAAACAAGGTTTCCGAGGGTTCAAGCGACCCTGTGATATCCGGGTCGATGGGCGATACAGGACTCGAACCTGTGACATCTACGGTGTAAACGTAGCGCTCTAGCCAACTGAGCTAATCGCCCGATGTGGCGGGGATCGTATTCTGATCCTGGGAACGAGGGAAGTTCGCCTGCTGTTGATCCGCAAGTCGCTGCAGACTCACGTCGAACCGCTGGCGGCTTAGCTTTGCGTTGATCTTTTCCGTCAGGCCATGGCACATCGAAATGAATGTGCCGGCCGCTGAGTCGTCGTTCAGCTCGTGAGCGGTCAGTTCAGCGAGGGCCTCCTGGCGAAGTGTCGTCACTTCATCCAGGATGTCCTGCAGGGCCGTGACATCGTCAAAAGACGTTCCCTGATCGAGGTCCATCTGACGACGTTCGATCTGCAGCAACTGTCGGATGTACTGGTCCAGACGATGTTCGTCTTCTCGCGAGCGATGATCACGATACCAGCGCAGGAATAACCAGATGGCAATCAGGCTCGACACGACAAAGGACCGAAGTCCCTCGGTCGCCTCCACGAAGTCTGAAGGCAGAAGTGGCTTCAGTTCCGGGTCGTAGTGCTGAAGTGCCCCACTGTGTAGTGTGTGACCGGGCCGATGGCGAGCGAACGCAGCTCCATGGTCAAAGAGTTCGTGCAGTCTGTTGTCACGCTGGAACTGGTGGTCCATGACGGTGTCTGTCACAGCTCGGACCAGCCCGGTCGAGACGGTTGATCGCGTGATCAACTGCGAGCTGACCGCCACCGTCTGGATAGGCTGAGCGGGGAGGGCGCCCCGGCGCGTCCGCAGTATTCCCGCAGGCGATTCGACCGCGTGGTAGGCAAGTCGTTGCGTCGCGAAGGCATCCGCATAGGGAATGCTAAGAATGTCGGCCAGATGTTCGGCCGACAGCGTGTGGAGGACGTCGGCATCAAGTCCGACAACAACAATGGCAGCATCCAGCGTCCCCGTTCGAAATTCACTGAGGATGTCTGAATACTGCAGATACTTCGGGTTGATATCGCTCTCGGTGAACCCGAGGTGATCCAGGATCTCGATGGCGGCCACGTAGTCGCCCGATTGCTGGAGTCCGAGCGACACAGATTTTCCGGCAATCTGATGCGCGTCTGTGATGCCGCTGTCTGTGTGAACGAGCAGTAGGGCCAACTCCGAATACACATTGCCCACACATCGCAGCGTGTTGGTGTTCAGGTCCTTTTGATCGGGCACACCCGACTGTACGAGCGCAAAGTCGACTTCCCCGGTCACAACCATCCGCAGATTGTCGCGGGTTCCTGCCGTGGGGTGAAACTCGACACGGCTGCCCGTGCGCTTCGACAGTTCGCCCCCCAGAGCTTCCATGACCGCGCGGTATCGTCCGCCTTCAACTCCGGTTGCGATGTGTACGACCTCAGGCAACGCGATCAGCGACCGGTAAATCCAGTGAATACAAAACGGCACCGAGATGAGGATGATCAGGACGATCAGCCGAGTGAGAAACCATCGCCAGCGGTTGGGTTGTTCGGTCGACACAGTTGGCTCCGCTTCAGGTCAGGCAATGCTGACGCCAGTCGCGCCAGGTCGGCGAGGATACTCCGTTAGTTGGAGAAACGACTATCATCCGGGTGGTTATCTGATCATAGCTTTCACAAAACGAGGATCTTCGATGTCGGATCAGCAGTTTGCCGGGCGGACGGTTCTGGTCACGGGAGGAACACGGGGCATCGGGCGGGCGGCCGCGGTTCGTCTGGCCGCCGAAGGAGCTCGTGTTGCCGTGAATTATGTGAGTAATCACGAACGGGCACAGCAGACTGTCAGTGAAATCGAGACGGCCGGCGGCACGGTCGTTGCCGTGCAGGGTGATGTTTCGAATCGAGACGATGTCGCAGGCATTGTCGCCCAGACGCGCGATGCCCTCGGACCGATTGACGTTCTGGTGCACTCGGCGGGCATCAGCATTGTTGAGCATGCAACCGACGTGACCTGGGAGACATGGCGACGCACGATGGATGTCAATCTCGACGGCACATTTAACATGGTCTACGCCGTCAAAGACGAGATGATTCAGCGTGAATACGGGCGAATCGTGCTCCTGTCTTCGATCGCCGCCCTCCGCGAACGTGAGAATCAGGTTCACTATTCAGCCTCGAAGGCTGCAGTCATTGCCATGACACGATGTATGGCTCAGGGATGGGCGAAGCATAATATTCGGATTAACTGCATCTGCCCCGGCCTGATCGACACGGACATGGCCTACACTCTTTCTCCCGAGGCTCACGCGCACATCGTCGCCAACACGCCGGCCGGGCGGCTTGGCAAGCCGGAAGAGATTGGGAATGTGATTCGTTTTCTGGTCAGCGACGAGTCCAGCTTTATGACCGGTCAGACGGTTGTGGCCAGTGGCGGACGGGTGATGCTGCCGGGCTAACAGCCCGTTGAAAAACGGTGTTGGTGGCAACCCGACGCGTCAGCGAGGGACGAAAACCAGTGAAAACAGAGGATTCAAATCCCTCGCTGACGCGTCGGGTTACTTTTGTCAACGGCCTGCTAAACCTGACGAACGGACGGCAATTACAAATCTCAAAATGCAAATTGCAGATTTGACATCCGAGGTGTCTCTTATCCCTTGCGAATGAAATGTGCTGCGAAGCTTCGCACTTCGTGCCCATTCAGCACATGCACCATACGGAGCTGCTGAACTGTGGCCTGGCTGAAACGGTTGAGCGGGACATGCAACAGTTTCTTACCGAAGTGTTTGGCCACGCGTCGCCATGCGATTCCCGGTGGAGATTCACTGAGGACTGCGATGTGACGTTCTCGGCTGTGAATACAGGCGCCGGCCAGCAGACGCTCTTCCATCGTGTCGACAAAGTCCAGACGCGGATCGTGCCACAGGTCCGGAATGTCACGCGGGGGAAACAGAAACATCGCGCCGCCATACTTCGCCAGTCCGATGCCCGGTCCCACAAGATCTTCAACGTAGTTCGTCGCGAACAATGACAACGTGGATTCGTCGTGATGCTCGGCCTGCCAGGTAATGCGCCATGGGTAATCGCGCGGGTCCGCGGGTGAGTCGAAGAACATCAGCACGCAGTCGAGGTCGCCAACCTGAGGCGGAAAGAGCTTTACGTACAGGTCGCCCGTATGCCAGTTGCGCAGTGTATCGCGCATGTCGAGCCCGTCCATCAGACTCGTTGAGAATTTCTCCGTGCGAGCCAGGTCAGCTCCCATGATTCCCAGAGCGACGTACTTCACGTGGTTTCGGAAGTTCTCGATGGCGACATCCTCAGGCGGCCATGAGCATGACCGGTATGGATTCCATTGCATCTGCCAGCGCTGCTGATCGATCTTTGGTGGCTTGCGGTTGAGCGTCCATGATCGCCACGTCACTGGATGGCCCGGCAACCGCGACACCGCGTCGCATATGTCACCGTCGGGCATGCGAATCTGATCGACACCGAATGAGCAGCGGGGAAACGGCAACATCTCGGTGTACGGATAGGTCGTCGCTGTCTCGGCCACTTCAATTGCGAACTGATCGCCGAATACCTGCTGGCCCGCCACGATCAACGTGTAGAGGTCGGGCGTCATCCGGCGTTCGATCAGGCTGAGATTCCGAGCGTACTTCAAACATACACTCAACAGCTTCGGCGTGACGCGACGGGCGAGCGACTTGAGCCCCCGGCGATATCGATCCCTCGATGCCAGAAACAGTTGCTTGACGCCGTCGACGGAGAGGTTCTCGTCGCTGTCCAGCTCGGCCCGGGCCTGCTCATACAGGCCGGTGATGTACGGCAGCTCGCCCAGCAGGAACAGCAGCGAATTTTCAGTCGCCGAGCAGAGCTGCACATCTTCGACGAGATCGTCATCCGCAGATGCTTCGGTTTCGTTGACGTAGGCTTCCCGGATCCATGGCCAGTCGGCCAGCGAGCAGACAAACAGGATTTGCTTATAACGTTTCTCAAGCTGCTTCAGCCGTGTGGCCATCATGGTGATGCGATCGGTGCGCTGTCCTTCGGGCGGTCGCGGAATGCCGAGCAGCGACGCTGCCGCGAACTTCTCGATTGGGACCTGTTTCAACGCGTACGCATCGGGCAGAACTACTCCGTGGGTTTCAAAGCGGTCAGTTTCCAGATCGATGAATGCCCTTGGAATGTGCTCCTGCACTGCAATGCGTAACGCTGAGATGACAGGTTGGCAGGGATCGATGGGCACGTAACTCACGCCCTGGTCGGCCTGCCTGTCCTCTTCACCGTCAGAAACGTCGCCAGTCCATTCCCTGGCTTGGAAACTGGGCGCTTCCTGCTGGATCGCGACCGAGATTAACGGCAGGTGATTGATGCCCTGTTCGACGGCATCCTGAAACGACCCAGGCAAAGGAACGGCCAGGCAGTCGAATTCGTGACTGAGCATGATCCGACGTAACTCAATGGCAAAGTCACCACTGCCATGAATGACCGGTGCAACACTGATTCGCGGGCTGATTTGAAGGAAGTCGCAGAGCATGTTCTGTCTGTCTGATGTGGACTGCCGGTGTACCGAGCGGGATTAGAGCGGTCGGGCGGCAAACGAAAAGTGGTAATGCGTCACGGCACTCCGGAATCACTTTGCTCGTGTCGTTTGACCACATGCAATCGCGGGGATGTTGCGGTTGCTGGAGTCGACTGAATTGTCTCGGTGGAAAAGTCGTTGCGGTCGAGCGATTCCAGCAGTTGCTCGACGAAGGTAGTTTCGGCGGCGCCGCCAGCATGTCCAGGGTAAGCGACGATTGTCACGACACCTCCGGGACGCAGAACATCCAACGCCGCGCCAATTCCACGAGTTGTTGTATCGGGCAGCGTCACAACCCGCTTGTCCCCACCGGGCAGGTAGCCAAGGTTAAACATGACCGCGCTTACCTGGCGATGCAGTGATTCCGGCAGGACGGACTTCAGTTCCGCATGATTCTGCTGCAGTATCTTCACACCGTGGAGACCATTCTGCTTCAGCCGTTCGCGCGTTCGTTGCACTGCGTCCGCCTGGACATCGAATGCAATCACGACTCCTTCGGGACCCGTCAGTCGGGCCAGAAGGCAAGTGTCGTGCCCGTTACCAGCGGTCGCGTCAATGACCGCGTCGCCGGGGCGCACAGCACTTCGAATAATTGAGTGCGCCAGGTCCGTCAGCTGCGGCTGCGCCTTGCGATTCGCCGTGACGTTCGAATTCGATGAAAGCGTGAATCGCTGTTGGACGTCGACCCTGTCATCGGGTGACTTGCTGGATGAGAGCAGGTCCGCAAGCTGGTCGGCAAAGAATGGTGCCTGCAGAGCCCCTTTCGACCCCAGACCATTGAACACGCCGAATTGTGAATATTGCGGATGCATCCCAATGATGGGATGGCGGCCCACGACAATCGGTCGAACGGCCGCCGAATGATCAATCACATCAAACGGCAATCTCAGGAATTCGCGCAGCCGCGTACAAAGCTCATCGCGTCCGGCGTCTGTGGGCCCAGCTTCGAGATTGTCCCGGTCGTAAGTCGAGCCAACGCGAAACAATCCGTCTCCTATCGGAGCCAGCCACACGCCGCGATTGACGACGCGAGTCTCTCGCAGGCCTGGTACCTGAATCGTCAGAAGTTCACCCCGGGTCGGGTCGAATTCAATGCCCTGCAGCCACGGGTTTGCTCTGGCTGCGAATCCCTGACAGAAGATCAGTCTCCGCGTGCGGAGACCCAGATCAGGCAGTTGGACTCCATCGGGCACCGGCTTCATACCGCACGTCGGATCGACATCCGCCGCGCGGTACATACCAGCCTGCTCGAAGACCAACCGTGACGCATTCAGATAGGCCGCCACATCCAACTGCCCGGCTTTCGGCATTCCAAAACCGCCCAGTGGGCTATGAAACGATTCCTCATCGACCAGTGGCTGTGGCCGGATCGATACCGGGATGTCCGCCAGGTCACGCTGCGCGAATCGGTCCTGTTCAACCTCGTTTTGAAACAGCCTCACGTAACCTCGCTGATGGAAAAGCCGAGTCTGAGTTTCCGTCTCGACTCGATGATAAAACTCGATAGCGGCGGGCCAGAGTTCTTCGAGCATCCACGTTGGCACAAGACGCTGGCCGGTCACTGGGGTCATTAAACCGCCAGCGATCTTTGATGACGTGACCGACTCTTCCCGGTCAATGATCAGACAACGCATACCCCGCCAGCGCAGATGCCACCCGAGTGTGGTTCCCGCCAGTCCCTGGCCGATCAGAACACAATCGAGGGGCAACGAGTCAGTGTTCACGAGATCGCAGTTTCGTCGGGAACTTCGAGAAAGCGGATAAAATGGACGCGTGACCAGATTTACAGGCTCTGTGAACCAAACACGATGGCGATCGGCGATTACTCCACGGCGTACGCCTGCAACTGCTCCAGATCGACAAACTCCAGGGCCGAAATGTGTGTCGCCTCAACATGGACCGGCGGTGCCATGCCCGCTTCCAGAGCCTGTTTCCAACGCTGCACGCAGAGGCACCAGCGCTCGCCTGGATTCACACCGGGGAACTCATATTCCGGCACTGGTGTGCTCAGGTCGTTGCCGACGTTTGCTGAGAATTCAAGAAACTCGGCCGTGGCCTCGATACAGACAAGATGCAGTCCAGCGTCGTCAAATCCCGTGTTGCAGCAACCATCGCGATAGAACCCGGTAACCGGATCCAGCGAGCAGGTTTCGAGTGGCGCCCCAAGGACGTTTTTGGCAGATTGACTCATTGTCTCTCCTTGTGATTCCCCGATGGGAACAAGCTTATCACGGCTGGTGGGTCAGGCTAACCGGCTATGTGGTCAACCGACTGAGGATGTCCAGCACGCCGTCTATCTCGTCCAGCGGCGAAACATAGTCTGCAGATTGTTTGATGTCCGGAGCGGCATTCACGGGGCAGGCAAAGAATGCAACTCGGTCGGCTATAGGCTTGTCACTCATGGTGTCGCCAATTCCGGCCACTCTCGATGAATCGATACCCGTGAGTGTCAGCAAGCGGTCAATCCCCGTCGCTTTCGATATGTGTTGCAAATCACAGTTGATGTACAGCCAGGTCATCGACACTCGAAACGGCCAGTCACGCCGATCCAATTCATCGTTGACGGCAGGCAGAATAGAACGCAGATATTCGGTTTCGGGATGGTACAACGTGACCGCTGCAGACTTCCCCGGCTGCTGAGTCACACCTTTGGCTTCGTATGCGTGCCGCAGGAGTTTCGAGGCTTCGTGAACCGTCTCCAGATGCTCGTCGGTAATCGCCGGGTCCAACTCGAATGCGTTGACGTCCGGCCGGTACAGCCAGACTCCGTTTTCGCCAACGCAGGGAATTCGCGTGTTGTGAATGAACCGGGACATGGCTTCAACGAAGGAAATCGGTCGTCCGCTGCATAGCGTGACAATTGGTCGATCCCCGCCGTGGACGGCCAGTTGGTTGTGTGCAGCAATCTTTGAGAGCGCCACGCCGTTGATTGGCGCATGGGATTCCGGCGACAAACAACCGTCGATATCGCAGACGACGAGATCGAACTTCCCTGTCGATTGAAAGGTCATGTGCGTGTCCGGCCCGGGGCGTGTCGCGCTATCGCCGTCACGACGATGCGAGTAATTCTGCAACGGGCGATGACTCTGGTTGACTGCGAAGCGGGCGACCGAGTTCGTCGGGCACAGACAGGTCCGGTTCGATCCCGAGCTGGTGATA
>CAYSJO010000260.1:0-4541 GCA_964431285.1 uncultured Planctomycetaceae bacterium
TGTAGGGGTTGACGGAATACCGGAATCCTACGTCCGGGCTGTCGTTCTCGCTGACGATGGATTTGGAGTTGTCGGGAATGTATCTGGTTGGAACGGACCGCAGGCTTTCAAGGTATTCGTCGTCACACTCAATCTGTTCAAAGTCATCCTCATAATGGGTCGATTCAAAACGGTTGTGTGGCTTGATCTGTGATCCCCGCCCTTTTGCATGCGGTCGGTTGTGATCCATCATTGTTGAACCCAGTATCGGATTACGCTTCTGCTTACCGGTTGCTTACTGCGCCGGAGGAATGTGGATTCGAGAGTCGGATCACTCTGCCGTGGCGGTGACGTACGGAATAAAGCCAT
Source organism: uncultured Planctomycetaceae bacterium (assembly GCA_964431285.1). Taxonomy (GTDB): domain Bacteria; phylum Planctomycetota; class Planctomycetia; order Planctomycetales; family Planctomycetaceae; genus CAUZFZ01. The sequence continues at coordinate 349 of CAYSJO010000260.1, forward strand.
GCAGCGTGTCTGTCGTCCGTATGCAGTAGAAGTTGTCGCCGGCATGCACGTCGACCACGTAGGTGTGTGGGTCGATGGCGATGCGCTGGATGAGATTCCCATTGGAAATGTCGCACACGGCCATCCGCGGGTGTCTTTTCACCTCGGCCGTCTCAACAGATGCCGCACGGGCGGGCACGGGTCGACAGATCACGTAGCCAGCACCCGCCGGATGGAGAGACCATCGTCCGGTTCCCACGCGTCGGCGCCACTGCAACTCTCCTTTCTGCAGTGAAAAACAGCGCAGCGTGCCGTCCGACATGGCCAGAAGTACATCCCGTGTGATAACCGATTCATGGTCGACGTCGCTTAACGGCAAGGGGCCGAGAGATTGTTTCCAGAGGATGTTGCCCGTTGCTGGTTCTCTGCGAACCGCGAATTGCGCATCTTCGATCACGATGATCACAGCGCCGGACGTCAGAACCCTGGGAGCTCCGTGCGCCTGCGACGTCGCCGATTGTGTCCATTCCGGACCGAGTTCCGCGAGACGCGTCAATCGAATTGTATTGACGTCTGAGATGCCGACCAGAGCCTGCCCGGTCCCACCTGCAACCGTCACGAAGGAAACCGGACGGTCGATGTCGAACGGCAGCGAGTCATGTCGGAGCCGGCGCCCCTGGGGCAAACTAAGCAACGAATAGTCCGTGGAATCCGCCGGACGGATCAACAGCGATGAGCGGTCGGCAGCCCAGCCCTCGGGCTGGCCGTATGCCGCCGAGTTCGGAATCGTCCAGCGACGATTGTGCGGCGGCCATCGCCAGACTCGCCGGCCCGATTTCACGTCGATGGCAGTCACACCACTGTCGGTCAGAGCGATGAGTCGATGTTCTGCTTCCGATGTGTCATCAGCGTAAACATGAAACGCTCGAAAGCGACCGGATTTGCGGCTGATTCGCCACTGAAGCCGACCAGTCGCATGACCGCGCGATTCGAGTTGTTCCGCGGACGCCAGCAGTATTCCTTCGGAATGACGGGCCGACCAGATCAATCTCTCGCTCGAACTTACCGTCCACAACGTCCGACCGCTGCGTCCATCCATCAGTCGCGTCTGGCCGTTTTTCTGCGACATCAGGCCTGTGGTCATCGTGCCTGAAATACGATTATCGGGCGTGCTGACGATCGTGTCCGGACCAATCTTCTGATTCCAGACACGTCGCACCGGCCAGAGACGAGGAACATTCGCAGCCGTCGCTGAGTCGCGATCAACTGCGTTCAGTCCCGACTCGTCGGATGGTGAAACGGCATCAGGCGGATCAACTTCGTCTGGTTCTGGCAGCGAGTCGTCCACACGTTGCGTCACGTCTGCAAGCGCGTCGAGTCGTTCCGCCTGAGCGATCACGAGATGGTTGCCGGAGATCAGCAGGTTTCCGCCCTGCAGTCCGTAAGCCTGGCGGAGCGGGACGCGACGTGTGATCTCGCCGGTTCGATGATCAACTCGCAGGATTTCATCACGCAATGGCCAGAAGACGGATTGCTCGGTGACGACTCCGCGGCCATAACCGAATCCATCCGGGTCCTCGAATCCAAGCCGCGTTTGCGACGGCCAGGCGTCATCACCAGTGTGGACATCCAGCGCCCACAGCGAATTGCCGCTCAGAATCAGACGACCATCCACGATTCCCAGCAGGTGCAGAATTCGATCTCGAATCTGCCGACGCCATGTCGGCTGACCGGTTGTCGCGTCGAGCGCGAACAACCCATTGGCCTTCGTCACCGCGTACAGGATTCCGCCGTGATACAGCCCGGGAACCAGGCCGTGCCGTTGCGGATTGCTTTCCTGGTCGTAAGTTTCATCGCTGCGGGCCGGCCAGGTGATCACCCACAGCATTCGTCCCGTCATGGCATCCACTGCCGCGATTGCTCCGGTGCCCGTATTGAGGAACAACCGACCGTCACCCAGCGTCAACAACTGGTGACCGACCAGGTTGTAGTGGTCAGGGACATTACGAACATTCACACAAACGCGACGTTTCCAGATCAGCTGACTCGTTTCAGCGTCGAAACAGACAACAGCAGTTTCGTCCTCGGGGGTACCGCGTCGCGCTGTCGCATAGACGCGACCGTCCGAGACAATAGGCGACCCTTCGAAACTCCATTGGGTGGCTTCCGGTGAAACGGGCTGGTTGTCGAGGGCGTCCGGTGTTACGCGAAACGTGACGTCTCCCTGACGGGACAGATCGACGCCGACTAGTTCCGTGTAAGAACTGCCCTCATGAACCGAGCGTCTGGTGAATGGCAATCCCATCCGCGCATACAAACGTCCGTCACTGATCGTCATCGTGTACCGTGGCACACCGGAAGAGGGCAGGTCGGACATGACGGGTCCGTGAAGCAGACTGGTCATGATCTCGCCCGAGTCATCGTCGTCAATCGGCCATTTGGGCCGGCCGGTAATTAGATCGAAAGCAAACAATGAGCCTGAATTCGCCACGAACAGCGTCCTGTCGTGCACCAGCGGAAAAAGGCTCAGCGTGTCGGCTCGACCCGCCGGGCCTTTCAATCGTGTTCCGGGAATGGAAATGTTCTGCCAGGCCACATCGTTGATGACGGGTTCGCCGACCGGCTGGGGGCTGCGGCTTGGTTGAGCGCCAAACGTCGCGTTTCGGACGGCACTCGTGCGAACAGAGGGCCACTTGCGTTCCGCCTCAAACAGCGCAGTCAACAATTCGACAAGCTTTCCGGACTGGCCCGCCAGACTGCCCTCTGCATCCGGGTGCAAAGTCTGAAATACCGACAGCTCGACATCCGCGCGACGCACGTCTCCTTCGAAGATGCTGCACAGAACCAGTCTTGCCAGCACGTTCGCGGCGTCGATGTCTGGATTGACATATGTGAGGTACACCGGTGCTTCGTCCGCGTCCGGTTCATCAGCGACTGTCGGGCGAGGTGGAACAAGCAGCTGCCAGTACCGTCGGGCCTGAGCGTACAGACCCTGTTCGAACGCCAGCTCGCCCAGCAGCCACAGGCTTTCGTCGCCAGATGAACTGTTGAAGGCGCGTTCGACGATCCGTCGCAGCGGGGCTTCGTCCAGGTTCGCTCGGCCATCCGCAAGCCACTCGGCTGCCTGCCCATCGACACGATTGCGATACTCCGCGAGGCCGGATGGTGACATGTACGAAATCAACAGGTGGCAATACTGAGCCACATTCCCGAACCGACCAGGCTCCAGCGGAATCAGCGAATCGCCGCCCGTTTCAATCAGTTCCTGAAGAATGGGGATGGCCTGTTCCCATTGGCCTTCACGGATGTGTTCCCGAGCGGTTTCGAGAATCCTGACAACCCGCGGTTCCACATCGACGGAGAAAAGCGTGCGGAAACGGACAGGATCCTGCGCTGTGGCGGTTGCAGGGACAGCCATCCATCCTGAAGCGATCAGGAGCCCCGCGAACAGTGATACCCGGCGATTCGGCATTCCCGCGTCCAGTCGTTCGCTACGTCTTTTCACGCAGCATGGTGCCCAGCCAGAACAGCAGAATGCCACCCACAGTGCAGGCCGGCATCAGGACCAGCTTAATCCCGTACTGCAATTGATACAGGATCAGACAGGGCAGAAACGTCAAAACGCAGACCTGCAGAAAGATTCCCAGATGATGAAACATTGTCTCACACGTGCGTGGATTTGCTCCGGCTGAAGCACAGCCATTTCCACCAGAATAGCCCCTGAGGCCTGTTTCTGCAGCAGTCGGAACACGTATTTGCCAGATCCGCGTCCAAGGGTATAGTCCTCGGCCGATCGGTCAGGGATCGGCCAATACATGGACGTTTCTCACTGTACACACCGACTGCCCGGGCCATTCAGCCGGCCGGCTTTAGCCGGCGGTGGCCGCTGCCCCTGAGGCCCGGAAGGGATCCCTCAAAACCGGAAAGGATTCCACGTATGAGGATTCGCATTTCTGTTCTGGCATTGTTACTGCCGATGTTTGCGGCACCCGTTTTTGCCGACCCGAGCCCCGCTCACGAAGCGCAGCGACAAAAAGCGTCGCAGGCTTATGAACTGGGAGACTGGGGAACTGTCGTGCAAACGTGTTCGACAATTCTCCGGGCCAACCAGCAGGACAACATTGCTCTGCACCTAAGGGGCAGCGCACGCATTGAGCACGGCCTGGTGAGCGAGGATGGCGGAATGATCCGCGCCGGAATCGCCGATGCCCGTC
>CAYSJO010000261.1:0-7800 GCA_964431285.1 uncultured Planctomycetaceae bacterium
ATTCCTGAAGCCTGCGTTTCGTGACACGAAATACCGGCAGGCCTACTCGAGATGCTGCAGTATGCAGCAACTCGAGTTTGGCGTCAGCTCGCTGCCGTTCCTGAGCTACGAGTCCGTGCTCCTTTACTTGTTAACTACTGGGTGCGGGCTGAATCCGGGCCCACCCGTAACGACCCCAACGTGCTGCCGATTACGAACGTCGCGACTGCATCGCGAAGAACCCGATTCACGGTTCGCGCAGTTCAGTGCTGCATTCGGGGTTTTGCTGGGGCTGCTCAAACTCGACGATGATGTCCGCGACGAGGGCCGTCTGATTTCGCGGTTGGCTCACTGGGCGCTGTCCCGTAAGCACACCGCCGTCCATCGAGTTCCATCGAGTTTTTACGTCGATCGATGACAGTTTCTCGGATCGCGTTGCCGAATTGATCGAAGAGCATCTTGAACTCGAGCGGAACTGGTGCCAGCGTCGCGTCTCACTGTCGGAGTACGCGGAACCGACGGCCCGATCATTTGGCTATCTATCCTCACTCGCGGCCCGTTTGGGCACTGCGGCTGACGGCCAATGCCATTCAGGCACGCGTCCTGCGAACGCCAACGATGTGGTGCAGTCTGAGGAGCTATTGACCGCGATTGGTGCATCGATCGGTCGAGCCATTCTCACGTTCGATTGCGCCCACGACTGGCAACACGATCAGCGCCATGGTCAATTCAATCCGCTCCCCGTCGAAGCCGAGATTCCTGCTGCCCTTGATCTGGCGTGCGCCAGCCTGGATGAGGCCGCCTGGTTGTGCGAGAAGCATTTGGGAGAGTCATCACTGAGCGCTCGCGTGCTGGTTTCCGTCTTCGAGCGGTCCGCCCGCTTTACGCCACGCCGTTCTGCGCGTGTGGAACGACCGGCCTGGAGGCAAAAATTGTCGAGCTGGGGACTCCTGCGCGAACCCGGTTACGTCTATGCACGATGTGACTGCTGTGAGATCGCCGCGTGTTGCGACGGCATCGGAGAGGCCGCCACCTGCTGTGGCGGGGCCGGTGAGGCCGCCGAGGGAGCGACCTGCTGCTCGGCAGGTCACGGATGTGGCTGCGAAGCGTGTGTCTGGTGCGGCGACGGATGCTGCGATCCATGTGTCGACAAGGCGTCTGGACGCACTAAAGAACTCGAAAAGCTGATTGGCGACAAGGGTCTGACCCGTTCCAGCCTGAAGCCGAACTGCGTCGTACTGGTCAACGGTCAGAGACAGCGAGCCAGATCGGAAGAGGGCACAATTCCCGTCAACACACGGGTCGAGGTCATCGATGTGAATCGATCGACGTTGATCGTTCGGCCGGTCGATGAATCGTAGGCCGGAACAAACAATGTCCTGTTCCGGAAATCAGACCGTGTCCGCCATGCCCGCATCCTGCATCGCTTCGGCTTCCTTGCGTCCCAGCACGACCAACCCGACAACCATTCCGATACCCATCGTCCCCGGCACGCCCAGCATAAACAGAATGCTGTACATGTAAGCCATTGGCTGCCGATCGTCCTGCTCGGCTGCGGCTTTACACATCGGACATGCGGAAGCTCGCTGCACACCTGGTCCGCTCAGGCTCAGCCCGGCAACGGCGATCAGGATGATCACTAATCGGGTCAGTTTGTTTCTCATCGAACTGCTTTCCTTCAACGGCTACGCCAGCGGCAGATGGTACAGCATCAGGTAGATGACGACACCAGTCACTGAAACGTAAAGCCAGATTGGAAACGTGATCTTCGCGATCCGGCGATGACGTTCCCAGTCGGCCTTGAGTCCACGCGCGATCGTCATGATGGCAAGGATTGGCACGATCGCCGCCAGAACAACGTGACTGACCAGAATCACGAAGTACGCGACCCGCAGTCCCCCGGTTCCGCCGAACGACTTTCCATGCGACCCGGTGTAGTGGTGGAGGCCCTGGTGATACGTGAGGTAACAGCCCAGAAACACGACTGACACGGCAAAGGCCGAGAGCATGACATTGCGATGTGCATTTCGATGACCGCCACGAATCAGCACGATCCCTGCAATCAGCAGCAAACTCGAAAGCCCGTTCAAGGATGCGTTGACCAGCGGCAGCGACGCCAGCCAGTCCGGCAACTCCGCGGCAAGCAGGATCACTCGACGCCTCCGTCAGGGTCGTTCGAGTCATCAGTTGAGTCGGCGGTAAGTTGATCGAGCATGCCATCCAGATCACGTCGCATCAGCGCGACTTCCGTGTCACTCAGCGAGTTGTACTTACCGACAACTCGCCCGGTTGGATTGACCAGGCAGACATTCGTCGTGTGAATCACTTCCCAACCTGGTTCCGGATCAGGTGACTCCATTACGGGCATCAGGAAGCTTGCGTTGATCAGGCGGTAGATGTCGTCGCGATCACCGGTCAGAAAGAACCAACGTTCCGGATCGGCTTCCCAGAAGTTGGCGAACTTCGTCAGCACTTCCGGCGTGTCGTTCTTCGGATCGACGGTGAATGTCACAAAGCGAACGTCACGTCCTTCATAGCGACGTTGCAGTGTCTTCATGGCCTCAGCCACGCGGGGGCAGGGACCAGCACAACGCGTGAAGATGAACGATGCAATCCACGGAGTCCCACGTAAATCGTTCTTCGAAACGGCCTCACCAGAACGGTCCGTCAGCGTAAAGTCGTCGATTCCGGCTTCCGACCAGGCAGGTTGGACTTCGACTGGTTCAACATGTTCTGGTTCTGCATCCTCGCCTGCATCCGGATCGCTGCCGGGCTTGACCAGCACGGTGCCGCGTCCAGTTTCGTCCGCCGACGATGAATCAGCCGAAGGTGGGGCTGGTCGATTCCACATCGAGAACAACGACACGCCGACGGCAGTCCACAGAAGGATTCCAGTTATTAACCAGGCTGGTCGCATTGCTTTACCTCACCCGCGCCGATCGGCAGCTGAACACGGCCCCACAGAACGTCACCAGAGTGAACACAGCGGTGGCTCCAAAGCACACGGTCAGAGTCGGCAAGCCACCGTTCGCCTGTTGAGTCAGTACATCACTCGATCCGGTATACAGCAACTGTCGAATCCCGGCCACTCCATAGGTCAGTGGATTCAACTGCATAATCACAGACAGGAATCCCGTTTCCGCTGCTGGGAAAAACGATCCGGACAGGAGCCACATCGGCATCAGGAACAGATTCATGATGGCGTGAAACCCCTGAATCGAATCCAGTTTCCAGGCCAGCATGAACCCCAGCGCGGTCAACCCGAACGCCAGCAACGCCATGAACGCGATCAGTCCGAAGACTCCGCCGGCCGACAGGCTGATCTGCATTTCCTTGGCGACACCGCTGACGGCAAGCAGCCATCCAAGAACGACGAACCCTATTGCCTGACACACTGCCATAAACGTTCCGCCCAGTACTTTTCCGAGGACAATCGAGGATCGGGACGCAGGCGAAGCGAGCACACCCTGCAGGAATCCTTCATGCCGGTCTTCAATGATCGACATGGCAGAGAATATGGCAGTGAACATCAGAATCAGTGCAGTGATTCCGGGCAGAAAGAACTCGCGGTAACTCATCTCGCCGGCTGCCCAGCCGGGTGCCTGAAACGACTCATGCAGTCCGGCCCCAAACAACACCCAGAACATGATCGGTGTTGCCAGCGCGCCGATCAATCGGGACCGCTGCCGCAGAAATCGTACGATCTCCCGCCGACTTAACGTCCACACAGTAAGCCACATCGATGGCCGCAGGTCCGTATCCTCTCGGCTGGATACGACATCCGTTCCAACTGGGTCCGACTGATATTCGACCGACTGGCTCATGCTGACAGGTCTTCCGCAAAGCGCCGCCCGGTCCGAACCATAAACACGTCTTCAAGCGTTGGTCTGCCCAGCGACAGCGATCGAATCTCTTCGCCATAGCGTTGCATCAGGCCTTCAAACAGCTGTTCTCCATCGGCCTGCTGAATGCGCAGAGATTCGCCGATGCGTTGCACGTCCAACTCCAGCTCAGCCGTAATGCGGGGCCCCAACTCCTCCGGTCGCTCCGCGACGATCGTCAGGCACTCGCCAGGCACAGTGCTACGCAGTTCCAGAGGACTACCGTGGGCAACGATCCGCCCGAGATCAAGCAAGGCCAGCTCGTCACACCGCTCGGCCTCCTCCATCAGGTGCGTTGTCAGGACGACGGTGACGCCGTCATCGGCCCGTAGCCGCTCAAGATTCGCCCACAAGTCGTGCCGGGCACCTGGGTCCAAACCGGTTGATGGTTCGTCAAGCAGCAGTAAAGCCGGCCGGTGCATCAGGCACTTAGCCAGTTCGACTCGCCGCTTCAGGCCTCCTGAAAGCGTGTCAACAATATCCGTCTTGCGGTCTGTCAGATCGAATCGCTGTAGCAACGTGTCGGCCACTTCTCGCAGTCTGCGGCCAGTCAACCCGTACAGCTCGCCCTGATGTGCCAGGTTTTCGAGCACCGTCAGCCGACGGTCCAGGCTGGGAGACTGAAACGCCACGCCGATCTGCTCGCGATATTCACGACTCTGTCGGTCCACATCGAAACCGAGTGCTGACGCACATCCCCGCTGGATGGGCAAGAGCGTACTGAGAATGCTGAACAGAGTCGTCTTGCCACCGCCATTGGGGCCAAGAAAGCCGAAGATCCCCTGACGTTTGACTTCGAACTCCACGCTGTCGAGCGCGACACGCTCGCCGTAGCGATGCGTGAGCCCCTCAACGCGAACGGCGGGAGAATCACTCATCTCGAGTCCAACTGCGAACTCTGCAGTTCGCGGAAAGGCATCTGAATCGAATCGCTTGAATCGATCAAGCCGAGACGGACTGCTGCTCGCGACACAGGGAATTCGTCAGCACGTACTGCATGCGCTCACGGCAGGCAGTCAGCACATCCAATGGAGCATCATTCCAGACACTCGATGACCACAACTGAAGGTCGATGTCGCCACGAAAATCACTCTCGATCAGCGTGGACATGATCTCGGCCAACGGCACGGAACCATCGCCAGGCAGGCAGCGGTCATAGCAGTTTTGCGGTGACGGCATCGTGTCGCTGACCTGGACGACACTGATGGCGGAACTGAATCGCGGCAGCCTCTTGATCAGTTCTCGATCATGACCGAAGTGAAACGTGTCAAAAACGATGCCGACGTTGTCACGACCAATCCGGTTCACAAGGTCCCAGGCCCCATCCAGCGAATGCAGCGTTGTCCAGCGATGAGCGAATTGCGCGGCCATTGGAAGGACTGCCAGATTGACGCCCAACTCGTCAGCACCAACGGCAAGTTCCCGTATCGCTTTGACGACCACTCGTAATTCATGGCGATCCGTGTAACGGCCGCGGGAACCGGGAGCGATCACCAGTGTACGTGCCCCGACAGATGCAGCTGTGAACACGGCCTGCCATGCGTCATCCAGAGCTTCCTGAAAGTCGATACCCTGGGAGCCTGTGAATCCCCCCGCGAACGAGACGGTTGTGACATCCAGTTCAGACGCGCGCAGCAGCTCAAGCGACTCGGCTTCGCCACATGTGTCGAACTTACGTCGCCACAACCCGATAGCTGATAGCCCTGCTTCCTGCCAGTGCCTGATGTCGTCCTCAAACGAGCTGCGACAGGTCGTTATCTGACTGACTGAGTATCGCAGTGATGGTTCGATTGATGAGGCAGTGACGTCATCAAATGCCTGACTTGACGTGTCGTTCGAACTGGCGTCTGTAAGCTTCCCTGAGTCGGCCAAGGCTCTGCTCTTTCTGTAACTGCGTAAGAATGTGAGATGAGAGATGACGCAGCGGTGTGAAATGAAAACAACGTGGCGCAGATTCGCACAGAATGACCAGAAGAGGTCGCCCGGCGATGCACCGACCGGGCGAAGTTAGCAGCGAGCGTTCAGCTTGACGCCCGACTCGACAGTGACGCTGGCCCGCACAGGAGGGGGACTTTCAGGCATCGCAGCAAGAGCTGCGGCGGCCCTGACACTCTGCACGACTTGACGACTCGTACCCTCAGTCTTCCATCCGAAAGGTTCGCAGTCAGGACAAAGTCTGTCGTGCATTTCAATCTCCTTTCGAGGCGGGCGAACTTGCCCAGCGATGTGAAGACGGCTGGCACTTTACCAACGGACTTCAGAAACGCAATCAAGTTTGTTGCGACATTCTGGAGATGATTCGATGTCATTTCCGCGGTGGCTTCCCAGACGCGTGATTGAATGTTTCATGACTCCGTCGATCGCTTCAGAATAACGAAAGGCAACCCGACCTGATGCTTCGCGAATCAACAACGATCATTCCAGTCAGGACTTTTGCCTGTCAGGTGACATGTGTCCGGCATGTTACGGCGACCCACAGCCACACAACTGCGTCGTGTGTGGTGACAGGTCGCTTGACCCTCTCGAAGACCATTGATAGATAGGGTGTCGTAGCCGCTGATGTGCCCGATGCGCAGAGACCCCGCGCTCGCGACGGACTGTTCTGGCACGTCTGATTTTCGAGTCGTTCTGGCATTCTGGAAATGCCGCTCCACTCGAACGAGAACGCTTCTGACCTGAATCCAACACTTGGGATTCGGCACCCGAAACAGCAGCGGCGGACGGTCCAGCCGTCTCGCGGATCCTCGATTCAATTCATCTGTGTTCGTACCGCGATCAGGAAAACGAACACGGGACTCAAATCTGGAAGGAACATAGAGAAATGGCAGACACGAAGTACGTCTATTCATTCGGTGGTGGTCAGGGCGACGGCGATGCGACCATGAAACCTCTGCTGGGGGGCAAAGGCGCAAACCTGTCCGAAATGAGCCGCATCGGACTCCCCGTGCCCGCCGGTTTTACGATCACCACCGAGCTCTGCACGTACTTCTATGCCAACGGCCGGGAATACCCGGACATATTGAAGGGGCAGGTCGAGGAAGCCGTTGCCAAAGTTGAAGAGATCATGGGCGCGAAGTTCGGCGACTCCGAAAACCCGCTGCTCTTTTCATGTCGCTCAGGTGCCCGCGAGTCCATGCCGGGCATGATGGACACCGTCCTCAACATCGGCATCAACGAAACAGTCGTTAACGCTCTGATCAAACAGGCTGGTGCCGATCACTTTGCCTGGGACAGTTACCGCCGCCTGATTCAGATGTACGGCGACGTGGTTCTCGGCCTGAAGCCGGAAACAAAAACCGATCCCGACCACTTCGAAGACATCCTCGACAAGGCGCGGGAGGAAGTCGGTGCTGAGCACGAAAAAGACCTGTCAGTCGATGCCCTCAAGGACATCGTTACGCAGTTCAAAGGTGTCATCAAAGAACATGCCGGTGTGAAATTCCCGGACGATCCTGTCGAGCAACTATGGGGCTGCATCGGTGCAGTGTTCGGTAGCTGGATGAACGACCGGGCCATGGTCTATCGCCGCATGAACGGTATCCCGCACGAGTGGGGTACGGCCACCAACGTGCAGGCGATGGTCTTCGGCAACCTGGGCGACGACTGTGCCACCGGCGTTGGCCTGACCCGCGACTGTTCGATCGGAACGCCCGGATTCTGTGGCGACTATTTGATCAACGCGCAGGGCGAAGACGTTGTCGCCGGAACGCGCACGCCGAAGCGGATCGAAGAAACGCTCGCTCAGGACGCACCGGAAGCGCACGCTCAGCTCGACGAAATCGGCAAGACGCTTGAGCAGCATTACAAGGAAGTGCAGGACATCGAGTTCACCGTGCAGCGTGGCAAGGTCTGGATGCTTCAAACGCGTAACGCCAAGCGAACCGGTTTTGCCGCCGTGAATATCGCGGTCGATCTGGTCAATGAAGGCCTGATCGATGCG
>CAYSJO010000262.1:0-2312 GCA_964431285.1 uncultured Planctomycetaceae bacterium
TGGCTGAACGTGACTTCGTCCTGACCAGACACATATTCCAACAGCGCCGCCCGGACCTGACCGTCATTCAGGATCTTCTCCCAGCCGGGCTCCTCGGTCTCGCTGGGCGGCATGTCGTCGTCGTCGATCAGGTTGATCAGATCGGGGTTCTCTTCACCGGTCTTGTCGCGATGCTCTTCCTCCAGCATCTGCAGCACACGACTGTCCGGAGTCGCAGGACGGCATCGGCTGCGAGCCCATTCACGCAGCTCGAAGATTTTTTCTTCCATTGTGACGGACAGAGGTACTGTATCTGCGACCGAATCGTCCAGGTCCTTCTGAGTCATCGTCCGGCCGTCGTTGAATGTTTCGACGAGCGCCGTCACCACGGACTGCTCGATTTCCGCACCGCTGTAGCCTTCCGACGATTCAGAGAGCTCGTTGATGTTGAAGTCCGCGGGATCCAGATTGCGCTTCCGCATGTGGATTTCAAAGATCGATTTGCGTTCGTGGTAGTTCGGCAGGTCGACAAAAAACAGTTCGTCGAAACGACCACGTCGCAACATTTCCGGCGGCAGGCCCGTGACCGAGTTCGCTGTGGCCACCACGAAGACCGGAGCGGGTTTCTCCTGCATCCATGTCAGGAAGCGGCCCATCAGGCGGACCATGGTGGAATCGCCACCTGCCCCGTCTGTCACGCCGGCGAATCCCTTTTCGACTTCGTCGATCCACAGCACGCAGGGGGCAATCATCTCCATGAGGTTCAGAACATCACGCAGGTTTTTCTCCGAGCCACCAAGATCCCCGCTCAGCAAAGTCGACACGTCGAGTCGCACGACCGGGAAGCTGAGGATCCGTGCGACGGCTCGAGCGGTCAGACTCTTACCGCAACCCTGTACTCCCAGCAGCAACACGCCTTTGGGCGCCGGGATGCCCCTTTTGCGGGCTTTCTCGGAAAATGCGTCGGCGCGGCGGTGTATCCAGTCTTTCAGGGAGTCCAATCCGCCGATGTCGTTCGCGCCTTCAGCCAGCTCGTGAAACTCAAGCATCTCCGAGCCCTGCACCATGTGCTTCTTCTCGGAGATCAACAGTGCGTAGACCTCGTCATCCAGTTCGCTGCAACCGAGCAATGCGCGCGACAATGACTGACGGGCCTGCCGCGCTGTCAGACCCATGACGGCCTTCAGCAGCCGTTCTTCTTCTTCCGGAGCCATGCGCAAATGTGGCTCACCGTTGTGCTGACGCTGAATCATCAGCTCCCGAAGTTCGTCGCGAATCTCGTCGATCCCCGGCAGCGGGAGTTCGACGGCCACCGAGTCGCGGCGGAGTTCCACGGGAATACTCGATTCCGGACTCATCATCAGGATTGTCTTGTCCTGCTCGGCCAGCGACGGCAGCAGATCGCGCAACTGTCTGACGACTACGGGATCGGACAGAAACGGGTGAAAGTCCTTGAGCAGGAACACATGATCGCGCGGGTACGCCCGAATCTGATCCAGAAACCTGCTCGCAGAGAGCCCGTCGCCCCCGCCATCCACGTCCAGTGGTGGAGACGCTCCTTCTGTGGCCGTCCACACGACCAGGCCGCGGTCAATGTCCAGAGCCAGACTGGCCAGTTCCGATTCCCAGCGTTCCTCTTCCCACGTCGACAGGAACATCAGCGGAAAACGGCATTGAATGCGTTCACGGATGACATCGAGAACTTCGCTCATGGTTCGGCTTTCGGCGTCTGTCTACAGAATAAGTAGAACAGGTTACTCCGTAAGAGCGACGTTCCAAAGTCCGCAGTATTCGTCGTTAGCAACGTGCTCCGCAAGCACGCAGTCTTGTGGATTGTTGTGGGATCAACGTCGGGTTACGACCACTAAAACCTTCCAGATCCGAAATAACACACCCGACTGCGAACACGTCTGAACAGTAGGGCGTCAGGTGTCGGTTATTCCGACTGGGTAACTTCTGATGCCGCTCGAATATCCGTGCGTTCGTAATCGGCCGGAGAAGAGAATTGAGGAATTCCTGAGGAGATTCGCAAACCGATCGAGAATGGGAAGGACGATTAGTGGACCGTCATGTCTCAATTTTCTGTAGACTGTGGGCCCGTACCTGATCAAGGATGATCACATGGCCGTCAAATACATCATCACGCTCACGGAAGAGGAGCGGTAACAGCTCGAAGCGGTTGCTCGTGAAAAGTGTGCTGGTTCAGCGGGAACTGGAATTTGAGCAGGCTGGCGTTAGCGAGTTGAGTTTGAGTTCATTGTGGGATCGAGTTGAGTGTCAGGCAACTGCCCTTGGGTCCTGACGTCGCTGGCGGGCTTCTTCCAGTTTGCGGC